>JAJTER010000023.1 GCA_021299835.1 Saprospiraceae bacterium | reverse complement strand
CACTGTATTTATCTTTTGTAACGATATCATTTCCCGTTTCAGACCCGTCTGAACCACCCACCATTAGGATACCGTCCTGCGTTTTCCATCTTACAGAAGGCGTTTTATCTGAATTCACATTTCTCCATCCAGTCATATCAGTACCGTTGAAGAGAGAGACAAAGCCTTGAAATTTCTCTTGTTCAGACAACTTATTAGTTAACAAATTAACCACAGGCGTTTGGTCAAGAGGCATAGCCTTTAAATTTTTGGTATTAATCTTGATATTTCTCCAACGTATTTCCTTACCTGGAACAGCATCTTTGCCAATAGCGTGCACTTGAAAAGCTATTAAGCCAGAGAGCGTTAGATCATCTATTAACGCAGAAACAGGTATACCATTTACCCAGGTACGAATCACCGGACCAATGGCTTCGATACGATATTTATTCCATGCTTCCTTTTTAAAAGCTGTTTTTGCCTGGGGATTAATGTTTGGAATATACAGCCAATCACGTCTTGCCTCGTCATAAATACCACCAGACCAGGCTCTATCGGACGGATCAATTTCCATTTGATACCCATGAACTCTGCCATTTTTAACTTCGGGCAAAGAGAGGCTTCTGAATTGAATCCCTGAATTCATGGAATTATCCACTTTCAGTTCCACTTCGAGGATAAAATCGCCATAATCTTTCACAGTAGCCAGAAATGAATTAGGGGTATTTGGCACGGTCGTCCCTACGATGGCACCATCTTCCACCCGGTATTTGGCTTCACCGTTCAGCTGTTTAAATCCGGTAAGATCTTTACCATTAAACAATAGTTCCCAACCATCTTTTTTTTCCTGACTTGTCAGTACATTAAGTTGTGCCTGTAGGTTATTAATCTGTGAAACAGAAACAAGGAGCAGACAGAGGAATTTTCCAAAATGTAAGTTCATTTGATATTTATGTTAAAATGTTAAAAAGGGTTAAATATCTTGAATCAGGATATTCCTGAATTGAATTGCCATTTCATTTTTGGGATGCAATTGAAGGCCTATTTGACCTTCATTAGGAATGGTATCGGAAAGATACTGAAGTACTTCGATGCCATTGAGCCAAACGGTAAAATTTTTCCCTTCGCATTTAATCCTCATGGTATTCCAACCATTGGGTTTAAGTATTTCAGGAATATTAGCAGCAGTCACGGGATAACCCTTCCCGGGCATATAAGGAGAACCTGTTTTATCCATTTTAAGGGAACCCGAAATACCTATTTGAATTTGATTAGCTTCAGATTTTAAAAATACGCCGGAATCCACTACGCCATCGCCCATTTTAAAATCTGTTTGAAAAATAAAATCTGTGAAAATTCTTTCCGTCCAAAGAATACTACCCTTTCTTTCCGGGCTACTTTTAACGTCTAAAACACCGTCCACCACTTGCCAGCTATCTTTTTCAGCGGAAGCAATCCAGCCCTTTAAATTTTTACCATTAAATAGTTTTTTAAAAGACGGTTCTTTAGTTTGCGCTAAGGCTTCCAAAGAAAAGAGGGTTAAAAAAGACAAGAAGAGGAAAGGTGAAAATCTCATGTTATTCAGCATTTTAGTAAAAAACAATAGGGGTGACTTATAAAGCCACCCCTAATATAAGAAAAAAATCAATAACCAGGATTCTGAGCAAAAGCAGAAGCATTTCCTGTAACTCTATCTATTTGTACTTGTGGAATAGGACGTAGCGCATGAAAAGGTTTAATATTAGGGGCGCCTTGGGGGTTATATTTTTGTACTCGTTCCACGAGAATTCCCCAACGTTTAAGATCGAACCAACGCATTTGCTCACCAATTAATTCTCTTTCTCTTTCCTCAATGATTAATTCAAGATTCATCTGATCAGCAGTAATTTCCATGGCCGCTTGTTTTCCAGGGAAAGCAGCACGACGGCGAACAGCGTTGATGGTAGCAACCGCTCCATCTTTATTACCTGTCAGTAACTGAGCCTCTGCTAACATAAGGTAAGTATCGGCAAGACGGAAGGCAATATAATCTCTGCCTCCTTCGAACTGTGTTCTATCAATTCTTCCACCATCTATGTGTTTTGAAACAGATGGGTAAATCCGTTCATCATATCTGGAAGGCACTAGCACCTGGTATTTTTTTGCCGCTCTTTCCGCCATTGGCATCTCATAACCAGGTAAAAAGATACAGGTATCTCCTGCTGCAAAAGTTACTTTAGCTTTAGAATTATCAAAACTGGTATTATACGTTCCAGGTCTGTTTGAGAAATAAACATCTTTGAATGTTTTCTTATAACGGCTATCATTTTCTTTGTCTTTGAAAACAACATCGATAGTATATTTAGTCGGCATATAACGCTTAAAAGGTCTGCCGTTAGCAACGTCACGCTGCATACCCGGTTGAATATCATATTCCATAAGGAAGAATACATGTGCGTTGTTTCCACCTCCATTGGTCAATGGATCCCGTGTATATTGAACAGACCAGATAACCTCATCATTAATCTCATTTCCTTCCCTATGGACAAGGCCAAAATCGGGCAATAATTTAATGCCATAGTTATTGATGACATTTTGAAACAAAGGAATAGCTTTAGCTAAATCATCATTGGCCTTTGCCTCTGAGGTACTTTTGGTCAAATAAACTTTTCCGAGTAAATGTTCAGCAGCAGGTCGGGTAGCTTTACCGTACAGCGTAGCTTTGGCTTTTGCCTCAAGATCTGGTATTGCTTCAGTCAGGTCTTTGATAATCGCTGCGTATTGCGCCTGAACTGTAGAACGGGTAACCTCTTTGGTTGGTGCTACTGTCTCCTTTAATCTTAGATCTACCCCACCAAATAATTGGGTCAGGATAAAATAATTATGTGCGCGAATGAATTTTGCTTCAGCAACTCTTTGCTTTAAGGTAGCCTCTGGCATACCCTTTACATTCACACTCCTGTCTATAACTGCATTACAAGTATTTATCCCTCTGTAAAATTCATCCCAGAGCTCCTGAACATGTCCATTTCTGGAATCAAATTGACTATCGTAAGTATTCATAAATTTCCAGCTACCATCAGCGCCATTGGTATGGGTATCGGTACCAAAAATGGTAAAATTATTGCCTCTCTCCGTTCCATACCAGGCTCTGATAGAAGAATAAGCTGCGTTCACCCCATCATTTACACCCGCTGGAGTATTCAAATAATCATTACCAATAGCTGAAATTACGTCCTCTTGCAGCAAATCGCCACAAGATGGAGCGGATAGTAGGAAAAAAAGGAACAATCCTACCGAAATCTTATTATTTATGTGCATTGTTTTCATAATATTCATTAAGAAATTTAAAATTAGAACTTGGCGTTTAGGCCAATGGTAATGGTACGGATAGCAGGGCTAACAGAGCCTGATACTTCTCCACCTCCAACACCTTGCTCGCCATCGGCCCAGGTTTCAGGATCCACACCTTGATATTTGGTGATATATTGGGAAAATATGAAAGGTTGCTGAATACTGGAGAAAAAACGAAGACTTTCCATTTTTAATTTGGCAACCACTGTTTTTGGCAGGTTATATCCAATATTAATATTTCTCACTTTTATGAAAGACCCATCAAAATAGGCCAGGGAATTATCATATTTTGGAAATTCCTGAGTAACCACAGGTTGAGGGAAGGCATTGGTTGGATTACTTGGCGTCCAATAATCAACCGCAATGTTATTGTAGCGTCCCGCGAGTTTATTCTGATCCAAATGATAACGGCTGCGAATCATTTGTCCTATCCTCGCAAAAATGAAGAAAGAGAAATCAATGCCTTTGTAAGAAAAGCGGTTGGTTAAACCGGCAGCAAAATCGGGAACGGCAGATCCAAGAATCTGGCGATCACTGGCGTTAATTTTACCATCTTTATTGAAATCCTCCACTTTAATCTGGCCTACTCTATCCCCAAAAACTTTGGCTTGATCTGCTTCATTTGTTTGCCAGATACCTAACTTCTTATAATCGAAAAACACAGTTAGTGGCTTACCAATAAAACGACCTGCAGCGATATCATCCACTTTTCCGTTAGCCAATTCTAAAATGGCCTCTGTATTTTTATTAAAAATCAAATCGGTTTCCCAGGTAAATCCACCTTTATCTACGTTTACGGTAGAAAGGGTCAATTCAACTCCTTTGTTTTGTGTAGAACCAACATTTGTTGTGAAACCTCCAAAACCAGTGGAGGTTGGAAGCGGTTGTGGTGCCAATAAGTCAGTTGTTGTGGTATTATAGTATTCAAAAGAACCATTAATTCTTCCGGCAAAAAGGCTAAAATCTAATCCTAGATTGGCCGTTGTGGAAGTTTCCCAACGCAAATCAGGATTACCTATGGTGTTTGGTCTATAGCCATAACCCGCTGTGTTGTCATACGCATAAGCAGTTCTTCCAAGTAATGCCTGTGTTTGGTATGGGTTGATAGCTTGATTACCGATGGAACCATAACTTGCTCTTAATTTTAAATTTTCAAGAAATCCTAAATCTTCCATAAAGGATTCCCTGGCAATATTCCAACCCACGGCCACTGAAGGGAAAATACCAAATCTGTTATTCGTTCCAAAACGAGAAGAACCGTCTGCACGAACGGTTGCTGTCAACAAGTATTTTTCCCTGAAATCGTAATTAATTCTACCCATGTAGGAAAGTAAAGCCCATTCAGAAAGATTGGTGGAAGCACCTGTAATCAAGCTGGCAGAACCCAGAGAGTGATATAATTGAGCTTCTGCAGGAATACCAGATACACTCATACCAGAATATTCCTCTCTGTCTTTTTGAAAAGATTGAAGAGCGGTAAAATTAAAATTATGTGAGGCACCAAATTTCTTATCGTAAGTAAGGATATTTTCCACTGTATAGTTAAAAGTAAAACGATCCTCAACACCTCCAGTAGCAACTCCTCCCCGCTGACTTTGGGTAAATGCACCTGTGAACCTGCCATTTCTTGTTACCGTGAAATCAGGCCCAAAATTTACTCTGTACTTAAGACCTTTTGCTATTTGCCATTCACCATAAATACTATTGAATATACGGTATCTTTTTCCTAAATCAATTTGTGCACCATCTACAATTTCGGCAAATGGATTGGTTCGAAGTCCGTCTGAGGTAGGCAAAAATATTAAGTTTCCTGCGTCATCATAAGGCTTGCCTAATGGGTTTTCAGCTAAAGCACCGCCGAGTGGATTGAAATTCTCGCCATTTCTGGCACTGTTAACAAAAAGGGTAGATAAGCCAACTTTCAGGCTTTTGTTTATCTGATGATCCAGATTCACCCTGAAAGTATAACGTGTGAAATCTTGTTTTTTAACAACACCTATGTCCTGAAAGAAATTACCCGTAATGTTAAAAGTTGTTTTTTCAGAACCACCGGAAATACCCAATTGATGAGACTGAATCATTCCATCCTGTAACATACCATTTACATAATCGGTACTTCTGCCCAGTTTAATACTTTCCATTTCCACTGGTTCAAAAATCTTAGCGTCATCCGCTTCGGTTCCTTTTCCAAGCGGATATTGGCCAATGGCTCTTCTTGATTCCCTTTTGTACTCTGCAAAACCAGGACCATCAAATACTTTAATATTACCCAGGCTTTGATTCATACCCACATAAGTATCAAAAGAAACCACCGTTTTTCCTGCGGCACCTCTTCTTGTGGAAATGATGACCACACCATTCGCACCCCTTGCACCGTAAATAGCCGTAGCTGAAGCATCCTTAAGAATCTCCATAGATAGGATGTCCTGTGGATTGATATCATCAATACCGCCAGATAAAGGAATTCCATCTACCACATACAGCGGATTATTGGTTGCATTAAAGGAACGACGTCCCCTGATACGAATCTGTGGACCGGCACCAGGTTTACTACCTGCCTGTACCACGTCAACACCAGCCGCTCTACCCTGTAATGCCTGACGGGCATTGGTTACGGGGAGTGACATAATATCTTCTGCACTTACCGACGAAATAGCGCCTGCCAACTGACTTTTCTTTTGTGTACCATAACCAACGACGACCACCTCAGAAAGATTTTGCACATCTTCCGCTAAGGTAACATTCACTTGAGTTTGTGTACCCGCTGTAATTTCCTGGGAAATAAATCCCACATAACTGAAAACCAGGATATCATTCCCACTCCCCACTGTAATTGAATAAGCTCCATTCTCATCTGTAACGGTACCAACGGTGGTACCTTTTAAACTGACAGTCACCCCAATTAAACCCTCTTTTTTTGCATCAGAAACGGTACCGTTTATGGTTCGTGATTGAGCCAAAAGCATTTGAAAAGGAAGTAATGTTAGTAAAAAACCCAATAAAAGATAGTGTTTTTTCATAATTGTACATTTTAATTTGTTACAAATTAGAATAATTAATATTAACTATTGCTTTTTAACTATATTAAATTTACGAAAACGTTTGCGTTCAAAAAAATGAAGGGAATTGATGGTTTATCCAAATTATACACTTATCTTTTGTTTTCTATTCATAAATCAGTCCTTTAACTAACCTTTTTTTATGGCAACCACTTCTTTTTTACACGAAAATTTCTTGTTACAAAACAATACGGCCGCCTCCTTATACCATGATTATGCTAAGGATATGCCCATTATAGATTATCATAATCATTTGCCACCTCAGCAAATTGCTGAAAATCATTCCTTTGAAAATATTTCAAAAATCTGGCTCTACGGTGATCATTATAAATGGAGAGCTATGCGGATGAATGGCGTTGATGAATCCTATTGTACAGGGAATAAAAGTGATGTCGAAAAATTTGAAAAATGGTCAGAAACGGTTCCCTATACCTGGAGAAACCCGCTGTTTCATTGGACCGCTCTGGAAATGAAACGCTATTTTGGCGTTGATGACCTCCTAAATAAGGATAATGCAGCCTCAATTTATGCTCATTGTAACGAACTGCTACAAACGCCGTCTTTCAGGGTGCGTCCCCTACTAACCAATATGAATGTCAGGGCGGTCTGCACCACGGATGATCCCTTAGATTCTCTTGAATTTCATATAGCTATGAAAAATGAGGGGGACGGCCCTTTAAAAATGTTGCCCGCATTTAGACCTGACAAATTCATTTTAATAAAAAATGCAAATTTTGCCTCATTTGTCAGACAGCTTGCTGATTTAACTTCCGTGTCTATCGTCAATTACGACGATCTTGTACAAGCATTGTCTCAACGAGCCGATTTCTTCGCTTCTCTCGGTTGCCAGCTTTCGGACCATGGATTAGAATATTTATGTGCTGAAAATTATACTGCTTCGGAAGTAGATCGCATTTTCAAAAAAGCGCTCAATGGAGAACCTGTTTCTCAGGAAGAAGCACATATATATATGTCGTCAATCCTTTTCGATCTGGGCTGTCTTTATCATTCATTAGGTTGGATTCAACAATTTCATATTGGGGCCATGCGAAATAATAACCTGAGAGCTTTGAAAAATTTAGGTGCCGATACCGGTTGGGACTCTATCGGTGATTGGTCTCAGGCTAAGGCATTGTCAAAATATCTGGCGCGACTAGATGAAGAAGACCGATTGACAAAAACAATTATTTATAATTTGAATCCTGCTGATAATGCCGTTATGGCTTCTATGATTGGAAACTTTAATGATGGAAGTGTAGCGGGAAAAATACAATATGGCTCAGGCTGGTGGTTTTTAGACCAAAAAGATGGCATGGAACAGCAGATGAATACCCTATCCAACATGGGGCTGATAAGTAAATTTGTAGGAATGCTCACCGACTCCAGAAGTTTCCTTTCCTTTCCCCGACATGAATATTTCAGAAGAATTTTGTGTAATATGATAGGTAAGGAAATTGAAAACGGAGAACTCCCAAATGACATCCCTTGGGCGGGAAAAATCATTCAGGATATTTGCTACCATAATGTCAGAGAATACTTAGGCTGGGAAAAATAATGTTTAACCTTTTAAAAAAATTATACGATGAATAATAGTAAAGCTATTGTCTTCATTTTATCTTTCATCTCTCCTTTTATGCTTTTATCTCAAAATGAAGGAGTTACCTTTAACACCTTACCAAACAAGGATATTGAAGTTAAGATTAATGGTAAATTATTTACCCAGTATTTTATTTCGCAAAATGAAGAGGTCAAAAAACCTGTGTTATACCCTCTAATCACTGAAAACGGGCAACTTCTGACCAGAGGTTATCCTGTAGCACCAAGAGCCGGGGAACGAATAGATCATCCCCACCATGTTGGCCTTTGGTTAAATTATGGAAAAGTAAACGGCATCGATTATTGGAATAATTCAAGGGAAATATTGACCACCGGAGACCCTAAAAATTATGGATTGGTGAAACACCAGGCGGTGACAAAGATAAAGCCTGGCAAGGATAAAGGGGAACTTTCCATTCGGGCAGGTTGGTTTGAAGCAGATGGTAAAGGGAAGGAAGTGTTAGAGGAAAACACGACGTTTATTTTTGGAACTCACCCATTGGGACGGTACATCGACCGCATTACGACGCTCAAAGCACTCGTTGAAAGTGTTTATTTTAAGGATGATAAAGAGGGAATGATTGCTATCAGAGTAGCCCGTGAACTGGAACACCCTTCCAACAAGCCTGAAATTTTTACTGATGCTCAAGGGAAGGAAACCAATGTACCTACCTTAGATAATACCGGGGTTACAGGGGAATATTTGAGTAGCGAAGGCATAAAGGGAGAAGAAGTGTGGAGTACCAGAGCTAAATGGATGCGTTTGGGTGGAATGATTAAAGACAAACCTGTTTCAATAACCATTTTGGATCATCCTAAGAACAAGAGCTATCCTACTTACTGGCATGCGAGAGGTTACGGCCTTTTTTCTGCTAATCCATTGGGGGCTAACATCTTCAGCAAAGGAAAGGATTCGTTAAATCTTACTTTGAAGAAAGGAGAAGAAGTCACCTTCCGTTACCGCATTCTCATTGCTGATCGTCTTCCTGATGCCAGTATTTTGGATAAAGAAGCAGCGGAATTTGGAAAAAAATAGTATATTCACCTTACAATCGTTGATATTATGAATGAAAAAAAATCGGTAGCCAGGAGGAATTTTTTAAAATACACTTCGGCTTCTTTAGCTGCATTTACTATCGTCCCACGATCTGTTTTGGGTGGAAAAGGATATACTGCCCCGAGTGATCAACTGACTAAAGGCATCATTGGGGTAGGTGGTATGGGTTTAGGTCATTTTGATTATGAAGGGACTAAACTTTTGGCTGTGTGTGATGTCGATAAGAATCATCTTCAAAGAGCATCGGATATTGCAGGTCCGGATGTGAGCACTTACAGTGATTTCCGAGAACTATTGGCCAGGCCTGATATTGATGTGGTTCATATTGTTACGCCACCGCATTGGCATTGATTAATGGCTATTGCTGCTGCGGAAGCTGGCAAGGATATATGGTGTGAAAAGCCTATGACCAGGACCATTGGTGAAGGTATTAAAGTGGTTGAAGCCGTCCAAAGACATGGACGTATGTTCAGACTCAATACCTGGTTCCGATTTAAAGATACCTTTTATGGACTGGGAACAGATGTTAAGCCACTTAAAAAAGTCATCGAAAGTGGCGTTTTAGGCTGGCCTTTAAAAGTAACTGTCAGTGGAATTACAGGGTATAACTGGAAATTTTTCTGGAGTGGCAAGACTAATCTTAAGCCAATGCCGGTGCCGGAATCTCTCGATTATGATGCCTGGCTTGGACCTGCTCCATACAAACCTTACAATCCTGAAAGAGTGCACTCTGTATTCCGGGGTTATTGGGATTATGACGGTGGAGGTTTGGGCGATATGGGGCAACATTACCTCGATCCCGTTCAATACTTATTAGGAAAAGACCACACTACCCCAGTACGGGTGGAGGTCGATGCTCCTCAGCAAGATGCTGATGCCGTAGGTTCGTGGAGACGAGTTACTTACACTTACGCTGATGGTTGTCAAGTCATTCTCGATGGGGAAAATAAAGACAAAGATGCCGCATATATCGAAGGGCCTTACGGAAAAATATATAAGGGTTTTAAGTCAGATATACCAAATCTTAAAGGGTTAATTGACACCTTACCTGACCCGGAACCTCAAATTGGACTTTTCTCTGACAGTGTGCGTACCAGGCAAAAATTTGCGCTCAATGAGATGAATGGACATCGTTCTGCTACTTTGGTAAATATGGGTATCATCGCCATTCGTTTGGGAAGAACCCTTCATTTTGATCCGGTAGCACAATCCTTTATCAATGATGAAGAAGCCAATCGATTGGTTTGGCAACCTATGAGAGGTTCATGGAGTATTTAAATAAAAGAGGTTCAAACCTGACTTAATAATTAAATTATGATTCGCAATCTTTTTTTTACGGCACTTATTTTGTCCATTTTATTGCCAAATGTTGGGCTTAGTCAACGTACTTTGCCGACGCAGATGGCTGACATTTTAAATGAAATCCCTGCACGCGACGGAAATCAACGCAATAGATTAGCTAAAGAAATGATAGAAATGGGTCCTGCCGGACTCGATTTATTTACCTCAAAGGTAAGCGCTGCAGAAGTTGGAAACGACACCCGGGTACGTACCGCCTTAAACGGCTTGGTTTGGTATGCTGGTCAGGACGGAAATGAAGCAGCCCGACAATTGGTTGAAAAAGCCTTTTTACGTGCTTTGGTTGCCTCGAAAGAAACAACCGTTCAGTCCTTCTTTTTACACCACCTTTCCTTTATTGGTAAAGATATAGTTCCTTCTATTGAACCTTTTCTAGCCTCTGAAACATTGGCTGATTATGCCGTGCAAACCCTTATTGCCATTCGTTCCGAAGAGGCTCACGATGCTTTACTTCGCGCCTTTGCCAAAAGCACCGGAAATAAAAAATTGCCAGTGCTGAAAGGTATCGCAGCCTATAGTAATGCTAAAAGTCTGGATATTTTACATGCAGTTATCCAAAATGAAACGGGTGCTGATTTACGTAAAATTGCCTTGGCAGGCATAGCTAAAGCTGGTCAGCCTTCTTCCGAAAAAATAATGAAAACAGCGGCTACTTCCGTCGGATTTAAATACGAGCCGACGGAAACCATGCGTTCCTGGATTAATTATCTGGATCAGCTGGCTAAAAATAATCAATGGTCTATCGCTGAAAAAAATGCCCGATTTATAGTCAAAAATAACGCTTCAACGCCGGCTTATACCTATTCCCTAGCTGCCCTTCGCTTACTTATTACTTATGACGGCATGAATGCCATAGATGAGGTAATTCAAGCGTTAAGTCATGCCAATGCAGATTACAGAGGAGCGGCATTAGCCCTGGCTTTAGAAAATAAGGACGTTGCAGGCCTTAGAAAAATTCTCGATAAAGCTGGTTCTTTATCCCCAGCAGCTAATATCCAGATATTGGATTATGTGGGTTCGTTGAAAAATCCCCTGGCTCTTCCTTTCGTTGAATCTCAATTAAAGACGACAGAACTTGAGAATAGATTAGCCGCTATAAAAGCTTTGATGGCTATAAAAGGCAGGGAAGGTATTCCAACATTGCTTTCTTATGCCTCCAATATAAGTTCTGCGGAAATCCCCACTATTTCACTTCTTTTAAAGACATGGATAAGTTCCCGGGAAATTCCAGCGATTATCTCTGCTTTGCATAAAGCAGGAAATAGCGGAAAGATTGTTTTTCTTGAAACTTTAGCTTCAAGAAATGCCGTCCTTGCTTTCAATGACGTTATAGGTTATACCAATGCCACCGATAAAGCCATTTCTTTAACAGCTTATAAGGCATTAACTGGGACAAGTTCTGCAAATTCCATTGATGTTTTATTAGAGAAATTATCGTCCGCTACTGACGATCAAGTCATTAAATTATTACAAGACGCAGTAGTTTCTATAAAATCAGCACAGACGGTTGAAAAACTAAAGGAAATCTGGGTAAAAAGTCCAGAAAACCAAAAGAAATACCTGGGTGCTTTTGCTCCTATTTCGGATCCTTCTTTGCTTAATCTGGTAGCCTCTGCTTACAAAAGCAATCAGGCTGATCTAAAAAATGCCGCTTTTCAAGCGTTGACCAAATGGGAGAATGAAGCCGCCACCTCTTACCTTTTACCTGTCATTGAATCTAATGAACCAGAAAGAGCCAATGCTGCTTTTCGCGCCTTTGTAAAACAAATAGGCAGCTCATCATTGAGTACAGAAAGAAAGGTGTTGTCAATCAGAAAATTGATTCCCTATACCCAGGATGATGCCGGCTTAAAAAGACTTATTATCAATCAACTGGCCAATAATAAATCGTTTTTGTCTTTTATTACCGTAGCTACTTTCCTGGACGATGCCAAAGTGCAACAAGCTGCAGCACAGGCTTGTAGTGATATTGCATTGCCAGAATCGGGAGGTAAAGCTGGTCTGTTTGGAGCCACTGTTAAACCAGTATTAGAAAAATGTATGGTGGTTCTCAGCGGTGCAGAAAGTGATTATACCAGGGAAAATATACGGACATGGCTTTCTCAAATGCCCGCAAGTGAAGGCTTTGTGCCAATGTTTAATGGAAAGGATTTGTCCGGTTGGCAAGGTCTTGTTGAAAACCCTATAGCTCGTGCTGCCATGGCTCCTGATGTTTTAGCTGCAAAACAGAAAGAGGCTAATGCTAAATTACCCCTGAATTGGACGGTGGTGAACGGTGAAATCAGATTTACAGGGACAGGTTATGAAAATCTTTGCTCAGTTAAGGATTATGCCGATTTCGAAATGTGGGTAGATTGGCGGATTTCCAAAAATGGGGATAGCGGCATTTATCTTAGAGGAACACCTCAAGTTCAAATTTGGGACACTACCCGTGTGGATGTAGGTGCCAATGTAGGTTCAGGCGGTCTATATAACAATAAAAACAATCCTTCTAAGCCATTGAAATTAATGGATAATGCGATAAATGACTGGAATACTTTTTTCATCAGAATGGTTGGTGAAAAAGTAACTGTTTATCTAAATGGTGAATTGGTGGTAGATAATGTGACGCTGGAAAATTATTGGGACAGAAAATTACCTATTTTCCCTTCCGGACCTATCGAACTACAAGCTCATGGTACCGACCTGGCTTTTAGGGACGTATATGTCAGAAATCTGTCTAGCAGCCAGATTAGCCTTACACCAGAAGAGGAAACCAACGGATTCGTTTCTTTATTTAATGGAAAAGATTTAACTGGTTGGGTTGGTAATATGACCGATTATAAGGTGGTTGATCAAACGATCCTCATTGATCCAACGGCTGGAGGAAAAGGAAATCTTTATACAGAAAAAGAATATGATGATTTCGTTTTCCGTTTTGATTTCCAATTAACACCGGGAGCCAATAATGGTATTGGCATAAGAACGCCATTAGAAGGAGATGCCGCTTATGTGGGTATGGAAATTCAAGTTCTTGATAATACTTCACCTATTTATGCAAATCTTGAACCTTACCAATATCATGGTTCTGTTTACGGAATTATTCCTGCAAAAAGAGAATTTCTAAAACCCGTTGGTCAGTGGAATGAGGAGGAAATTCGTATCGAAGGAGATAGAATCAGAGTGACTTTAAATGGACAGATTATCGTTGATGGTGACTTAAAAGAAGCCTCAGAAAATGGTACTTTGGATCATAAAAATCATCCTGGATTACAACGTGCTAAAGGACATATTGGCTTTCTCGGACATGGTTCCGAAGTTCGATTTAAAAATTTGAGAATTAAAGCTTTATAAAAAATTTCTGTAGAGACGCGAAGCATCGCGTCTCTACAGAATAATACATAAATATTGGGTCACCATATCATATAATAGTAAATCAAAGAAAGTTCATATAAAAAAAATAGAAGGTCATTAAAGGACACATGCCCATTATGTTGAATGTTTTTTGCATAATATCGTCCAATTTTAATATAAAGATAGGGCAAATGTCCTTTACAAGCCGTATAAATATCCCCTTACACCTCTTGTTGTCGCCTTTTATCCGTATATTCAACAACCAAAGCCATTTCCGATGATGAATTACAGACATTTGACCTTGTTCCTTCCCCTTTTTGTTTTTTTTAGCCATTGTTTTGGGCAAATTCAACATTTGGGCGTTTTTAATTCCGCAAATGATATCGGAAAACCAAAATTAACTGGCAGCTCCTATTACGATGTTGAAAACCAAGTGTATAAACTAAAAGGAGCGGGTTCTCAAATTGGGTTGAATAAGGATCAATTTTATTTTCTTTCCAGTAGAATACAAGGCGATTTTATAGTCACGGCTAATTTTGAGTTTGCTAACCCCATCGGAAATAATCCCCGTCGTAAATTAGGATGGATGGTAAGAGAAAGTTTAGAGGATGATGCAGTACATTTTACATCCACCATTCAGGGTGATGGTCTAACTATGGCCACCTGGCGTGAAATACATGGTGCATATATGCGTAATGGGAAAGACGAATTAATATTTCCAAAGAAAAAAGCACGTACCATCCAACTGGAACGAAAAGGGAATACCTACACGATGCGAATTGCCAATGAGGGTGAACCTCTGCAATCTTATGGTGCCGTGACGATGGAAAATATAGGTGAAAATCCTTATGTAGGCTTATTTGTGTGCTCAAATAACCCGGATGCCCTGGAGGAGGTTAATATCTGGAACGTTAGGGTAGATAAAATGATGCCGCCTTCTTTTAATTTTAATGGGGCAGATAGCCTGGGTAGCCGATTGGAAATGTTGGATGTTTTTACCGGAAATCGAAAGGTGATCTATGAAAGCCCTGTTCGTTTTGAAGCGCCTAACTGGATACCCGATGGCAAACACCTGTTATTCAATAGCAAAGGAAATATCTGGACCATTCCTGTTGATGGTAAAGGCGCACCCTCAAAACTCAATACAGGAAATGCCAATAGAAACAATAATGACCATGTGATTTCATTTGATGGAAAATGGTTGGGTATAAGTTCTCACAGGGCCGGATTATTTGGTGGTGGATCAACGATTTATGTGCTGCCTCTCTCAGGGGGTGAACCCAGATTGGTTACCGAAAAAACACCTTCCTATCTGCATGGCTGGGCAGCAAATAATAAGGAAGTATATTATGTGGGGCGAAGGGATACCAGCCGAAACTCGCTTTATCATGTTTTTAAGGCCAATATAGAAACGGGTGAAGAAACTCAATTAACCCGTTTTACCTTTGGTCATGTGGACGGACCTGAAGGTTCACCCGATGGTAAATGGATCTATTTCAATGGTAGTATGACGGGTACCATGCAACTTTGGCGAATGAAACCCGATGGTACAGCATTGGAACAATTGACTTTCGACCAATATAATAACTGGTTTCCGCATATTTCACCTGACGGTAAATGGATAGCTTACATCTCTTTTGAAGATGATATTGATCCTACGCAACATCCCGGCTGCAAACCAGTCAGCCTTAAATTAATGCCTGTAATGGGAGGATTTCCCAAAACCATTGCCTATCTATATGGTGGGCAAGGAACGATAAATACACCATCCTGGTCGCCAGACAGCCGATTCATCGCCTTTGTCAGTTATTCTGGTAGCGCCAAATAGAAATTTATTGTAATCCAATCTTTTTAGTCCGGCAAATATTAACAGTTTGGTAAAACAGGTCTGTTTTTAATGCCTGTGTCAATGATATTTTCAATTTTTTGACGCTCAGCCCCTTCCAATACTAATCTTGGTCTCCTCACAAATTCTGAACCCAATCCTGTTTTTGACTCAGCCAGTTTTATGTATTGAACCAATTTTGGATGAATATCCAATTCCAATAAAGGCATAAACCATCTGTAAATGTTTATAGCTTCCTCTATCCTACCCGCTTTAACCAGCTTAAAAACGGTCACTGTTTCTGCGGGGAAGGCACATACCAAACCTGCCACCCAGCCATCGGCTCCTAATACCAATTCCTCTAATGCTAAGGTGTCAACACCACATAAAATGCTAAATCTGTCCCCAAAAGCATTTCGAAGCCTGGTGACATTGGTAACATCACGCGTTGATTCCTTAATGGCTTGAATATTTGAAACGGAAGCTAATTCCGCAAACATATCAATGGTGACATCAATTTTATAATCTACCGGATTGTTGTAAATCATGATAGGAAGTGGCGTGCTTTCCGCAACATCCTTGAAATATTGGACGGTTTCTCTGTCATCGGCCTTATAACGCATGGGAGGTAATAACATGAGTCCCTGGGCGCCCCAAAGGGATGCTTCCTGTGCCAATTCAATGGCCACATCCGTACTTCCTTCCGCTATATTGATGATAACGGGGACTTTACCTTCAACAAATTGCAAGGTTTCCTTTACTAAAATTTCCTTTTCAACATTCGTCAATACGCTTGCCTCACCCAGGGATCCCCCAAGAACAATGCCATTTATGCCAGCATCTAATTGGGCGCTTAGATTTTTTTTAAATAGTCCTAAATCCAACTGATTTTGGGAGGTGAACTTAGTTGTGATTGCGGGAAATACTCCCTTCCATGAAACGGCCATTTATTAAAGAATTTTAGGATGAACGAAAGCTACTTAAAAGTAAGAAAATTTATGCTAGGAACGTTTAAAAGCACGAAGTAAGAGAATGGCCGTATAAAGAATAACGACAATGACTAACCAACGCAAAGATTCCAAAGGAAGGGATTTCACTATAAATGCAGCAATAAATACGGCAACAATGCCAGGAATAGCCATTGAAAAGGCGGCTTTCCTATTATAAGCTCCTTCTTTGATGAATTTGATAGATGCAGGAGGCATTAAAAAGGCACAAGATCCCATCATGATTGGAAAGGCTACCTGTGGGGACAATCCGAGGGAGAAAACCATGGCCATACATGGCGCGTATAAACCAATACCGGCCGTCATTAAAGCCCCCAGCAAGAAATTGACCGCTATGGCAAATACTAATTTATATCCAGATAAACCAATGGCGGTCCCTCCGCCCTTTATCCATTCCATATTTACCGCTACCATAAAACCAGCGGTGATAATTAGGGCAATACCCATAATTAATCTGACATGATCTACTTTTAATCTGGAAACAATGCCAGCTCCCCAAACAGCACCAACAGCCGCCGATAGGAGCATGGTGATTAAGGTGATGGGCTCCACTTTTATGACGGTAATGAAAATAATCGCTTGAATTAATACAGGTATTGTATTCGCTACATTTAAGGTTCCTGGCAGCAATTTATCCTCCGTTTGCCCGGTGAATTTGAGTAAGGCCGTTTGTGGGGCAAAGGCCCCAATGCCTAAAACATCAATGAAGTTTACAAAGAAACCAATCAATCCTGTCTTTAACCAACTAACCTTTTCCAGATTATTCTTATGCTTCAGGAAATCCATGACAAAGGTTATGGAGAACCAACAGGTCAATATTCCCAATATGATCCATATAAATGTAACCATTTCCTTCATTTTATTTTTGTTTAAAATTCAACCGCATGAACATTATGAATATCTAAGATAAAGAGCTATTTTGGTTAAATGTAATGAATCCTCAAATAAATGAAAATGAGTGCAAGCCCAAGTATTTTCAATGATGTCATCGGACCTGTCATGCGCGGTCCTTCCAGTTCCCATTGTGCTGCAGCGCTAAGGATTGGTAGAATGTGCAGGGATTTGATGAACAACGAATTGACTAATATTTACATTGAATTTGATCCAAACGGATCTCTTGCCACCACACATAAAAGTCAAGGCTCAGATATGGGTATTTTTGGTGGATTCATGGGTTGGGAGGCTTATGATGAAAGGCTCCCCTTATCAGAAAATCACCTGGAATCAAATGGTATTTTTGTTCATATAGAAATTAAAGATATTCAGGCAGATCATCCAAATACTTATAAATTAACCTTATCCAATGCAAATGAAATTCATTCTTTAACTGCCATTTCCACTGGTGGGGGCATGATTGAGGTGATAGACATCGACCAGAATAAGGTTTCCATGACAGGAGATTATTTCGAAACCCTGATATATTGTGATAATCCTTCCTCTCTTTTTCCTATTATTCTTGATTCCATATCTCCTGAATTCATGGAATACCACGCCGGAGTTTCCTGTTTTTTGGAAATTAAAACCCAGGATTTGATTCCAAAATATGTATTGGATAAGTTACGTCAACAGGATGGGGTTGCAAAAATTAAGATTATTCATCCGGTTTTACCCATTAAGGCCAGAAAAGACATGGAAGTTCCTTTCAATAACTGTCAGGAAATGTTTGAATATAATGAGGACAAAAATCTTGAATTATGGCAACTCGCGGTAAAATATGAAGCGTTAAGGGGTAATATTTCCGAAACCGAAGTGTTTGAAATGATGCGGAAAATCGTCGGAATAATGAGTCAATCCATTCAAACAGGATTAAAGGGAACTCATTATGATGACAGGATTTTAGGTAGTCAATCCTTACTCTTTCAAGATAAATTATCATCCCATAAATTGTTGGGCGGTGACGCCAATAATTTAATTACGATGTATGTTTCTGCGGTTATGGAGGTAAAAAGTTCTATGGGCATCATTGTTGCTGCTCCAACCGCAGGTTCTTGTGGCGCATTGCCCGGTGCAGTTTTTGGTATGGCACATTCAATGAACCTCCCTGAAGAGGAAATAGTAAAGGCCTTACTCTCGGCGGGATTAATTGGTGTTTTTATAGCAAAAAATGCCACTTTTGCGGCTGAAGTAGGAGGTTGTATGGCCGAAACGGGCTCCGCTGGCGGAATGGCCGCAGCCGCTTTGGTTGGCTTAAAAGGTGGAACGCTGTTACAAGCCATTGGTGCCGCCTCCCTTGCTTTACAAAATTCACTGGGTCTTATTTGTGATCCCATTGGTAATCGGGTGGAAGCTCCCTGCCTTGGAAGAAATGTTATGGCTGCTTCCAATGCGGTAGCATGTGCCAATATGGCCTTGTCAAATTATGCATTTTTAATTCCCCTGGACGAGGTGATTGAGACCATGAAAGCCGTCGGCGATGAGATTCATCATACCTTAAGATGCACTAATCTTGGTGGATTATCTGTTACCAATGCAGCAAAAAAAATAGAGCAGAACCTGGAAGCCATTCCCACTACGTTTTATAAATCTTGCTGATAAATGTTTAAACTCATACCATGAAACAATCTGTTTACTTGCTTTTTGACGGTCAGGCCAGAGAGGCTATGACTTTTTACCAGGAATGTCTTGGTGGCGATTTGAATCTCACCAGTATTGGTGAATCTCCCATGAAAATGCATTTTCCAGAACATTTCCAGGAAAAAATATTGAATGGAAGGTTACAAAGCGAATGGCTGGATATCTCCACTTCTGATTGGTTATTACCTCAGGAAGAACCTGTTAGAGGTAATATGCAATGTCTGTACATCAGTGGCGGAAAAGTGGAGGATACCCAAAAGCTATTTGACCTGCTTTCAAGAGAGGCCAATGTCACCGATCCATTTATTCCCCAACCTATCGGAACGTATGGTGCTTTAAATGATAAATTTGGGGTGCGTTGGATGTTCCACGCCGTTTGATTTGCCCAAGTTCTTGAAACCGAGGCATTCCCTCACGTTCTTAAACTTAGGAAATCTAAACATTGATATCAATTTCTCTTTACTCATCGCCGATTTCTTTTATGATATTTGAAACGGAGCTTTTGTCCATCTTTGAAAATGCGAACCATTTTTTACCTAAATCTTTTAACGAAGCCCCCAAGTGATACACATCGGAATTATCAATAATTATAAAGCGGTCATGGCTGTTGACAAAAACCCTTATCTCAAAATCACCATACTGTTCGTTGGCTTTTTTTACATCTAAAGTTAGTTTATTTGACATGGTTTTTGTTAATAATAGCACCTTTACCACTTTTGTTTTTTTGGATAAATGCGTTAAAGTGCTTTCGTCTATATAATTGTCAATTAACACAATACTTTTTTTAGCAGAACGAATGATTTTGGAAGCCAATTCATAAGCATCAAAAACTTGACCCTCAAAAAATACGCCTTGATTTGGGATGGCGTTTTTGCTTTCCAGGGCTTTGAATACCTGTTCAAATTTTTGGTCAGTTTCGATTTGCTTGCGTTCAATACCTTCCATTCGTTGCAATAATCCATAATGATTAGCGATGAATTTTCGCATTTCAACAAAAGCATTTATAATTTGGATGCTTATTTGTACTGCAATTTTACTTCGCAAGACAGCAGAAAGCATTGCTACACCTTGTTCAGTGAAAACGTTTGGATTACTTGAAGAATGCTTTAATGAATCGAACCGGTCACAAATTGTGACTAGTTCAGTTTTCTCATTTTCAGTTAGTTGAAACCTGAATTGAATAGGAAATCGTTCTGAATTTCTTTTTACAGCCTGATTTAAGACTTTAGTTTCCACCTGATACATCTCGGCTAAATCACGGTCTATCATAACTTGTAAACCTCGAATGGTAAAAATCTGACTTTCGATGTGCTTTTGTGATATGATAGGTAGATTATTCATTGTGTAATTTTTTATTCTGAATTCTGAACTGGGTTCCTTGATTATTTTACACGATAGTTATCGGATATTATGACATCAAGGTTCTAGTATTCTACCTACTGAGTTTGTGTTATCCATGTCAAAGCAAAAAATTGCCCGTTATGCCTCAATGTTTCATTTTCCAACCTCCCTTCTGCCATCAAAGCTAATTATTTTAATCGACGTTTTTTTCAACTAAACTTCAATGGTTCTAATAAGTCAGTTAGCTTTTATCCAATTTTTTAAGCAAGGTAATTTTACATGATGCCTTTTATTTCAGAACTTCTGATAGCAATGTAATCCTTCTTGGTTTCTTGGTTAATGTACGGTTTAATCTGAATTAATAACTATAAATGACTTTAAAAAAGTTGTTCCTCCCTTAATTGCTGAACCTTCCTGGTAAATTTGTCTTTAAGTTTTTTGAGTATCTTTTGATGACTTTGCTCCTGTGCCAGATTTTTGGTTTCCATGGGATCATTTTCCAAATCATACAATTCTTCCGGAGCTTGAATGTATCTATACTTGAAATATTTCCATTTTTCTGTCCTGATGCCTTCACTGGATGGTATATCAGGTAATTTCCAAAGATGCTCAATCAAAATGAAATCCCGGTGTAAAGAATAATCAGGACGATTAAGATAGGGTTTCAAACTTTCTCCCTGATAATTTACCGGTGATTTTATCTCCGCAAAATCAAGAATAGATGGAGTGATATCAATATTCAAAACCATATCCGATACGGTGCGGGACTTATTTGGCAATCTTGGATCATAAATGATAAGAGGAATGCGGATGGAAGGATCGTACATTAACCATTTGTCCGCCAATTGCCTGTCCCCCGTAAAATATCCATTATCACCCATGATGATAAAAATAGTATTTTCAGCCTGCCCTTTTTTTGCCAACAGGTTTCTCAAAGCACCAATTTCATCATCAATTTCGGTGATCATCCGATAATATCCCTTCATCATGCGTTGATACTTTTCAGGAGTATCAAATCGCCATTTCCATCTTACCCTGTTGAATCCATTTTTAACCTCTATCGGTAATCTGTCAAAATAAAGGTCTTCCCCTAAGGAAGGTTCAGGAATAATATCCTTTTCATACAAGGCATCAGATTTTTTCTGCCAAAAATACTGCTCTACCGATGAATCATGACCATGCGGCGCACTGAAAGAAACAGAAAGGCAAAATGGCTTGTCTTTTGGAGCATTTGAAATAAAGTCTTGAGCCTGTTGACCTGCATAACGAGTAAGGTGAACAGTATCAGAACCCAGTTTTTTATAAAAATATCCTCCCTTATCGGACCTTGGACCGCGATCATAAAAATCGCTTTCATCAAAATATTGCTCAGGACGATCTATTACCACGCCTAATTTTCCATAAAACCCAACATGATATCCATTTTCCTTTAAGATTTTGGGATACATCAAGTTCGTATATTTAACTTGCAAAGGAGGTTTTTGAAAAGTATAATTATGGGTTCGTTCATACAAACCTGTTAAAATAGACGCTCTGCTGGCGGCACAAATGGGGGTGGTTGAAAAAGCATTTTTAAAATAAACACCCTTTTTTGCCAGTTCATCCATTTGCGGTGTTTTGATTATAGAATTTCCAGCAACACCCAATGCGTCCCACCGTTGATCGTCGGTAAGAATGAAAATGATATTTGGCTTAGGTTTTTCTTTTCCAAATAGCGACAAACAAAGACAAAGAAAAAAGGATATTAAATAGGGCATGGATAATTTATTAATGCTAAATAATCATTCCCGCCGCCACAGTTGCATTGGTACCCTCATCAATCAAAATAACACTGCCAGTAATTCTATTTTTCCGATAACTATCGAAAAATAAAGGTTTAGTTGTTCTGATAGAAATACGACCTATATCGTTCATTCCAATTTTCAAATCCTCTTGATCCCGATGTAAGGTATTAATATTCAGCTTATAGCGTATTTCCTTTATCACACAACGAGCTTCCCTTGTCGTGTGAAAGAGGGTATATTTACCGTTGAGTTGCATAGGTTTTTCAGAAAACCAACAAATCATCAATTCAATATCCTGATCAACGTTAGGCTGATTATTTTCCCTGACAATCATTTCACCCCTGCTTAAATCGAGATCATCTTCTAACAACATCGTAACAGAAAGTGGAGGATAAGCCTCTTCCAATTCACCGTCCATAGAATCGATTTTTGCTATTTTGGATTGGAAACCAGAAGGGAGTAGGGTCACCTGATCTCCTTTTTTCCAAATTCCACCAGCCACTCTACCAGCATAGCCTCTATAATCATGAAATTCATCAGTATTTGGGCGAATCACATGCTGAATAGGGAAACGGGCATCGATGAAATTATGGTCGCTGCCGATATGCACATTTTCAAGGTAATAAAGCAAGGTTGAACCCTCAAACCAAGGCATATTCTGGGATCTATCTACGATATTATCCCCTTTTAGGGCTGAGATGGGAATAAAATGTACATCCTTAACATCCAGTTTGAAACTAAATTTTTCAAATTCGGCTTTTATATTATTGTAAATATCCTCCTTATAATCTACCAGATCCATTTTATTGATACAAACGACCAGGTGCGGGATTTGCAGAAGTGACGCTAAGAAAGCATGTCTTTTAGTTTGCTCAATAACCCCGTGTCTGGCATCTACCAGAACGAGAGCGACATTCGCCGTCGAGGCACCCGTAACCATATTTCGGGTATATTGGATATGCCCCGGGGTATCTGCGATAATAAATTTACGCTTTGGGGTAGAAAAATATCTGTAAGCTACATCAATAGTAATACCTTGTTCTCTTTCTGCTCTAAGACCATCGGTAAGGAGTGACAAATCAACTTCATCGCCCCCTCTCCTTTCACTGGTAAGTCTGATCGCTTCTAATTGATCTTCAAATATTGCTTTTGCGTCAAATAACAAACGCCCGATGAGGGTACTTTTTCCATCATCTACGCTACCAGCCGTGGTAAAACGTAGTAGTTCTGCTTTTTCCTGATTCATAATTACAAACTCAAACTTTAAAAATAGCCTTGCTTTTTTCTATCCTCCATGGCCGTTTCAGCCCTTTTATCGTCTGCTCGACCTCCTCTTTCCGTCGTTCTTGATGTTGCCACTTCCTCGATGATATCAACTAAAGAAGTAGCTGGAGACCGAACTGCTCCCGTACAAGTTATATCCCCGATGGTTCTAAAACGAATGATTTCATCGAATGGAACTTCATTTTCCCGTCGTAAAATAGCGGGATGATTAGCGAGAAGCATACCGTCTCTTTCAAAAACGGAACGGGTATGGCTAAAATAAAGGGAGGGAAGAGGAATTTTTTCTACCGCCAGATACATCCAAACATCAAGTTCTGTCCAATTACTTATGGGGAATACCCTAAAATGTTCCCCCGGACGTTTCTTTCCATTGAAAAGGTTCCATAATTCCGGACGTTGATTTTTTGGATCCCATTGGCCAAATTCATCTCTATGGGAGAAAAAACGCTCTTTTGCTCTGGCTTTCTCTTCGTCACGTCGCGCACCGCCGAGGGCTACATCATATTTGCCGTCTTCTATTGCTTTCAAAAGAACAGGGGTTTGCAAATAATTTCTAGTAGCGTTAAAACCGTTTTCTTCTGTCAATTCCCCGGTATCAATTAATTCCTGCACCGATGCAATTTTCAAACGAACGCCCAGTCTGCTGACCATTTCGTCCCGGTAAGTCAGTGTCTCCTCAAAATTATGACCTGTATCAATATGCAATAAAGGGAATGGAATCTTTGCCGGATAGAATGCCTTTCTTGCCAGATGTGTAACCAAAATTGAGTCTTTACCCCCCGAAAAGAGAATCACAGGATTTTCAAACTGCGCCGCCACTTCACGAATTATGAAAATGGATTCCGATTCCAGCTCCCTCAGGTAATCAAGACGATAATTAAATTGTTCCATAATAAAATATGCCTAGGGTAAAATAATATGCTTTTTAAGAAATGTAAATAATTTATCTACTGCCTCATCAACGCCCAATAAGTCGGTTCTTAATTCAAGGGCTGGATTTTCAGGTTCCTCATAGACCTGATTAACCCCGGTAAATCCCTGAATTTCACCCGCGCGCGCCTTTTTATATAAACCTTTGACATCGCGTGATTCGCAAGTTGCCATAGGCGCGTTAATATAAATTTCCAGAAAATCGGCATCTCCAACGATTTCCTTTGCTATATTTCTCGTTTCTGCGGTGGGTGAAATAAATGAATTGATGGTAATGATACCACTGGAGAGATAAAGTTTAGCAATTTCCGCAATTCTTCGAATATTCTCCTTCCTATCCTCCTCGCTAAAGCCTAAATTTTTGTTAATACCCGATCTGATATTATCCCCATCCAATAACTGAGCGACAAAATTTTCCTGGAAAAGCCTTTTCTCCAGCGCAAGTCCAATGGTACTTTTTCCCGACCCAGATAAACCCGTTAACCAAATAACTTTACTCCGTTGCCCAAGTTTGTTTTCACGAAATTCTCTGGAGATCATTTGATCAAAATGTGGAAAAATATTATCAGCCAAGATTCTTGATTTAGCGTTTTAGGAATTCAAAGTTAAAAATAAACGATAATAATGATAACTTTAACCATCGAGAGAACAATATTAACACTTTTATTAAACACTACCTAATAAGTAGGATTAATATAAAGACTACACCTATTTCACCGAGGTAAAAAAAACGGCAGCATATTTATTCACTATGAGATTTCTCCTTCTGTTTTTCTTCTTTATCTTTTTGGGTTGCGAGCCTTCGGAAAGAAAAATTCCTAAAAAGACCATAAACATAGCTGTGTCGGCAAATATGCAATTTGCGATGCGCGACATCGCTTTACTTTTTGAAAAAAAGGAAAATATAAAGGTGGAAATAATGATCGGTGCTTCTGGAAAATTGACTCATCAAATACTGAATGGAGCTCCATTTCATCTATTTGTGTCAGCTGACACCCTGTTTACCCGAAAAATCATCACGGAAGGAATGGGTATTGGACAGCAACACATCTATGCTATTGGTTCACTCGTTCTTTGGACCAATAGGAAGGATTTAAAAAACAAAAACTTATTTAATCTATTGACTAATAGCAACGTAAACAAAATATCCTTACCGAATCCAAACACTGCTCCTTACGGTTTTCAAGCTAAATTAGCTTTAGAAAAAGCTGGACTTTGGAAGAAAATTTCTTCTAAAGTGATCCTTGGAGAGAGCATAGCGCAGGCTACCCAATACATTTACTCAGGGGTTTGCGAGGTAGGATTTATTTCAAAATCGGTATTATTTTCACCTGAATTAAAAAATAAGGGTTACTGGCAGGAAGTTCCAAACCATTTATACGAACCTATTTATCAAGGTTTCGTCATAACGCAGTGGGGACAAGAAAACAATATGAAAGCAAGTACCTCTTTTAGTCAATTTATGAAAACACCAACAGTAAAAGATATATTGTTAAAAAACGGCTATCAATTGCCTGATAAAGAGTAAAACCTTGGAAGAGAATTTTTTTCAAACCCTTTTTTTAACGTTAAAACTAGCTTCATTAACTACGGTTATTTTGTTTGCCGTAAGTATTCCCATAGCTTTATATCTTTCACGAAGCAAGGGTATCTTAAAATCAATATTAGAAATTATAGTGACCCTTCCCCTGGTTTTACCCCCTACCGTTATAGGGTTTTACTTATTGGTATTGCTCAGCCCTAATGGATATATAGGTTTCATTTTCATAGAATTATTCGATGTAAAACTAATATTTAGTTTTACAGGATTAGTATTGGGATCCATCATTTACAGTTTACCCTTTATGGTACAGCCGATACATGCCGGACTCGAAAAAATACCAAAACAACTCATCGAAGCTTCTTATTTAATGGGAAAATCAAAATGGCAAACACTGCTCAAAGTCCAATTACCCAATTGCAAACCAGCAATTTATACAGCTATTGCCTTAACTTTTACCCATACTATGGGAGAATTTGGCATTGTTTTAATGATTGGCGGAAATATACCTGGCGAAACGAGGTTGGCGGCCATGGCCATCTATGACGCCGTAGAATCGTTGAATTATCAGCAGGCAAATCAATATGCCTTAACCCTTATTTTTATAACCCTGGTACTTCTTGGATTCGTCCATTTGTGGAGAAAAAAAACCATTAATTAGTAAGGAAATGAATTTTTCTATAGACCTTTTTCACTCCTTTTCGACCTTGCAGGGAATTCAAAAAATAGAGGCAAATCTGCAAATACCTCTTGGTGAATATGTCTCTATTTCAGGTATTTCGGGGAGCGGGAAAACGACCTTTTTAAGGCTTATCAGCGGTCTTATTCAACCCCAAAATGGAACTATTTGTTGGGGAGAGCAGGTTTGGCATGACACCAAAACCAAACAATGTATTCCTCCTCAGGAAAGAAATATAGGCATGGTTTTTCAAGATTATGCTTTATTTCCAAATATGAATACCTTAGATAATATAATTTTTGCCTGCAAAAAAAAGGTTGAAAAGAAATATTTGCAAAGCATACTCGACACCCTGGGATTAGATAATTATTTAACACGATACCCTCATCAACTTTCCGGAGGACAACAACAACGGGTCGCTATTGCCAGAGCGCTCATTTCAAAACCGGCTCTTTTACTGTTGGACGAACCCTTTTCTGCCTTAGATGAATCGCTAAAAAAGACAGTTCAATCATTTATTTATGAAATACACCAACAAAATTCGATGACCACCTTCGTGGTTAGCCATCAAATTTCAGAAATTAAACCTTATGCCCAACGGTTTTTACAATTTGAAAATGAAAAACTTTTGGACTACCATTACATTGAAAAAAAGAATTTGTCGGTACAGGGTATCCTTATTTCCAAGGAAATGAGTGTGTCTGAAATGAGCCAGGTCACCCTTTTATATGATGGCAAAACCTACCAATTTCCTTTTCCAAGTTCCGAACTTGAAAAATTAAATATTGGGGACAAAATACATTTTGGGATTTTTCTCTGACGTTGGATTATAAAATTAACAGAACCAGAAATGTGAATACCTGATAAACTTTCTTTATAAAATAGCTCTATTGATGAAAAACGAAGGTAAAAAAACGGTCCAGATACTCCTTATCTAATATTCAATTAAATAAATACTATACCCGAACCGTTTATAATTACTCTCTTATTGATTATATTTTTTAATTACCTCTTGAAAACCCTTATTTTTCCTTATTCGTTCGTAATAAAAATACGTTTCCCCTTCAATCCCCCTTTGTCTGTTATAGGCTAATTTCTGGTCTAAAATTGCGGGAGTGACACTATCTCCGCTCCCGATACCAACTAATATTCCGGGGCTAAAAATAAGTTCTTTACCATTGAACGGCGACATATTATTCATGGCCTGATCAAAGGAAGCTTTGTAATCATTAAAATTATATCTGTATAGTTGGGGATGGACATGATCCACTATACCCCTTCTCAACCATTCCGGCCAATCTTGCAGATAATTTTGTAATGACCAGCTAAAAGGAGAAGGTGACCAGGAGACCATCTGTTCCCCTTTCAACGATTTTATGTGCTTAAAGATATATTCCCCAAAATCGGATAATTTGTCTGCACGCCATTGAAGCCAATGCGAGTCCAGATAGTTAGAAGGAGCTGTTCGTCCAGTTTCTGTTTTATACCTTGCAGTGACAGAAGCATTATACCCCCCGTTGGAAGCCAAAGCAGGAAGCCTGTCATCGCCTTGAACCCCAGCAAGATCGGGATATTTTTCCACCACTTCCACCATAAGTTTTTTGACAAACTGTTGT
Organism: Saprospiraceae bacterium; assembly: GCA_021299835.1. Lineage (GTDB taxonomy): Bacteria > Bacteroidota > Bacteroidia > Chitinophagales > Saprospiraceae > BJGN01. The sequence goes on along the minus strand of JAJTER010000023.1, from coordinate 7,316 downwards.
ACCTCGGGATTGAAGGCGTCCAACCAATAAAATTTATTCTTCTCTGTGATATTTCCTGCTGCATCTCTTGAGGCCCAGGAAGGATATTTTGCCACTAAGGCACCTCCGGAATTATCGCCATACACGGAGGCAAAGCCATATTCAAACCAAGCGACCACCTTAATTCCGTGTGGTTTTGCTGCTTCAATCATTTCAGCCAACGGATCTCGTCCTGCATATTTCGGATCGATTTCCACCCCCATATAATCTTTCATCACCTGGCTTTTGTACTTCGTTTTTGCATCATTATAAGTGACCACAAAAATGGTATTAATGCCAATGTCTTTGCATATATTAACACATTCTACAATATTTGCATTTGTAGCAAAAACATCACTACCAACATCACTTACCCAAACTCCTCTCACTATTTTTCGCGTAAACGTGTTGGTATTATAATTCCCTATCTTAACCGAGTACGTTTTTGACACCTGATCATCATACTTCACCGTATAAATGACTTCTTTACTTAGGTCGGTGAGAGCATTGGGATCAGGAGTAATTGAAAGTGGCGTAATTTTTGAGGGAAAAGTAAGTTTAAGTTTATATCTCTTTCCAGCAGATTGATTGTAGGAAAGGCCAATGTAATCATTTCCCGCCTGCGATAGTTTTATATTTGACACCGAGTTATCGTCATTCAATACGTCAACACGTTCAATAATATACTTAGCAGGATTTAACGGTTCCTCATTCAGCGTAAAAGTATATGTTTTTTTTATGGTCTTAGTATATTGAATATCGACAATGACAGGGACTTTAAAATCTATGGGTATTGACATATCGGGCGTAATACTCAATGGAGTAATACCTTTAGGAAAAACGAACTTAACATTAAAAAAATTACCCGTTATACCATCATTTTCAACGAGCGCATCTATTCTACCCCCATTTATATTATAATTGACATAAAGTGGTTCATTATTTGGACTGAAAACCTTAATACTATCGATTTCAAAATTTTCTATATTGTCGGTAGGCAACTCAGCAATTTTACACCCCGAAGACATCGTAGAAAAACACCAGACCAATCCAATTAAAATTTGAAAAACTTTCACGTTATTTTGTTTTTTACACTCCTTTGAAAATGGGTCTTTATCGACTAACTGATAAAGACCCTATTAATTCACTCATTAAAAAAATAAAATGTTAATCAACTTCATATACAACAAATCCGTTTTGTGCGGACATACAAGCTAATCTAAGTTTTCCCGCAGCAGTCGTTGCGAAGGCAGTCTGGCAATAAAAATCACCTAATTCCCCTGAAATACCACCAAGACCTACATCAATTTTCTGCACATTATTCCAAAGGGTAAATTTCGAATTAGCCAATTCCGAATTTATCTCGGTAATACTGCTTCGGTACCCTTTTTTAGTAACATCAAGCAGAACAAATTTGCTGGCTTTCGGATTAGCTGCATTGGTTGACCAGGAAAATACGCCCCACATAACATATTTTCCTCTATTGTGTTCAAATGCCTTCATTCCCACGGAAGAACCATTGACCAAAGCTCCTGAAAATGCTGCCGGACTCGCCAGGGAATTATTCAAAATAGTTGGCGCTGAGGTTCCTGAATTATAGAAGAACTCATTTGAATTTGGTATAGGCAACAACTCTATATTGGGACCATCTCCCGCACCGGCTGCTAATAATCCACTTATTTTTTGATTTGACGTAAAGGCCGTCACCTTCTGACCGGCCAAAACGGAAGCAACGGGTATGGTAGCAATATATAAAACCGGATCTTCTTTCGGACTTTTACGGAGTGGTGCTCTGTCCACAAAATAGGCGATGATATTGTTACCCTCCTGTTTCACGTGGAAATTCTGAATAATTCCACCCGTAGGAACTGGAATTCTCGCGACCTCCACAGGAACGTCAGAAGGTCCTGTTGTTGGCCAGGCACTGACGATTACTTCTCCTCCACCCCAGGGATTATTACAACCAAGTAAAACCGTCCCTACATTTTGAAGTATTTTAAAACTTGCCTTTTTACCATCAGCATAAGCCACATTCAGATCTGTAGGCTCAGAGGTGGGAGAGGCCAGATTGTATTTTTTTATACCATCTGCATAAGCTACAAAAGCAAATTCTCCTTTAGAATCTAAGGCAATAGAGGTTTCTGATTTGGTGGCAAAAGCACCTGGCCTCAACGAAGAAGCCAGAGAACGGTCTAAAAGTTTAGTGATTTTAGTAAAGCCGTAGTCTTCCACTTTTATGGAATAAGTTTTCGAGGAACCTCCGTTTTTAACCGTTATAGATTGAGGATTCGTAAAATCTAACGCTTTTTCTCCACCTACAATGACAGCCGTAGAAGGTGTCAACGTAATCTTCGGAGTAATGGCGGTAAGATTTGAACCCTGAGGTACTCTGACACTGATTCTTCTTGTATCTTCCTCAATGACTGTTTGTTCGGCACCCGTAATAGAAAAAGCTGTAATGACCGGAGCTTGCGGCGCCTGTTCTATAATGTTAATGGTATATTTACGCGTTGCAGTTTCTGTAAATTTAACAGTGAACGTTTTAGCAATAGAAAAGTCTATAGAATCTGTTAACAGAGGAGTTACCGAAATGGGGGTAATCCCTGCAGGGTACTGAAATTCTACTTTAAATCTTCTGCCGTCGTTACCGTCATCAGGCACAATGGCGTCTACCGTGTACTCGGCTTCACTTAATTTGGTAATAGTAGTTTGGGCATTCAGATCTTCTCCTTTGGTAGTGAGCACTTTAACCTTCTCTACGATATACTTGGAAAGATTGGTATCTATCACCTCCGCTGCTTCCTTTTTACAGGACATTTGAAATAGCATAAAAGAGATGGTTCCGAAAAGGAGTAAACCCGGACTTTTAATTTTCTTTGGTATTAAAAATGAATGGTACATGTTTTACTAATTTTAGAGTGATTAAACAAGTTTTTAGTTAGTTATAAACAACGATTAAGTAATCTTTCTTATCTCCATTTTCTGCTATGACAGAAAATCGATAGGGTTTGGACAGGTCTGTATTTCCCTTAAATGCGGGTACTATGATTGCTGAGGTAGGCACCACAATATTGACACGCATCAAGGAGAATGAGGCATTTTGCAATGGCGGAATTTTAAATTGCAATTCACCTTTCACCAGATCACTAGCAATTGGTGGATAGATTTTTAATGGATCTTTTGAGTAAGCGAGGGAAATACTCAAGAGGGTATTATTGGTACTTTGCGGAAAGACCTGTTCCTTTTGGCAGCCAAAGAATAAACAGATAGCTACCACCATTATTCCCATAATATATTGTTTACCAGCCATTGGGTTGCGTTGTTATTTTAGAATTATTATTCAATTCATTGATAGGATAAGGAAACCTATCAAAACGATCAGGGTAAATTCGTGTATTGATATCAACGGCCACTCTTTCAAATACTAATTTTCCGTTGGCACGTTTCGTAATTTTGGCGCCATGAAACTTTTTACCATGCAGAACAGAAGCGGCCATTTTCCAACGTCGCAAATCCCAGAACCTATGACCTTCCAAGGCCAGTTCGACCATACGTTCACGCACTAGTTCAGCCTTAATATCGGGCTTGAGGGTAGTCACATCCTTTTGTAATGACCGGTTGCGTACTTTGAGAATCCACTGTTCAGCTTCCGACCTTTTATTGAGGTTTATGAATGCTTCCGCCAAAATAAGATAAACCTCGGCCAATCTTATTTCTATACAGTCCTGATCACTTTTTCTATACGCCAGATCAAAATTAAGATTAGATTCATCGCCTAGTTTTCTAAAATAGTAACCAGTAACGGTCGTATTCGGGTATGGCGAACTATTGTAGGCAAGGAAACGATCTAAACCATTTCCAACGGAAGCATTTTCTCCTTCCCAGGTCTGAACAGTCCTTCCTTTCCAGGGCGCCCCATTATAGAGAATCGTCGCATAAAATCTACTTTCTCTTTGCAGGTACATTGTAGAATCAAAAGGAGAAGAAGGATTAAAATCAGCACCATTTTCCATAAAGAAGGCATCGACTAATTCCTGGGTAGGGCATAAACGGCCTCCTTTACCTTGAATATCACCACTTGGAGCAATGGTTTCATCCAAACCATGAAATAGACCATTGGTGTGTCGATATTTTTTCACCAAAATATGCTCTTTACTTTTCCTTCTTTTATCATTCAAAAAAATGTCAGCAAAATTTGGTTCCAGTTCAAAACCGCCTTCGTCGATTACTTTTTTTGCCGCATCTGCCGCTTTTTGCCATCTTTCGGCATAAAGCATGGCCCGGGCGTTCATGGCAAGCGCTGCCCATTTGGTTACTCTGCCATCACCCGTATTTATCGGCCATGAAGCAGGCAAATGGGCTGCAGCGAACTCAAAATCTGTTTCAATAAAATCCCAGCAATCCTTTTCACTATTTATTGCCATTTCCACAGGGTCATTAAGGGAACGCCTGATGATAAAAGGGCCGTGACTCCGGTAATTTAGAAAAAAGATATAAGCTCTAAAAAATCTGACTTCTGCCTCCATTCGCAAGCGAACAGGTTCTGAAAATTTGGTATTATATTTTTGAAGATCATCCAGAAATTCAAGCATTCGTCGATTCCAGGCGTATGCATTGGCCCATACACTGAAATGATTGGCCGCAACGGAAGTATAACCATCTTGCGTCATAATCAGATTGGCCGTGCCCTCTCCGGGAGAATTGGACGAATATTTTGCCAAATCAGTCAAACCATCTGACATGGTAGCATCACCACCAATGGGCTTATTCCCGAATATAAAATATTCGTTAAAAATCCGGTAAAAAGAATTGATATAAAGATTGACACTTTGTTCGTTTTCCCACACTGCAATTTCATTGTAACTATCTGTAGGAACAAAATCTATGGTATTGGAACAACTTACAAGAAATATCGATAAAACAATAACGTACTTTCCCATATCCATTAAATTGAAATGTTAATACCAAAATTATACACTTTCTGCTGCGGATAAAAACCATTATTTACCGTAGGAGCCTCAGGATCAATATATTTCAGTTTGCTCAGCGTAAATAAATTGGTTCCACTAAAGAATACACTCATCTTTTTCTGCCCTGCATTTTTACTGGATTTGAGCATAAAGGAATAGGAAACTTCGACCGTTTTTAACCTGATATAGGAAGCATCTCTTTTCCAAAAGTCCGTTGACAGATTATTATTAAAGGGAGTTATGGTAGTCAAACGGGGAAATTCTGTAAGGTCGCCCTCTTTTTGCCAGGTATTCTCCAATATGAAATAAGGCGTGTTGGCTCCCCATTTAAAAGGTTGAGTAAAAAAAGTTCCGTCAGAAAATCCAGCACCAAGATATTCTCCTGTAAGCATAAGGTCTGTTCGGGTAGCCCCTTGAAAAAATGCGCTAACGGATAAATTCTTATAATTTGCACTCAGATTTAGTCCTAAGATAACTTCAGGAATGGGGCTTCTGCCTATCCAGGTTCTGTCTGCAAAATTAATTACTCCATCACCATTCAGATCTTTATATCTAATAAATCCAGGTTTTATCTCATACGTGGTGAGCGCTGCCGTGGCTATTTCTTCTGCATTCTGAAACAGACCATCCGAAACCCATCCAAGAACGGAACCAAGGGGTTGGCCAGTTCTTCGTTGCCAGGGAGGAACATTTGGACTTTCCCCTATTTCCAAAAATTTATTCCGTGAAAAAGTCACATTTCCAGAAACCTGATAACTAAAATCTTTCCTTACTTGCCTGCTGTGAGTAATTATAGCCTCAAAACCTCTGGCATCCATTTTACCCGCATTCACCACGGAAGGGAAATTACCTCCAACGGACGGTGGAAAAATACCGGCTACACTTTGAAGAATATCAGAAGTTACTTTGTAAAATGCATCAAATTCAAAGAAAAACAGACCGTCTAAAATTTCTGCCTCAAAACCACCATTATAAGTCACCGTTTTTTCCCAGGTAATATCATAGCTTGGAACAGCGCCCGTCAAAAGGTCAAGATAGGCGTTATCTCCGAAAATGACTTGTGGTTGCGTTGACAGATTAAATTGCTTTAAGAATCGAAATCCACCGATATCGTCATTTCCTAAAAGGCCTGCCGATGCCCTAAGTTTTAATCTGGAGACGACAGGAAAAAGTTGTTGGAAAAAATTTTCCTTATCTAAGTTCCATCCTAAAGACACTGCGGGAAAAATACCCAGCCGATTACCCTTTGCAAACCTTGAGGACCAGTCAGCCCTTCCTGTAAATTCAGCCATGTACTTGTCATTCAACACATAACCAACCCTGGACACAATACCCCGCGTTCCCCTTTGACCCCTACTTCCATACAAACTATTCGTAATATATTCCGTAGCGAAATTCAATTCAGGTAAAGCCGTTAGGGGCAAATCCTGACCACTTACACCAAAAGTAGAAGTTTTTGTGCTCTGCTCCTCAAAAAGAACTAAGGCATTGAGTACACTTTTACCCCAGGTTTTTTGATAATCTGCCGATAATTGAGTGGTTATTCTGTGGTAATCATTAAATCCCTGTGATAATTCGTTTTTATTACTTGCAATATCCTTTGACATCAGACGGTCAAAATACACCAGCTCCCTTTTAGCATATTCCCAGGTAGCCAATCTTTGTGGGGTACGAAAATGTTTAGTCAAACCATTTTCGTAATCGTATGACAGATTAGCTTTTAAATTAAGTCCCGGAATAGCGGGTAATTTATAAATAAAACTAGCAGTACTTTGAAAAATTTTCCGTTTTTGGTTATAGAATCCCGACTGATCTCTGGCCACTAAAGGGTTTCCCCAACCAAGAGGCGTGCCATCGGGCAGATTGGGTAGGGAGGTGGGTCTGGCCAAAATGGAATAGAAAATAACATTCTTATAATTATCAATGGTTATATCTTGAGAACCTGGTGATGTTCCCGGCTGTTTTCTCTCCTCTACTCTGCCTGCAATATTTAAAGCAACGCTAAAATTGGTATTCACCTCATATTCAACATTGGACCTTAGGTTAATTCTGTCAAAAGATACCCCATTAATAATTCCATCCTGGTGTAAACGCGCTACGTTATTAAAGAATTTTAACTTATTACTGCCCCCATTAATATTCAGATTTTGATATGATTGTGGCGCAAAAGGCTCAAAAATCAGTTTCGTCCATTCTGTGTTACCCAAAATACCGTCAGGGTCTCCATTCTGTATTTTATCAATATCGGAGGGAGAATAATCGACGGCAAGACCATCCAACTGCCTGGCTTTATTGTGCCATAAAGCATAATCAGGACCATTAGGATAA
>JAJTER010000107.1 GCA_021299835.1 Saprospiraceae bacterium | reverse complement strand
ATGAACAGAATATCAGATTTAGAAAAAAAGTATGTTTTAGAGGCATTAGAAAATGAGTTTGCTACTTCAAAAAACGGAATTTTCACAAATAGAATGGAATCAAAATTTTCTGAAATATTTGAGAATGAGTTTTCTATTAGTCATGTAAATGGTACGGCGACTATGCATACTGCATTACATGCATTAGGACTTAAAGAAGGAGATGAGGTAATTGTTCCACCATTGACAATGTCAAGTACTTCTTTATGTGTATTACAAAATGGTTCAATACCTATATTTGCAGATGTTGATATTAATACTTTTAACATTGATCCTAAGTCAATTAGAGAAAATATTACAGAAAAAACAAAAGCCATTATTACGGTTTCTTTATATGGATTGTCACCTGAATATGATGAGATTATTCAAATATGTGAAGAGTATAATCTTTTTTTAATTGAAGATAATGCAGAATGTTTTTTAGGTTATTATAAAGGCAAATTAGTAGGTACTTTTGGAGACTTTTCTAGTTATAGTTTTCAGGCTAGTAAACATATTAGTTGTGGTGAGGGAGGGATGCTAACAACAAAAAATGTTGAATATGCTGATGTTGCGAGAAGATTTACTTCTTTAGGATATGCCGGAGTAAGTGCAAAGCAGGCGAAAATTACAAGGAATGACATACAAGACCCAAACTATAGTCGTCACGTGTCTGTTGGTTATAACTATAGAATGTCAGAGGTTCAATCAGCTGTCATTTTGGGTCAATTGGAAAGAATACAAGATTTAGTGAATGTAAGGATTGAAGTGGCTAAACTTTTTGATGATGCAATTCAGGGGAGTAAATTAGTAACAAAGCAATATACTCCTGATTATTGTATTAATTCGTATTGGAGTTATTCTATGGTTTTGAATACGGATAACCCAAATATTGATTGGTATAGATTTAGAGATTTATTTCAAAAAAATGGAGGTGATGGTTTTTATGCAGCTTGGAAATTGACTTACATGGAGCCGTTATTTTTGAATGAAATACAAGAATATCCTGGAGTATATCAAAAATATGAAAAAGGTTTATGTCCAAATTCAGAATTTTTACAAGAAAGAATGATTCAGTTGAAAACTAATTATTGGAATTTAGCTGAAGCAAAAATACAAGCTGAAATTCTTAAGAAAACTTTGAATGAATTTGAGCTATAGTTTAGGCACATTTTAAATTACTAACTAAATATTATTAAGACATTAAAAATAAGTGACTAGTGTTTGAAAAAAGTTGATAGACTAAATCCTTAATATTAAGGAATATAATATTCTCAAAATTTTAAAAACACTGTGTTAGATTAGTGATTTTTTGTTAATTGCGAGCCATTCAAAACTGAAGATAATCTCCTTAGCCATTAAAAAAAGTAAGACCTTATTCTTTTAAATGTGTAACTTATAGACTCGGTACTGTAAGTACCCCTTTTTTCAGACAGTCAAAACTGTAGATATTGGGTTATTAATCATTTTTTCTTTCCATTCGATAGGAGTTAAATTTCCTAAAGTTTCATGTGGTCTATTGTAATTATATTCTTCAATCCATTCGATAGTTAATTTTCGTACTTCGTTTAGATCAAAAAAAAGATAAGCATCTAACACTGCTTCTCGGTAAAGTCGGTTGAATCTTTCGATAAAACCATTCTGCATTGGCTTCCCAGGTTGAATGAATTGCAAAGTAATTTCATTGTCTTGGCACCATAATTCCAAGTCTTTAGACGTAAACTCTGGGCCGTTATCAGAGCGAAGAATGGCTGGCTTTCCTCGGTCTTCAATAATGCGCTCTAGTGTTCGAATTACTCGTTTGGAAGAAAGCGAATTATCTACCTCTATTGCTAAAGCTTCTCTCGAACAATCATCCATCACATTGAACGTACGAAAGCGTCTACCGCTTACCACACTATCACTCATAAAATCCATACTCCAGATCTTATTTATTGTTGTCTGGGTTGCTAGTGGTTGTTTCACACGAGCAGGCAATCTTCTTTTCCCTTTACGCTTACGGTTAAGCTTTAATAGTTTATATACTCGGTAAACCTTCTTATGATTCCACACATTACCCGCCCGCCGAGTGTAGGCAAATAACTTTCTAAATCCATAAGATGGATGTTTGAAGGCTAAATCCTGCAATCCATCAATCACTTCAGTATCATCTTTCTTGCTTTGATAATAATACTGTGACCGAGGTAATTTGGTCAGCTTACAGGCCCTACTAACGGGTAAATCATACTCCTTGACGATTTGCTCGGTCAGTTCCCTTTGCTGGTAGGGCCCCAGCCTTTTTTTGATATTACATCCTTTAAAACCGAATGGTCTAAGCTCAAATCAGCAAACATCCGCTTAAGTCTGAAATTTTCCTCCTCCAGCCCTTTTAATCGCTTGACATCACTGACAATCATACCGCCATACTTGTTCTTCCACTGATAGAAAGTGCCTTCGGCAATGGCGTGTTCACGGCAGATATCTCGGACACTTCGGCCGCTTTCCTGCTGGTTCAAAATCGAAACAATTTGCGTTTCTGTAAATCGGGTCTTCTTCATATGCAATTTAAAATTAAAGGGTTTTTCTTCAATTTTAAACTGTCTGTTATTTAGGGACACTTACAAATCAATAAAAAATACTATTGGATTAGCTTATCCAGATAAAAAAATCATTAATATAGTAAAGAGACATCTTAATTGAACAAAGCTTAAATAAATAATATAACTTCTGACTACTACTTGAAGTATTATTCATATATACAATATTAAATGAAGATTAGGTGTGCAATAATTGGTAGTAAAGGTTACGTTGGGAATCATCTTGCATTTTACTTACAGCAGAGAGGAATTTTATCTCATGTGTATGACATGATGGATTGTGATGATATAAATTTCGAGAAGATAGATATTTCTAACCCAGAATCTGTAGAAAAAATAGATCTTAATGTGGATTACATATTCATGTTTGCTGGAATTACTGGAACATATAATGGGTTCGAAAAGTATCAGTTATATAATTCAATAAATGAAATTGGTTTGTTAAATCTGCTTGAAGCTATTCGTAAATCTAATTATAGACCAAAGATTATATTCCCTTCAACTCGGTTGGTATATAAAGGTATAGATAAACCTTTAAAGGAAACTGATGAGATGGAGTCTAAGACAATCTATGCGGTCAATAAAATTGCATGTGAGGGTTTGTTGAAGGCTTATAATTCAAGTTTCGACATTCCTTATACCATTTTTCGTATTTGTATCCCATATGGCAATCTTCTCTCTACGGACTATTCTTTTGGAACAATTGGCTTTTTCATAAAACAAGCAAAATTAGGGAATGATATTACTCTATATGGTGGTGGCAATATCAAGCGCACATTTACTCATGTAGAGGATCTTTGTTTTCAGATTGTTGAAGGAGCTTTTAATCCAAAAAGTAATGGAGAAATTTACAATATCGGTGGTGAAACACTTTCTTTGTGTGAAGCCGCTGAAATTGTAGCTCAAAAATTTGGTACAAAGGTCGTAGAGGTTCCTTGGCCTGAAAAAGATCTTCGCATTGAGAGCGGTCATACTTACTTTGATGATTTGAAGATTCAAAAGCTACTTAATTTAAAACCATATAAACGACTTCAAGATTTTTCAAATGACATTTAATTTGTAGCAATATGAGAACAAGAAACGTAGAAGATGTACAATTAGATTTCCTTGTCTCTGCCCTAAGTCATGGATCATTCATGAGAACGCAGGATATACTTTTTTGGATAAAACAACAGAATGAATCAGTAGTTTCCAAAATACATCAGATTCCAATCAGCGAGTTAAAAGGATGGAACTTTAGTGATGAACGTATTCGTCATAATTCAGGTAAGTTTTTTAGTATCGATGGTATTCGAGTCAAGACCAATTATCGCGACATACCAAAATGGGATCAGCCTATTATTAACCAACCTGAGATTGGTTTTCTTGGTTTTGTGGCCAAAAAGTTCAATGGTGTTATGCACTTTCTAATTCAGGCAAAGATAGAACCAGGAAACTTGAATATAGTACAACTTTCACCTACTCTGCAGGCAACTCGTTCAAATTACACACGTGTTCATGGAGGAGATTCACCTAACTATTTAGAGTATTTCAATGGAGAAAAAAATGTGATGGTTCTCATTGATCAATTGCAGTCTGAGCAAGGAGCTCGTTTCCTTCATAAGCGTAATCGTAATATTATTGTTGAGGTTGACGAGAATGAAGATATACCTATAAAGACTAATTTTATGTGGGTATCACTTGGTCAAATTAAAGAGTTGCTTAGGTTTGATAATATTGTCAATATGGATAGTCGTACTGTAATATCTTGTATCAAATTCGGAAGTTATTCGGAACATTCATTAAAATTGATGAGTTCAGTAAAGAATATGGCTGGAATAGAGTCGGAAAAACCAGATTCATTTCTCTATTCTGTTTTGAGTGAAACTAACCATATAAATGATTTACAGGACATCATTCATTGGATTACTTCACTAAAGTTTAAGTATGATCTTGAGGTTACCCCTATTGGTATATCAGAAATGCAGCATTGGGCTTACGATGGTATTACTGTAAGTCATGAAAACGGAAAGTACTTCGATGTGATCGGTGTGAGAGTAGAAATTGGTAATCGTGAGGTTATTTCATGGGATCAGCCGATGATTCGTTCAGCACAGGAGGGTTTGATAGCTTTCATTGTAAAAAAGATAAATGGAATATTTCACTTCCTTGTACAGGCAAAATTAGAATCTGGCAACTTTGATGTGGTTGAGTTGGCCCCTACAGTTCAATGTTTGACTGGTAACTATCGCATAGGCAAAAACGAATATACCATCCCATATCTGGAACAAGTGTTAAATGCTCCAAAAGAAAACATTTTGTATAGCAGTTATCAAAGTGAAGAAGGAGGTCGTTTCTTTCAAGAGCAGAATTTAAATATCATTGTAGAGGTTGGTGGTGAGTTTCCAATTGAGGTTGATGAAAATTATTGCTGGATGACACTCAATCAAATGCTCTCATTCGTTACTTATAATAATTATTTGAATATTGCAGCACGCTCATTGATTTCAAAAATAAGTTTCTATTAATATGATTAGAATTGGAATTATATGTCCTTCTGAAATTGCATTAAGAAGGTTTTTGCCGGCATTAAATAAGGCTTCAGAAAAGTTTATTTTTGCAGGAATTGCCATTGCAAGTCCAGAAGAATGGTTTGGGGATTTGACTAATGTATCTGATGAGCAAATTAAGCAACAGCAGGATAAAGAGTTTGAAAAGGCATTAATCTTTGAAAGTAAGGTTTTCAAATCATATGAGACAATAATCAAGTCAGATGAGATTGATGCCATCTACATTCCTCTTCCTCCTGCATTGCATTATAAATGGGCAAAGTTGGCATTAGAAAATGGGAAACATGTATTTATGGAGAAACCATTTACATGTTCAATAACTGATACTGTCGAGCTTATTAATATAGCATCTAAGAATCAACTTGCATTACATGAAAACTATATGTTCATCTTTCATGATCAACTTCAGGCGTTACAAGATGTGATAAATTCGGGTGAAATAGGAGATATTCGTCACTACCGCATTTCGTTTGGCTTTCCACGTAGAACTGCCAATGATTTTCGCTATAATAAAAAACTTGGAGGAGGAGCTCTTCTTGATGCAGGAGGTTATACCATAAAATATGCTACCTATCTGCTAGGTAATTCCGCACATTTATCAGCTGCCAATGTAAACTATCTGCCCGAATATGAGGTGGAGATGTACGGTAGTGCTACAGTTGTTAACGCAGCAGGTCAAGTTGCTCAATTGGCATTTGGAATGGATAACGACTATAAATGCGACATAGAAATTTGGGGTAGCCAAGGTAGTCTCATGAGTGGTCGCATCCTCACTGCACCTGCAGGATTCATACCAACATATACAATAAAAAAGAACCAAGACATTGAGACCCGAAATCTTCCTTCTGATGATGCCTTTATGAAATCTATTCTTTATTTTAATAATTGTATTGAAAACGCAGATTTACGCGAGTATAACTACACTATTTTACATAAACAGGAAAGTATGCTTGAAGAATTTAAAAAGCTTGGAGGCTTAGAGTAGGTTTTGTATGAAAGATAGAATGAACTTCCTCAGAAGAGTCCTCTTTATGAACAATATGAAATCAACTATTACAATACTAAGCTATGGGGAAACTAATTTCTGCGAGATTAGATCTTTTGGTCACGTTGGTACTAAAATTAATCAAATATGAAATTTAATATTGAATTCATCAATTTAATATTAAATTCAGAAGGGAGATCTCAGGAAGTCGTTAGAAACATTTTATTATCTCTAGGTACAAAAGGCATTTCAATTATAACAAGTTTATTAGTAGTTCCTTTGACTATAAACTATGTTAATCCTTCACAGTATGGTATTTGGTTAACATTATCTTCCATTGTAGCTTGGATCAGCTACTTTGATTTAGGAATAGGCAATGGTTTTCGAAATCGATTTACCGAAGCCCAAACAAAAGGAGATGTAAAGCTTGCACGCGAGTATGTTAGTACTACATATTTTGCAGTAACTTGTATCGTAAGTGCAATATTTATATCAGTAATGATTGCAAATAGATATATTTCTTGGGACACACTACTTAAGGTTGATTTTATTTATAGGGCGGAGTTAAAGCGGGTTTTTACAATTATTGGAGCGTTCTTCTGTCTTAATATGGTGGTTCGTTTGTTCGGTACTTTATTGACAGCGGATCAAAAACCAGGTGTAGCATCTATTATTAATTGTGTAGGGGATGTGTTTTCACTTGCAGTTGTATTTGTACTAACTAAGGTATCGGATGGTAGTTTAACTTCTTTAGCGCTTTATTATACTGGTGTATCTTTTCTAGTCATGCTGGTATCATCTCTTTATGCTTTTGTTTTTACCAGTTATAGAAAATATGCGCCTAACCCAGCTTTTATTAGACCAAAATTAATTAAAAATATTCTTTCGCTAGGAGTCCAATTTTTTATTATATCAATAAGTATGCTTGTGTTGTTTCAGGTTATAAATATTATTATCTCAAGAGAAATAGGGCCAGAGGCTGTCACACAGTATAATATTACCTTCAAGTATTATAATATTCTTCATATGATTATGACGATTATTATAGTACCTTTTTGGTCTGCTTTCACTGATGCCTTTTTTAAAGATGATTTCAATTGGATGAGAAACACAGTCAAAAAGCTTGAAGTTTGTTGGTATGTGGAAATAGGGTTTGGAATTATAATGTTATTTATAGGACCTTTCTTTTTCAAACTTTGGGTAGGAGATAGTGTTTCGGTAGATACAAAGCTTTCAATAGCCATGTTAATTTATGCAGTAGTACAATCAATAGGTGCTATCTATATGAATATACTGAACGGCCTTGGAAAGATAAGAATACAACTTATTATTTATTGCCTTTTTGCAGTAGTTGCTTGGCCAATGCTAGTTATGACTTGTCGTAAATTTGGACTTCAAGGAGTATTGATTTTACCTTCAGCATTATTTATTTTTCAAGCAATACTAGGAAAAGTTCAAGTAAATAAGTTAATTAATAAAAGTGCCAATGGCATCTGGAATAAGTAAAAATGAATGTGTTCGTTACATTTTCTAATGCTCCATACTTCAAACAGAGGGACTTTAATGCCCAATGCGCAAGGAAATATGGTAAATTTGATAAAATAGTAGTTTATGACATTGATATAGATATGGATGATGAATTTAGAAATCAACATTTGGATATCTTGTCAGTAAAGAAAGGAGCAGGTCTTTGGCTTTGGAAAGTATATTTTATTAATAAGGCATTTAGAGAAGAATGTTCCGATGGAGATGTGATTTTCTATCTTGATGCTGCAGCTTTTTTTTATCGATCAGCGAGCCCTCTCATTAATAATATGTATGAGGATGTATTTGTGGCTCAGGTCCCATATTTAGAGGAATCGTTTACAAAGAGAGAAGTCTTAATGTTCCTAAATATAGATACTGAAGAAGTTAGGAAAAGTCGTCAGTTTCAAGCTTCATTTATAGCTTTTAGAAAATCTGCTTATAGTAAAAAGTTCTTGGATGAATGGTTGTATGTATCTTCGAATTACGAGATGATTGGCCCAGAATGTGACCGAAAAATTCAACATGAAACTTTTTTTGAACATCGTTATGATCAATCCATTCTTAGTGCTCTCTGTAAAAAATACAATATAACACCTTCTGATGACCCAACATTTCAGGGATGGCAGGGATACCCATATATGGATGGTTTGCCATATAAAGGTATCAGGAGAAAGAAAAACAATCCTGTGTGCATATTCTTGCATAGAAATAGAGGTGAGTATATGTTGATTAAAATTCTGATAAATGGGTTTAATCACCTATTCCCATACATAAGAAACAAAATCAAAGGGAAAATGGCAAAAGTTGAATAGATGTTTAAAATTGTAAATTTTTTGCACTTAAAGGATATCGGTTGGCTAGAGATGTTATTTGCACTCTATCCAATACTCAGTGTTTATTCATGGGGAATAGTTCCTTTGGAATTGGTAATGCCGCTTATCTTGATACTGATTGCATTAAAGCGCTGTCGTGGCCATTTTTTAAAAAGCAGAATATATAAACCTATATTAATTTTCTTAAGTTTCTATATTGCTCATGAAATAGTATGGCTATTTGTTATGAATACAGTTCAGTTTTATTTCATAAATGCTACAATATCTGGCATCATATGCTTGGGTTCTATTAATTTAATATTTCCAGCAATTAACAAGAAGAAACTTATAGTCTCGATTAATTATGTGGCGATTTTAAGTATCTTGGGTTTGCTGTACCATGTGCTTCTAACCAGAATGGGAGGATCGGTAGAACCTCTGAAGCTACCATTAATAGGTTTTGACTTTACTCGACTGGATGAATTAGGAGATAGACCATCTTCTTTCTATATTGAGCCTCAGGCATTTGTGTCGTTTATGCTTGTACCCTTATTTTTGGCATTGAAAGAAAATAAATTGCTATGGGCAGGCATAATAATTATTTCATTATTTTTATCAACATCTTCCACAGGTATAGCCATCTCATTTATTCTTCTTCTGTTTTATATTTTTACTCAGAAGGTTAAGTTATGGCTAAAAATATTAATTATCATAGGAGGTATAGGATTGGCTTTTCTTCTTTTGAGCTCGTCCTTTTTTGAGGTCGGTATGAATAAGATAAGCAATACCAATATTGAGCTAGCTGAACGTTTAGTGAATGGACTTTTCGTTGTTCAAGAAATGAATCCTTCAGATTATGTCTTGGGAATCAGATATGCTAATCCTTATGATTATTATCTTGCTGGTAATGTAAGTAATTTTTTAGTAATGGTAAGTGATAATGGTATGTTTGTATCTTCTTTTTGGCTAGTAATTATTAGGTTCGGGATAATTGGCTTAATAATATATTTAAATATATTTTTCAAAATTATTAATAATTATCGAGATATCCTTCCGTATATACTATGCATATTCGTTCAATTGTTTTCTAATGCTGACATGATTGGATCAGGTTTCCTATTTCAATTCATTTTTATCCTATCATATATAGAGTACCAGAGAGATGATTCGAAGAGAAAAAATATAATCAAAATAAGTAATGTGGAATAATATGAAAGTTGTGCATATTGAATCAGGCTTAGGTAACCAGATGCTCAGTTATTGTGAGTATTTGGCTTTAAAAAAGATGAATCCGACTCATGAATGTTACATTGAATTAATGGTATATAGTATTCCGGAGTGTAATGAAACAATATGTCAGTGGAATGGATATGAATTGAACCATATCTTTGGCATTGATGCCCCAAATATCAAGGACAAATTGAGCATTGAAGAATGGAACACAGTTCTTGCCAAAGTTAAAGAGAGTAAGTTTTGGAGTAAGGACTGGAACTTTCCAAAATA
>JAJTER010000203.1:2476-4913 GCA_021299835.1 Saprospiraceae bacterium | reverse complement strand
TGTTGTCTATTAAATTGTCTAGTAATATTAGTGCTAAATGAAATATTTGTGGGCTTATAATTAAAATTAAAATCGCTTAATAATTTCCAATAACTACTTTTCTTGAAATACTTAACCGATTTAAATGGCTCTACAGGTTTTGGCTGAAAGGCAAAAGTATAATCGGCAGTGGTGCTAACTCTTTGATCAATATAACTCTCCAACTCATAACTGTGTCGATCTACTTGATTATAAGAATAAGATAGCGTTACGTTTTCAATATCATAGAAATGAGGTTTTGCTTTTTCCCCTCTTTCTTTTTTTACCCCGATAAAGTTGATACTTTTTCTCTTTGTATAGTCAATGGCTCTATTTCTAATATTTCTTTTTTCACCTTCATCTGCTGTTTCGTCAATTAGTTGCTTTAATTCAATATCTTGATTAAATGGATCATATTTAGGAGTTATGAATTCTTCCCCTATACCATAATTAAACGGCAGATTAACTCCCCATTTTTTTGGCAATAATTTACCCAAACTCAAATTAGTAACTATGTTATATTGCAAAACATCTTCTCTACTTCGATCATTAGGTCCTTGCTCTAATGTACCAAAACCAATTGTACTCATTTTACCAGTAGCAGAAATATTAGCAAAATCGGCAAGATTGGCATCCATACTAGCAACGGCTGCCATACCCCCTTTATTATCCATTCCTGCTAATCGAAGTTCATTAAACCAAACTTCTCCTTTAAGACGCCTTGGATTTAATGGATGCTGTGGAGTATTTAGCACATTGGTTTGGTTTTTTACTCCAAGCATTAAGGTACGAACCAAACCAAAATTAGGATTCCCACGAATACCTAGGCGTAAATTAGGGTCCCCATCTCCATCTGGAATTGTAATATCATCATCTGGATAATATATTTCTCCGGGAAGATAAACATGACTCATCGCTTTGATTTTCATTCTGGTAATTAACTCTAATGAAATGTCCATATTATTCGCTTCTGGCCATACACCCTCCTGATAGTTGTCACCAAATTGGGTTTTTGATAATGGTTTTTCTACTTGATAAAAATTATCTGTAAAGTCATTACCAAAACGAATAAATCCCATTAACTCATTATCTTCAATTGAACCTGGGTCAGTTGGAATTGCTTCAGCATGAACAAACATTTTTAATTTTTTGTATTGACGCATATCAACACTCACATTTTTGAATACAGCTCGAGAATCTCCAGGCTCTAATCCAAAATCTGTTAAACTTCCTATTCTTATTGACAATGATTGTTCGTTTTGAGGAATTAAGGTATTGTTATTAAACAATTGCTCCAGTTCTACTCCAGGTGGAACAACATAACGAATAGGTTCTCTTGCGCCATTTTCTTGAACATTAACTGCAGAAGAGTCATAGTCGGTGGTGTCATCAGAGGTATCTGTATCTAATGGATCTAATGTAAGATCATATTTTCTCCAATCACCTCTAACTAAATCTAATGATCCGAAACGAAGTGTCATTTGATCAGTGAATTTAGTCATAAACATTCTCATAAATCGTATAGAACGAAAATCAGAAATACTACCAATAATATTAGTTGGTTGTTTTATTGGAATCTTGAATTGAATCCAACGCGCAGTGGTAGTTTCCCCATTAGGAAGTGAAACTGTAGTTGGTAAAATATTGGTAATAAAATTATTTCCTACTTGTGATAAATCGGATGGGCTTATTTTAATGCTATATTCATAATATGCATTAATGGTATTCATGGTATTATCACGATTTACATCTTCTACATCGGGAACTGTTGTAGAGCCTCTATTGGTATCAGTAACTTCTATAGGTGAATTTCCTTCTGTTCCATTATAATATTTGTATCGTTCAAAAATATCACCGTCGGTATTTAAAAAATAATTATAATCGTCTTCAGCAGGGTCAGAAAAGGAAGCAAAGTTTGGATATTTTGCAGCTTCTTGAGTATTATTTAAACCATTATAGCCAACATCTTGAGAGGATCTGTTCCCTTCATTTGAATCAAAAGCATATATTAAAGATTGAGAAGCGGGGCTGTCACCCCATACAGTAGGTGGTGCTAGGGTTTGATTGTTTCCTACACCATTTTCATAAAATTTTCTACCATCTTGAAGAATATCTTCAGAAATTTCACCCAAATTAAAATAAATTCTTCCTGTATTGTTGGGGTTAATTGGTGTTGGTGAAACTCGAGTATCAGTATATGGGTCTAACATCCAAAACTGAATATATTCAATGTTTGATTGTTCAAAATTCGTTGTAGTTAATGATCTAAATATTCCTCCAAAATTAGACTCCGGATTTGGCAATGAATTATCTGTTCCAGTTGCTGGATTAAAATTATATTGTCCGCGTTCTTTTGGGAAATAAGTTAAATCTAATGTATTTACAACTTGAGTTTGTCCAGCAGCAATAGTAGTTGCAG
>JAJTER010000203.1:0-2421 GCA_021299835.1 Saprospiraceae bacterium | reverse complement strand
AACCAAGAATAAGGTGATCTTAAGTCAATATTGGTTTGAGTTCCTTCAAAATCTTCAACATAAACTGTAGATTCTCCATTAAATCGATCTGCTTCAGGAGTATCTGGTTTTAATAAAGCTATTTCACCTCTAAATGAAACATTAGAAGGCACATCGGTATCAATATTAGGTAATTTATTGACCAATCGGGTTAAGAATGGAACTTCCGATGAAAAACTGGTGTTTAAACCATAAATAGTGTTGTTCACCGATTCTTGACCATAGTTAGTTTTTTGAGTAAATGGTCGCTCCGAAATTTTTAACATAGTAGCGCCCAATAAAAATTTATCTGAAAATTTATGCTCTATATTTATTCCATAAAATCTTCTGGTTTGTCTTCCAAAAGTTGAATTATTTTCTACCGAAACCTGAATTGGTGTATTGGAAGCTGATAAAGCAGGATCTAAAATTTGAACTCTACCGGCTTGATAATTTACAGTAAAATCAACACCTTCTATCAATCTTCTTCCACCTGCAGTAACTACAACAGATCCTTTAGGAACATTAAATGCACCTATTGGTATTCCATCTCCTCCCGAAGACTTGAATTTTCCTCTTAATTGGAATTTATTTTTTGAACTGTTTTGAAGTGCAGCTGCTTGGGTAGATTTATATAGGCTAGAATACACATATTTTAATTGGTTATCATTATAAGCTCCAGGAGTTGTTTCTGGCAAATCATAATTTTCAATCGGACTTCCTGATTTTAATTTATTAAATAAATATTTTCCAAATGGCTCTACAGATGTAAAGATTAAACGACCATTTTGTTGATCAACTGTTAGTCCTGGAAGAAAATCAAAAAAACCATCTCCGCCATTTTGTGGATCATTATTATAATTCAATCTATCTAGTCCAAAAACTTTTAATAAAGGAGTATCGACAACACCGCCTGGTAAAGGCGAAGTGGTATTTGCTGGCGTAATATAATTTAATGGAGAAGGATCTGCGTATAAGATATTGAATTTAAATTCTTCTTTTTGTAATTGAAAACCACTCGGTATTTGATAAATATTTTTCATCATCAATCCCCAAATTGGTTGCTGTACATTAGTCAAACTACTCTTTAGTAATTTCAATATCAAAGATTGAGATGATGGAACCCCTGTGGCACTTACCTGGGTTGCCTCTACACCGTCGGTGCCAAATTCACCTACTTGATATACCTCATCGCCAATTGTATATTGATAAGCTACTGCCAGAACTTCATCAGTTGCTAATCGTTGTTGCAAGGAAATATATCCTAGTTGGGGATGGAAAGTAAATTCGTTAGGCAATAATTTTCTTGCATTTTCTAATTTTGAATAATCGGTACCTTCATTAACCTGAATTGTATTGTTAAATCCTTGATTTGTAGTAATTATTTCTCTAATGTTTGTATTTAATAAACCTGGATAATTTGGATTTGGTGGAGTTGAAGGAATAATTAAATTGGGATCATAACGGTTGTTACCATTATTTGGCGGGGTATTTATAGGCTTTAAAAAGAAATCGTTTGGCTGAAAAGGATTAATATCGGCAGGGTTAATTACTACAACTTGATTGTCACTCAATGCCGTGGATGTAGCTGTGTCTGTTAATCTTGCTTCACCTAAATCTTGAATTGCAATGATATTTCTTAGGTTATTATTTGTAGTATTTACTCTATTTTGTCTATTAGTAATCCATACTTCAATTCTTGTAATTTGAACTCTACTATCAATTAATGGATAATTAATTAACGATTTATCATATTGATTTTTAAAGTATTGAGATAAAAAGTAATGTCTGTCTGAATCATATTCTTGAGCAAATAATTCAAAATTTTGAATTGTTCCACCACCTTGAGCTGTAACTGTTCTAGTTTGAGATTGTTGTTCGGCAAATACAGCATTTACAGAAGTACCTCCAAATTGCAATTGTGCTTTTACGCCAAACAAGCTTTGGGCACCTTGAATAAGAGTGCTATTTAAGGGCATGTTTACATTTCCTACTTCAATTTTTTTTATGATAGAATCTTCGCCTCCTGAAGCAGATGGGTCAAATGACAGTTTAATTAAATTTTGAAATGAAAAAGTAGATTGCGTGTCATAATTTGCATTAACATTTAATCTTGTTCCCACTTTCCCCATCAAACTCATACTGATTCTTTGATTAAAATCGAAGGTGGTCATTGATCTATTTCTGGGAGAAAAAGAGGGGTTATCTTGTTTTGTATGTCTAAAACCTAGGTCAACCTCTACAGATCCAGTAGGTTTAACATCTATGGTGTTACTTCCAAAAATTGCTTCAAAAAAACTAGAATTCACATAGTATTTTGGCAATAAATTCTTTTTCTCCCAGAAATAGATCAATGACCACCTTCGATTTTAATCAAAGAATCAGTATGAGTTTGATGGGGAA
>JAJTER010000022.1 GCA_021299835.1 Saprospiraceae bacterium | reverse complement strand
ATTAAATATGTTATATATAAATATCATTTTTATGGTGTTAATCCTTTGGTGAGATTAAGAATAACAACTATAGACTATAAAGCATTTCCATTCACACTGACGGTAATTGATGTGAATGATAAAAATCCTATCTACTTTGACGAGGAAATCCTGACAAAACATTGTATGACAGGCATGATAGATTTTTGCTAAATAAATGAA
Organism: Saprospiraceae bacterium; assembly: GCA_021299835.1. Classification (GTDB taxonomy): domain Bacteria; phylum Bacteroidota; class Bacteroidia; order Chitinophagales; family Saprospiraceae; genus BJGN01. Next base: position 36,020 of record JAJTER010000022.1, on the reverse strand, counting down.
AAGATAGAGCGAGCCAGTTATTTACTAAATTTCAGGCCAATAGCTCTGTGAAATGGTGACCTTGCGACCCGTTAATTATCCTTCATTTTTCAAAGGTTGGTCAAGATTTTTCAAAGCTATCCAGGCAAATAGACCGACACCTATTTCCAATGCATCTTTATCAATATCGAAATATGGCGTATGAACTGGATGCTTAAATTTTCCATCGGGCGAGGAAGTACCTAATCGATAAAAACAGCTAGGAACGACCTGACTATAGTAAGAAAAATCTTCTGCGGTCATTCGAATAGGAATATCGACCACATTTTCAGCGCCCAAAAAAGCTATGGCTGATCTTTTTGCCAAATCTGTCACTTCAGTATCATTAACCAATGCAGGATAACCCACTTCTAACCTCAGATCTAGTTCCCCACCCATTCCTTCAACGACAGCGAAGGCAATTTTCCTGATTTTTTCATGGGCGGCAAATCTTTCACCTTCATCCAGGGTACGGAAAGTACCTTTTAACAAAACCTGATCTGGAATAACATTGGTTGCTCCACCGACGGATTCAATTTTCCCAATGGTAAGTACTGCTGGAATAATCGGATTTATCGTCCTACTCACCACTTGTTGCAAAGCAATAATAAGGTGAGCACTTATTAAAACAGGATCGACGCAGCGATGCGGCATGGCACCGTGACCTCCTACCCCTTTTATGGTCATATAAATCTCATCACAAGAAGCCATATATTGACCAGATCTAAAGCCAACTTTTCCTACAGGAAGATCAGGAAAAACATGTTGACCGAAGATAACATTAACCTCAGGATTTTTCAAAGCACCCGCGGCAATCATCAAGGAAGCTCCTCCTGGTAAAAGCTCTTCTCCAGGTTGAAAAATAGCTTTTACTGAACCATTAAATGTATGTCTGATTTGGTGAAGCACTTTAACCGCACCAAGTAAGCAAGCAGTATGAACGTCATGTCCACATGCGTGCATAAATCCTTCATTTACAGATTTATACGGAACATCATTCAATTCATTTATAGGTAAAGCATCCATATCAGCTCTTAAAGCGACGGTACGAAGGGAGGGATTATTACCCTCTATCACCACCACAAGGCCTGTTGTAGCCATACCCTTTACGGGAGAAATACCCCATGAACTTAATTTCTCAGCAATAAAAGCAGCGGTATTAAACTCTTTAAAAGAAGGTTCGGGATATTGATGTAAGTGATTTCTAATGGCTTGAATTTCAGCAATTACATCTTTAACAACGTGTTTAATTTCCTTTATGGAAACATCCATATTCAATTATTTTAACTTCCAAGAACGAAAGGGAAAAGAAATTTCACTAAAAAAGCGATGACTATAATGGTTAATAAATTTAGAATAAAACCTGCCTTTGCCATTTGACCAATGCTTATGCGACCGCTGGCAAAAACGATGGCATTAGGTGGCGTTGACATAGGAAACATAAAAGCACAACTGGCAGCAATAGTTACCGGAATACATAGATGTATGGGTGGAATGCCAGCACCAACAGCGATTGCACCGACAACAGGAAGGAATATAGTCACTAAAGCAACGTTTGACATCACTTCGGTAAGAAATAAAGATACGGTAGTTAGCCCTAAAATAAAAACCCATCCAGCGGTATCCAATCCATTAAATTGTTCCCCAATAACATTGATAATGCCTGTACTTGCCAAAGCGTCAGCAAGACTGAGACCTCCTCCAAAAAGCAATAAAATACCCCAAGGCATTTTCTCCGTGTCAGACCAATTAAGAAGAAACTCCTTCTTTTTTACACTTACAGGAATAATAAAAAGCGAAATAGCCGCAATAAGTGCAATGGTGGTGTCGGACAACTTCAGAGAGGGGAAAATGGCATCTAATTGCAATCTGAATATCCAGGATAAAGCAGTGGAAACGAAAACAAACAAGGTTAATTTTTCACCCGCTGTCATGGGACCCAAACTTTTAATTTCGTTACTAATTATTTCTTTAGCCCCACCAAAGTCTCCCAGATTATTTGGAAATAAAATTTTAACAATGACAAAATAGGTAATAATCAACAAAATGATAGCGAATGGCGTACCAATCATCATCCAGGTTAAAAAAGTGACTTCCAGATTAAAATTTTCCCTCATATAACCTGCAAAAACAACATTGGGTGGCGTACCAATGATGGTTGCCGTACCACCAATATTTGCCCCATAGGCAATAGCTAACATCATGGCGATAGAAAAATTTCGAAGCCCCTTTTCATTTTCCTTATTGGCAATAATTTGATTTTGCATTAACGTGATAATAGATAGCCCTATGGGCAACATCATGATCGCCGTGGCGGTGTTACTAATCCACATACTTATGGAGGCTGTAGCAATCATAAATCCACCAATAATTCCATTAGCATGGGTACCGGACAGATTCACTATAAAAAGCGCAATACGTTTATGCAGTTCCCATTTTTCCATGGCGAGTGCAATGACAAATCCACCCATAAAAAGATATACTACCGGATTGGCATAGGGTGCTGCAGCTGCCTCTAATTTAGCGACCCCCATAGAAGGGAGCAAGACTAAAGGTAAAAGAGAGGTAACCGCAATGGGTACAGCCTCCGAAATCCACCAAATCAACATTAAAGAGGCCATCGCCAGCACCTTCCATGCCTCAGGAGTAATTCCTTTTGGCACGGGCAGGAAACTCATTATTAGAAATGAAACAGGCCCCAGAAGTACCCAAATATATTTTTTCAATAATTCCATTACTTTTGGGTTTTTAGGGTTTTAACAATAAATGATCCTAAGTTACTCCCTTGCCGGGAACCATTTACTATAGCTGGCATATAGTGGATTCCACCCCATAATCGACTCATAGCTGCCTCTGAGGCCGCTTGTTTAAAGGACTGAAAATTTCTTGTTGGTAAGCCAAACTCCTTTTCTACCGTATCTTCAAATTCAAAATCCTCTCCAAATAAATGAGTTAAAATTTCCGCGGTAGTGGCAGAAGCTACACTATGACCACTGGTATATTCAGGGAATGGAGGCGTTTGAAGGGTGGGCATCCATTTATCGTCAATATACTTATTTATGTATGTTTCAGGTCTGATGAGTTCTGATCTGTATTTCTCATCCCAACAAGAAATAAAAGCATCGGCCAATCCTATTGAAACCCAGGCATAAGCCTCCGCCGTTTTCATAAAATCTAATTTTGCTTTTACGGCAGCTAATTTCGTAATGCCAATCCAATGTCCGCCTGGTGAAATTTTCTTTGTTGCGAACATGACATGACCAGAAAAATGACTTACGAATGGATTACAATCCCAAAAGCTGGCTATGTCCTTTTTTTCCTCCACCGAAATTGAATCATTACCTAAATTATAAACCTCCATTGCTTCTTTGTAAAACTGACTGTTTACATCTGAACTAAACGGTGTAGGTGGAGGAGGAGCAAATTGATTGGCCCTATCCATCATAAAAGGTCGAATTTTATTCCAGCTTGGCTCTACCGCATCCATATATGCCGGCGGTGTAGGCTGCCAGCGCGTAGGATCCTCGTCTATTGAATATTTAGGGAAAGTCCTGGTCTGCTTATAATTATCTTTATCAGCCCATGCTATGATGTGGTTAGCCACTTCTTCACCATATTTTTTAGATTGATTTAAAACACCTTGAGGAACTCCCGCCTCTTTATAAGTTTTGTGCATTTCCGATATAAAATCGTCCATTTTATCTTCTGAAAAAATAAGCCTGGTACCTACCGTTACATAAGCATGAACGGCAGCAACCGGAAAACAAATTTGATGGTTTTTATTGGGCAATGGAATTTTATCTAACGCAGTTAATTGTCCGGCTAATGAAATGAAATCGGGATTACCTGAAACCATCGTTTCATAAGCGGCAATACTGGAATAAACATAGATTCTACTGGCAACAGGGGGTGAAAAAATGTCATGCACCATAACATCCGTTAGCATTTTTTGTGCTTTGTGCAGGTGTGCAGGATTAGACGCCTTTTCAAGATACAGAGATTCATCTACCTCGCAGGATAACAAACAACTTATTGTCCCTAAAATTGTAATAATATAGTTAATTCCATTCATGTTAAAATATTAAAGACTATTCCTTAACAAATCTACAAAATCAAACCTTAAATGGGTAAATCTTTAACACATCAGGAAAATAAAAAATACCATTGACTAATATCATCTTTTTTATAAATAAATTGTTTAAAACGAACAAAAACAGAGTATGCTTTTAAGCAAATTAAATGGCTTTTTTTTGACGAAGCATTCTATATTGATTGGAATTTTCCTGGCGTTATTTTCGAATAAGGTTGGAGGACAGGTATTTGATTTAGCTCAACACAGGACATTTACAAAAGAGGAGGTACCCTTTCGATTAGAAGGAAACTTCATACTCGTTTCTGTTCTTTTCAATAATCTGCTACCTCTTACTTTCATTTTAGATACAGGGGCAGAGTACTCCATACTTACCAAAAAGGAAATTGCCGATTTTTTAAATATAGATTATCAGAAAAGATATACACTTTACGGGGCCGACATGCAGGAAGAGTTATATGCCTATTTGTCAAAAAATATTTCTTTACAAATGGGCGATTTACAGGCTACTCATCGTTCTATTTTAGTTTTAGAAGAAGATTACTTCCGTTTTGAAGAATATAGTGGCTTACAGATTCACGGTATATTAGGTGCCGATTTTCTTAAGCGGTTTACCTTGCAAATAGACTACCAAAAACAAATAGTCACTTTTTTTAGCCCCGTATATTTCAAAAATAAAGTTAAAATCAACAAAGACAATGTTGATTTATTACCGTTTACCTTAATAAAAAGCAAGCCATATATTCGTTGTACTACTCATTTATACGGTGAGGAAATCAATACGTTGAACTATTTAATTGATACAGGAGCTGGTTTATCCCTGTTATTATATACCTCCATTGACTCCTTGAAAAATGCGCAGGTGAAAATGCTTAATAGTCCCATAGGATTGGGGCTTGGTGGTAAATTGGAAGGATATGTGGGAAGAATAAAAAACTTTCAATTCGCATCAAAATCCTTTCCTGAACTAATTACAAAATTTCAACAAAAACCCATATTTTTCGATTCTCTGATGATAACACCCCGAGACGGAATTATTGGAAACAACATTTTATCGGCCTTTTCAAAAGTCATATTTGACTATAATACATCGAAAATCATTGTTAGCAAAAATCCTAAAAAAGTAAAACAACGCCCATACGACCGCAGTGGCCTCATCATTGGAGCATCAGGAGATAACTTGAATATTTTTACCATTTTAAGAATCATTGAAAATACGCCTGCATTCAAAAGTGGACTACAAATAGGTGATAGGATAAAAAAAATTAATGGCTTATCCACTGGAATACTTTCTTTAGACATGATAAATAACAAATTCAGGGGATCAATAGGTAAGAAAATGAGAATAATGATTCAGAGAGATAATCAATTCATTGAATTCGAATTACAATTAGAAGAAATCATTTAATTCTCCTTCACATCCGTAAAATTCCTCTTTAATTCTTTGATTCTATAAATTTACTTGTATATTTGCGTTTTATTATCTAAATCGAAATAACATGTTCGCAATTGTAACCATAGCTGGTCAACAATTCAAAGTCGAGGTAGGTCAAAAGATCTATGTCCACCAGCTAAGTAACGAAAATGGTGATGTTGTTAGTTTTGACCAGGTACACCTGGTTGATGACAACGGCACCGTTTCATTGGGTAAACCTACCCTTCCTGGAGCATCAGTGAGTGCAACGGTCTTAAACAGACAAAAAGGAGATAAGGTAATTGTATTTCGCAAGAAAAGAAGAAAAGGTTTCAAAGTAAAAAATGGTCACCGCCAGTGTTTTACTAAAATTGAGATCACAGGTATTTCTTCAAAGTAATTATTCATCCTTTAAATTTACGAAAAAATGGCACATAAGAAAGGTGCGGGTAGTTCAGATAATGGACGGGATAGCAAAAGTAAAAGATTAGGCGTTAAATTATTCGGTGGTGAATATGCCAGAGCGGGTAATATTTTAGTGAGACAGCGCGGTACTCGTTTTCACCCAGGTGATAATGTTTACTTATCGAAAGACTATACTTTACATGCTGATATCGATGGTACGGTAGTATTTCGCCGTAAAAAAGATAACAGAACGTATGTTAGTATCTTGGATCCTAAAGCACCCATTTTAGAGATACCACAGGGTAAAAGCAAATCAGCTCCTGAAGCAAAAGCAGCAAAAGCAGCAAAATCTGCAAAATCTGCTCCCATAGCTGATGCTGTTGTTGCAGAAGTTGCAGCAAAGCCAAAAGCTGCTAAGAAACCTAAAGCTGCTAAAGAAGATTAAGCTAATGTTTAGATTATGGCCGATAGTTGATTCTTTTTCAACCAACCAACCTGGCCATTATATAATCTTACTTTAATCCAATCTCCTATTTTATCTTCAAACAGTACAGGCAATCCAGCGTGTACTGTTTGAATTTTAGGGCTTAATTTATCAGCGCCCTCGTGTATCTCTACAATATCGCCCAAAATTATAGCCTCTCTATTATTATTAAAATCTATCATTCTCATACCTTGAATTAGTAGAAAACATATTAATCCAACTTGAATGAAAAGAACAGGTTTATAAAATTTAAATCTCCCTGAAAAAGAAAACAACTTAAAAAGTAGAAAATACAAGGAAAATATCCAAAAACTTATGATAAGAATTAGACCCGCTTCTTTTAAACTCCAATAATCCCAAGGCTTTAAAAATACATTAATGAATCTATTATTTTCAATAGGTATCATAAACTTGTCCTTTATTTTTTCTTGCAAAAAAACAATTCTATTGTTAATCAGAACATCGTCAGGAGCTGCTTTCTCTGCTTTTTTCAGGTAATACATCGCATAACCAACATCACCCACTTTTTCATGCAATAAACCAAGATTGTAAAATATCCATTTACTTTTAAATCCCAACGCTACCCAATCGCGATAGATGTCTATAGCTTCTGAAAAATTCTTGTTTTCCACAAGTTGATTAACTTTTGCTATTTCATTTTTAGATGGAACCTGGTTTGCAAACAGCGTTGGAGTCAAAAAAACCTGTATAAAAAAGGAATACACTAAAAAAAATATAAATTTAATTTTCATTTAATCTTATGTTTTGAAATTCTACATCGGGCTGTGGATTAGTTGCCCTAATAAGCTGTCTAACGTTTAAAACATCTAATGGAAACTTTGGTTTAGCTTCCACATTCCAACTAAACCCACTCAATCTTATTTTCAAATGATCTGCTTTAAGCATGGGTAAAACCTGGGTTTTAGGCTTTACATAAAATACAATTTTTTCCACTTCATTATCTCCAAAAATAATATTCATCATCCCACACGATGTTTTATCTACGCCCACATAAGCGTCATCTTCGTCTTTTATGTAGTAAACTACCTCAGCATTTCCCTTTGCTGACATAAGATCAAGATTTTTATCGACAAAAAATGCGTCGATGGTTCTACCTTGAATCTGATTATAAAAAATACTATCTAACTCATTGACAATAATACTATTCCCTGTAAGATTAATTTCTTTAATCCCTTGTTTACCGTTAGTTAAAATAAGCGTATCTGCCGAAAATTGACTGGTATCCGTCCAGGCTACCGGGTTTTTGAACATGGAAATCAAGCTATCTGTAGGATTATAAGCTAAGGAATCGCAGACAGCCTGCAAATCGGATTTAAACACTCTAACCTCTTGATCAGCTACAAAGATGCGGGTAGAATCCATTCCCGTAGTATCGGGTCTGATAGAAGAAAGAGTTTTAGCACTAAGAAATAAAGAATCATTATCGAGTAAAACCATCATCAGAGGTCTTTCATTAACTTTATTAAAAGCTTTAAAGTATTCTTTATTTTTTTGATATAGTAAAGAATCGCAATAGAGCGTAATATTTTCTGAAGTATCTCTCCATATAATATTTCCAAAGGCCAAACCGAAACCTGTAGATTCCTGATAATCCACTTGGTCAGCTTCCAAAAATTGAGGAGGATCAATAATTAAGGACCTTCCCCGGGTGGTATATGTACCTTCTTTTTTATTGTACCGAATGGAATCGGCCTTAATATTCTGGTCTTTCTCATAATCAATATAATGAGCTGTTCCATAAATATCCAACTGATCAGAGATTTCTGAAAAAATAATTACATCACCTGTTGCTGCATGTAAGGAATCTGATAAATTAGCTTGTCCGAGGAGAAGATATTTTTTCTGGTCTTCCAACAGTCTAATCGTATCCGCAGTAGCAGTTTCATCCCCTTTTTTGTATTGTGCCTTTTGTATAAAATCTGCTTTTCCTGAAATGGTCTCATAGAAACCACTTTCAGTATAGATTTCTGAACTATCTGTTTTAAGTCTGGTGGGAGCATTAAAATAAATAATTTCTTTATCTGTATCAAAAGTTAAGGTATCAGAACGTAGAGCAAAATCGGAATCTATGACAACGACACTATCCTTAAAAGCGGCGAAATAAGTTTCCGTATTATAAGAACCCTGTTTACTACTCAGCTGAGTATCGCCTGAATAGAAAATACCCCCATCTTTATAGGTAGCCAATTTTCTATTCAAATCATAGAGCAAGGTATCTGTAAAAAGCTTTGATTTATTTTTATTAAGTTGAATATTACCTATTAATTTAGCAATACTCGAATCGCTATTAAATTCCATGGCATTGGAAAACACTTTAATAGAGTCCCCTTCCCAGAAAACAACATTGCCATAAGCCCACACGAAGGTTTCATTTTGTATAATAGCGGAGTCACAATACATGCGAACATTGTTCTGCTTCATCTCAACCTCACCGACTAATTTTTGAATACTATTATCACCCTCCTGGGAGATAAGAAAATCTTTTGCAAAAAGGACTTTTACTCTTTTGTCCTCGGCAGAAGTGGGGGTACTTTGACTATAAAGAGGTGACAAAACAGATGTTAACCACACAAAAGCGATGAGTATCCCATGATACCTTTCACCATTCTTAAAAAATGCTATGTTAAAAACCATTTATTTTAAATAAGTAGCAAATATACTTTTGAAGAATTCTCTGAGCAACAATGTACAAAGAAAAACGAAACGAAATTACAAATTAAAGCTAAACATAGGCAAAGAGAATAGAACAAACCTATTACCTTTATACCTGAACTTTTTATGAGTTCATAAAACAAAGTCATTTATTAATCTTTAAATTATTTGTAAGATGATACAAAGAATTCAGACCCTTTTTTTGCTGTTGGGTGCAATATCGGCGGGTTTTATATCCATGAATTTATTAGGAATATGGGAACATTTTGCGTTTGCCATAGCAGCTTTGGTCAGTCTAATCATCATTTTCTTGTACAAAAAACGAAAACTTCAGATAAGTTTATCCACCTGGTTGGTTATACCATTATATGCAACAGGAATAATCATTATTCTATTTATAAATAAAGATCAATACGCTGAAAACAATGATAATACGCCTCTGATTATCAGTTTTTTTGTTGGTCTGGTAGCGACTATATTAGCCATTTTCAGTATAAGAAAAGACGAAAGAACCGTACAGGAATCAAATAGATTAAGATAAAAAAAGAGGCTTTCATATCTAGCTACCATGCCCCTGGCGGTATGATTTCCACATTGTACCATCATGCCCCTGGCGGCATGATTTCCCCAATATACCCATTAACCCAATTCATAAAATAGCAAAAAAAAAGCCTTGCATTAAAAATGCAAGGCTTTAAAAACTTTTAAACTAAAAATTATTCAGGTTTTTTCTTAGCTGAGTAATTTATTTTAAGTTGATTAGCCTTTCTCAGTTCAGTTTTTACATCCTGAACGATACCCATTGTTACCTGACCATCTACTCTCAAGGAAGTAGTGATTTTGGTTCTTTGAGCTTCTGGTATTTTCACACGAAAACGCTCCAAAAAGATAGGAATTTCATTAATATTAGCGAATTTATCGCTTAATTGTAATCTTGGTTTTGTACCGTAGGTAGCTTTATACTTTTCTACGGGTCTTCCAATATACAAATAATTCACTAAAGATTTATCCTCCAGTTTGGTAAGTTGTGTAGCGAAAGGGGTAGCCACCTTCACCATCAATTCTGAATCACGTAATTTAGTAACCACCATGAAGAAGAACAACAACATGAAAACGATATCGGGTAATGAGGCCGTGCTAATAGCCGGTGAAGGCTTCTTTTTTCCTTTTGAAAACTTAGACATAGTTAATCATTTTGCTCCCACAAAAAGTGGGAAAATGAGATTGAACGGATGAGGTTCAAATCTAATTATTTTTCTTCTCCAAAATTAGTAGGTTCAGCTTCAGATAAAACCATTGGGATTTCGTCTTTTATAGACTTTCTCCAAGCAAGGGGTAGATCTTCACTGTATTTAACGCCGTATTTTCTAAGACACATCTCGTCCCAAAGTTCATCATAAGCAGCCTTTAACTCATTATACACATTAACATAGGTCTCATAATTGGTTCCTCTGTCATTTTTTAGGGTAATAATAGCTTTGGTAGGTCTTTCAGAAAGATCCTCCCTTTTAGTAGGATTAACGATAAACTCTTTTGTTTTTTCTCTGAGCATGGTTATGTCCATAACTTCTCCTCTTACGAGCAAATCATTTTGGGCATTTACAAGCACAGCAAAAACGTTTCTTGATTTTAACTTAGTAATATCTGGATCTTCTTCAGACCAGGGCGGCAATTTTACAGTGATACCTTTGTCCTCTACAATGGTTGTAGTGACGAGGAAGAATATTAGTAGTAAGAAAGCGATATCGGCCATTGAGCCGGCATTGATTTCATTACTCATTCTATCTCTGGAATTCTTTTTTGCCATGGACTAGATTATTTGAAGAAGTTACGAATTTCACTAAGAACGAGAGCGAGGATTGCTACGGTGGAAATAATTAAAGAAGTAGTTATGGAACCATCAATGAACTTTAATGCTGCTGGAGAAACTCCACCAACTTTTTCCACTGTTGCGGCCATTATACCTGAAACTTCTCCTGAAGCCATAGCCATTGACACGAAATAGATACCTGCTAACACTAATAATGCAATAAGGCCTAATAATGATTCTTTGAAATTTGTTGCTACCTGAAATACACCAAATACTACAAGTAATACCACTGAAAGTACAGTAAGACCCAGAGAAGCTATCAATCCAAAATCAAAAATATTAGTCTTACGTTGTTCTTCAATTGGAAGGGCTGAGAATTCCTCTAATCCTCCTGCTGCGATAGCAAAGAAAATCACCGTAATCAGAGTTCCCACACCAAAGGCCAAAGCCTGTCCGTTTTTGGCTAGAAATTTATACATAAGGTGGGGATTAATTATTTTTTGAAAATATTGTTTTCGGTCATGATATCCAATAAACCAATAGAAGCATCTTCCATTTTATTAACTATACCATCTATTTTAGAAACGATGTAGTTATAAAAAATTTGAAGAATAATAGCTACAACAAGACCAAAAACCGTAGTTAAAAGAGCCACCTTGATACCACCTGCAACGACTGATGGAGAAAGGTCACCCACTTCTTCAATACGGTCGAATGCTTGCACCATACCAATTACCGTACCTAGGAATCCTAACATCGGCGCCAAAGCAATGAACAAAGAGATCCAGATCAGACCATTTTCAAGAAGACCCATTTGAACACTTCCGTAAGCAACTACAGATTTCTCAACGCCTTCAGGACCATTATCCTTGTTTTTAAGACCTTCATAAAGGATACTTGCTGTTGGGCCAGGGGTTGCTTTACAAACATCCATAGCACCATTAACATCTCCTCCTTTTAACTTCTCATTAATTCTACCTAATAATTTATCTGTATTGACAGACGCAATATTCAACGTGATTACACGCTCAATACAAAATGCCAATCCCAAAATTAAAGGGAATAAAATGATACTCATAAAGCGCCAATCACCATCGATAAAGTACTTCTTAAGCAATTGGTAACCACCAAGTTCAGCAACAGTTTCTTCTGCTACCACTGGAGCGGCCTCCTCGGCTGGTGCAGCTTCTTCAGCTGGAGCAGCCTCTTCAGCTGGAGCAGCTTGTTCAGTACTTTCGGTTGCGGTAGCGTCTTGCGCAAATACTGCATTATTCGTGGCGAATGAAGCCAATCCTAGAATAAGCAATAGAACAAACAAATTTCGCATAATCAATAAGGTTTTTAACGTTTGTTTTCCAAAAATAAAATTTAACAAAATAAAGCGGAGAGAGAGGGATTCGAACCCTCGATACCCGCAAAGGTATACACGCTTTCCAGGCGTGCCTCTTCAACCACTCGAGCACCTCTCCCTAGAGCAAGATACTAGATGTTATCCCCGCACCTGACAAAAATAATCAAACATGAATTGAAAACAAGCAATTAGTCAAAAAAAAAACAGATTTTCAAAAACATTTATTGAAAATCCTTTTTGAATTATTAGAAAATGCCTCACTAATGGCTACAGCACTCACTTTTAAGTCATCTGATATTTTTTCTAAAATAAAGGTCAAATAAGCAGATTCATTTCTTTTTCCTCTCTTTGGAACGGGTGATAAATAGGGAGCATCGGTTTCAAACACAAAATGATCTAATCCTATTTCTTCAATCACCTCCCCTATTTTTACATTTTTATAAGTTGAAACACCACCAATTCCCATACTAAACCCTAAATTTCTTATTCTTCTGGCCTGTTCTATACTGCCTGAAAAACAATGAAAAACCCCGTCAATACCTAAATTAGCCTGTTCAAGTAGATAGATAGCCTCATCTGTAGCATTTCTAGAATGAATACTAACCGGTAAATCCATTGCTTTAGCCCATTTACATTGCTCAATAAATGCCTCTTCCTGCTCTTTTTTAAAGGTTTTGTCCCAGAAAAAATCCAACCCTATTTCACCTATGCCAAAAAAAGGATGTTTTTCCAACCACTTCATCGCAACATCTAATTGTGTTTTATAATCTGAATCAATAGAACAGGGATGAATGCCGATCATCGGTTTACAATACCCTTCGCTTTCCCTTTCAAGTTGTATCATGGGAGCAATGGTATCAATATCTACATTGGGAATCAATATGAGCGTAACGCCCGATTCTTTCGCTCTTTGTAACATGTCTGCCCTGTCAGCATCGTATGTCTTATCATATAGGTGGGCGTGGGTGTCAATTAACTCCATTTTTAATTTTTTTGCAAATATTAAACTTTTCATTTCTAAACTGTCAGATGTCGGCTAAAAAAACCATTCTTTTAATTTTATTGTTTCATCTTTCTTAATTTCCTCAATTTTTTGTCCCTTTGTAAAAAAGTATCTATGGCAAAAGGGAAATTTTATGTCGTCTGGAAAGGAAGAAAACCTGGAATATACAAGGAATGGAGTATTTGTAAAAAGATGGTTGACGGATTCGACGGAGCCGCATTTAAAAGTTTTCCCTCTCTGGGTGAAGCTGAAAGAGCTTTTTCAACAGGGCAAGGATCAAAATCAACTGTAACGCCGAAAAAAACAGACATCATAACCCCAAGTATCTCTGTTGACGCCGCCTGTAGTGGAAATCCTGGAGTTATGGAATATCAAGGCGTTGATACACATACTAAAGAAGTCCTTTTTCACAAAAAATACAGTCTTGGTACTAATAATATAGGTGAATTTCTGGCTTTGGTTCATGGATTGGCTTTCTTAAAGAAAAATAATAGCGACCTACCCATTTATTCCGATTCAGTAAATGCACTTAAGTGGATTAAAAACAAAACCTGTAAAACAACCTTAGTTAGGAACAAGGAAACGGCAGAATTATTTGAAACCATTGGGAGAGCCGAAGATTGGCTGAAGAATAACACCTGGAAAAACCCACTTATTAAGTGGGAAACAGAAAGCTGGGGAGAAATTCCTGCTGATTTTGGAAGAAAATGAGGGACTTATTTTACCACAAACCTCATCTTATAATCGCAACTCACTTTTCCCTTTTTGATATTCTCCAATTTTCCCCGTAAAATTATTTTTCGGGCAGGCGAAAGGTATTCCACAAATAGTTTGCCCTCAATATGGTCGTATTCATGCTGAATAACGCGCGCTTCCATACCCTCAAATACATCAACTTTAGGTTCAAAATTTTCGTCCAGATAACTTATTTTTACCCCTGATTTTCTTTCTACCTCGCCTCTTACATCGGGAATACTCAAACAACCTTCCTCATAAGACCAGGTAATTCCAAACTCTTCGATGATCACCGGATTTATAAAAACGGTTTTTATTCCCGTTTGACTTTCCTCCTTTTTTTTGTCTTTCATCTGCTTGGTATCTACGATAAACAATCTAATCGGTTTACCTATTTGTGGGGCAGCCAATCCAATACCTGATGCTTCATACATGGTTTCCCACATATTCTGAATAATTTCTTTGAGTTCAGGGTAATCCTTTGTTATTGGTTCAGCTTTTTTGTTCAGCACCGGTTGGCCAAAGGCAAATACAGGTAAAATCATAGTCGTTACGAATAAATTTATTTTTATAAAAAGGCAGGCGTGGGTTTATTATTAGAAAAAACATTTCTTTTCCTTTCCATGAAAGCATCTAAAATAATAGCAGCCGCTACCCTGTCGACCATACCCTTATCCCTTCTTTTCTTTTTCCCAATACCGCTTGCTAAAATAGTATCTTTCGCTTCCACGGAACTGAAACGTTCATCTTGAAGAAAAACGGGTATGGATGGAAAAAGCTGTTGTATCTTTTTTCCTATTTGCATAATTTCACCATGCGTTTGTGCTGGATTACCATCGGGATAAAATGGCTCTCCTATAACGATGGCTTCAACTTCTTCAGATAAAATATAGTTAGACAAAAAGGCTAAAAAACCCTCGGTGGTCAATGTGCACAGACTCGACGAAATAATCTGTAAAGGGTCAGTTACTGCCATACCAACCCTTTTTGATCCATAATCAATGCCAATAATTCTAGCCAATTCAAATAATTTTCGCAAATTTAACGAATTTATAGCAAATTTGAATGCAAAAAATATCAATATGATAAAACGGATAAAAGGTTTTGTTCAACATTATGCCTGGGGTGGGTATCATTTTCTACCTTCAATATTATCAATAGATAATATTGAAAGAAAGCCCTTCGCGGAACTTTGGTTTGGGGATCACTCTGGTGGAACCTCTCCTCTTATTAATAACCAGCAAAAAGAAGAGAATCTGAGGCAATTCATCGATTTGAATCCCTCCTCTATTTTAGGCGAAAAAACATATATAAAAGGTGGAGGGCGCATGCCCTTTTTACTGAAGATTCTGGATGTTCACAAAATGCTGTCCATTCAGGCACATCCATCAAAAGAAGCCGCCATAAAGGGTTTCATTGATGAAAATAATAGACAAATCCCATTAAATGCGCCAAACAGGGTTTTCAAAGATCAGAACCCTAAACCTGAAATGATGGTCGCACTGTCACCATTTTGGCTTTTACATGGATTTTTACCCGCCGAAAAAGCAGCTGAGCAGTTAGACAATATTCCTACATTAAAGGAATTTTCATCCACTTTTAAAACGGAAGGTATTAAAAAAGGCTATCAAAAATGGATGGAAATGCCCCAAACCGAGATAGATAATATATTAGCTCCTTTAAAAAAATCGCTTCTTGATAAGCCCGACGCATCACTGAATAAAAATTCTCCTGATTTTTGGGCAAAAAAGGCCTTCCATGATTTTACCAGGGAGGACGGACATTTTGATAGAGGCATTTTTTCGATTTATGTAATGAATATTGTTCATCTTCAACCCGGAGAGGCTATTTTTCAGGATTCCGGGCTTTTACATGCTTATCTGGAAGGCTCAAATATCGAATTAATGGTCAATTCTGATAATGTATTCAGAGGAGGATTAACTGATAAATACATAGATATTCCGCTGCTTCTTGATCATTTAGACTTCCATCCTACTTTACCAAACATTCTAAAACCTTTAATAATTGATCAAAAGGAAAAAAGATTTATCATTCCCTCTTCCGATTTCGAACTTAAGGAATATGGTTTGCAGAAAGGGGATGATTTACACATAGCTCCATCAGCAGGTCCCTCCATTATATTATGTCTCCATGGCAGCATTTGTCTTAAGACAGAAAATACCTTAACTATAACTTCTGGTGAAGCCCTTTTCGTTCCACACAATATTCCAATAGATTTGCAACAAAAGGGGGAGGAAACCGCTATTATTTTTAAAGCGGGTATCCCTAAATCCTAAGTAGCCATAAACTTTTAAAAACTTATCCGGAACGTCCGACATAAGTTACCCATTGCATTTCAAAAATAATTAACCGCTTAAAACAAAAACCATTTTGTACAAAAAAACATTTACACATACGTAGCGAAGTAAAATTGTGTATTTTGAATAAAATTTCAAGGATGAACCTCAAGAATATTTTATTTGTTAGTTTTATCATGATGACTTACAGAAGCGTAAGTCAACAAGTAGATCCATATTCTTTAATTATTTTCAGTCCTTTCCAATATAATCCTGCTTATACAGGTTTAGATGATAAAATAACGCTACAGGGAAGCTTTCGGGATCAATGGATAAAAATAACTGGCAATCCGTCTTCCCGCTATTTTTTGGTAGATGCGCCCATACCTGCCTTGGGAAGCGGTATAGGTATAAAAATTCAGGAAGATCAATTTGGAGCAAGCCGGCAAGTATCCCTTGGATTAAACTGGAGTTACTCAAGGAATTTAAGTAAAAATAGCACGCTATCGATAGGAGTTGGTATTGGAAACCAAAGATATAGTTTAAATGGAGGTATTTTGCGAACGCCAGATGGAAATTATAGTTCAACCTCTATAGATCATCAGGACAATCTTTTACCCAATGGAGATATTGCTTTAAGTGGAATGAGTTACGAAGGAGGCCTGTATTTAAAAACAAACTTTTTTGAGGCAGGTTTTTCTGCATCGAATTTATTACCAATATCTCTCAATCAAGGTGATTTTGGCATAACCCTACAGCCACATTATACCTTTTCTTCAAAAGCCTTTATACCTTTAACTACACAATTAATTATTCAGCCTGGCATAATCATGAGATATGTGGTGGGAAATTTGCAGCTTGACAGCTATGTATTGGGAAATATCAGGGAAAAATTTACCCTAGGAACAGGGTTAAGAGGGTTTAGCCCCAATACACTTGATGGACTCATGACTATGGCTGGTGTTCAAATTGCTGAAAATATTTCATTTTATTACACTTATACCATTCCGTTATCAACCTTAAGAACAGCAACCACAGGAAGCCATGAAGTAATGGTGAGATATACCATAAACCAAAAATTAGGTAAGGGAATTTTGCCACCAATTATTTACAATCCAAGAAATTTATAATTTACATCCATTTATTATAATAAGAATGTTAAGACGTCGTTTGTATAAAGAATTTGGGTTGCATATAATAAATTGTGCTAAAATAAATAAGTTGTTTTTGTAGTACGCCGAAACAATCTATCTTTGCTCCCACTTCTTTTTTTTAAGAAGCAAATTTTATAGGAAAACCGAAGTATAAACATGAAACAAATGCAAAAAGGAATTTTCTTTTTGATGCTTGCCGCCATAGTAGGTTGCGGAAAAAGCGATACAGGAGAATTAGTAGGTGTGCAAGACCGACCCGTTTGGAAAGGGATTCAACCTTATGGAATGGTCTATGTACCATCTGGGACACTTTTAATCGGTCCGAGCGACCAGGATATCAGTGCTACCTTTGTTCAACGTCCGAAACAAATTTCAATTCAGGGTTTTTTCATGGATGACACTGAAATTACCAATAATGAATACAGACAATTTGTTCATTGGGTAAAGGATAAAATGGCCCATGAAAAACTGGAGCATTTTCTAGAAGCAGACCCTGATGCTGTCGAAGAACAAGATCCGGAAATTGATTGGGAAATGGAGATTGATTGGGAAGCAGAAGAGCTTCAAGATATGTATTACCAGGGCAACAACAAATTGGCTGGTAAAAAAGAACTAAACATAGATTTATTAAAATATTCTTACGAATGGTACGATTGGCAGGCAGCTGCTCATGACAAAGGTCAAAGTGCCAGGAATAAATTTATTAAAAAGAAAACAGTTAAAGTCCACCCTGATAAGTTTGTCTGGGTTCGTGATTTTGCTTATGCTTATAATGAACCAATGACAAGAAATTATTTTGATCACCCTAATTACGATGACTACCCTGTAGTTGGTGTTGATTGGAACATGGTCAATGCTTTCTCTCATTGGAGGACGGAATTATACAATAAAAGTCTTGGGGAAGATCAAATAAATACAGAAGATTTTCGCTTACCTTCTGAGTTTGAATGGGAATATGCTGCAAGAGGTGGTCATGAACAGGCAATGTATCCATGGGGTGGTCCGTACATAAGAAATGCTAAAGGTTGTCTAATAGCTAATTTTAAACCAGGTCGTGGAAATTATCCGGAAGATGGAGGAATGTACACCGTAAAAGCAGATGCTTATTTTCCAAATGACTACGGTTTGTATAATATGGCGGGTAACGTTGCAGAGTGGACCCTAACCGCTTACGCAGAGAATATTCTTAACAGAGTAAGTGATTTAAATCCAGATTATCGCTATGATGCTGACGATAAAGAGGACCCAAGTAACAAAAGGAAAGTAATCAGAGGAGGTTCATGGAAAGATTCTCACTTTTTTTTACAAAATAGTTCCAGAACTTACGAATTTCAAGATACCACTAAATCATATATTGGATTTAGAAATGTATTAACCTTCTTAGGAAGATCCATTAATGACTTTTAGTCATAATTTTTTATAAAAAATATCATTAACCTGTTTAAAGTTTTCTCAAATGAGTAATGTATTGAAAAGTAAAGGTTTCAAATATCTTAAAAACCTTCTTATCGGTGTGGGTGCATCAGTCGTTTTAATTGGTGCTTTGTTCAAAATAATGAGCTGGGCTTATGCTGACGAATTATTGGTTGTAGGCATGTTGACGGAGGCAGGCTTATTTTTCTTTCTAGGTGTAATAGGACCAGAAAAAGATTATTACTGGGAAAAATTATATCCAGGTTTAGATGATTATTCTGGTGCAGTAAACCCTATTTCTCAGGCAGGTCAGGTTGCACAGCAAAATCCAGTGCCCAAAGAAATGGTTGAAAAGTATCTGGGTTCTATGATAGGTGAATTACAGGTAATTTCAGGCAGTCTTTCTTCTTTGAAAGCTCTTCAGGAAGTAGATTTTTCAGGTACGAAAGAACAGCTTCGTTCCATGACTAATTTCTACTCTAAAATAAATGATGCCATGATGGATCTTCAGGATTCCACGGAAGAAGCAAAAGCATACAAAACTAAATTAGCTGAATTAAATAAAAATTTAGGCGATTTAAATCGCACTTTCACTTCTCTAAATCAAGTGTACGGCAATATGTTGTCAGCAATGGCAAATGTTCGTCAGAACGGTTAAAATTAGAACTGAATTTTTTTATTTATTTAGAAAATAGAATAGTATGTCCATTCCAAAGGAACCGCGGCAGTTAATGATAAACCTAATGTACTTAGTCCTCACGGCTATGCTTGCATTAAACGTTTCTGCTAAGATTATCAACGCATTTTTTGTCATAAATGATGGCATAAAGAATAGTAATAGCATCTTCGACGATTCTCATGTAATTACTATGACTGCCCTGGAGAAAAATGTAGAACAAGACAGAGGAAAATATCAACCTCTATTAGATGTAGCTAAGGATGTAGCTCAAATTTCTAAGGAGTTTAATGCTTATGTTGAGTCTGTGAGAACAGAGATGGTTGACGCTACAGAGGGGTATTACCCGGCCGATGATAGAGACCATGCCAATTATCCTAAAGGTTATAAAAATAAGGATATAACCACCCGTATTTTAGTGGATGAAAAGAGAGGCGATGAGTTAGAAAAAAGAATTTTAGCGGATCGTGATAAAATTTTATCCAGAATTAAAACGCTATCTGGATTACCCGGTACTCAGATAAACGAAACAAGTATTGAGGAATTGTCAAAATCAATTTCGTTAAATATTTCTGAAAATTGGAAGAAAGATAGGATAGCCAAATCCTGGTCTGAATTTACCTTTAAACAAATGCCTCTTGCTGCTGTCTTCCCTCTGCTAACTCAGATGCAAAATGATATGAAGAGTTCTGAAAGTGCAGTGATCAATTTCTTAGTTAATCAGGTGGGTTTAACTTCTTTTAAAGTAGATAATTTTATCCCAATATCTTCAGCGGTAAAAAGCTATGTTATTGAAGGTGAAACCTATAATGCTGAAATATCTGTTGGTGCAACCTCAAAATCTATTACTGAAAATATGTCTATCAGGGTAAATGGTTCTCCACTCAGTGTGACTGACGGGATTGGTAAATTTACATCTACCACTTCTGGAACAGGATTAAAAAGGTATAAAGTAGATGTAAGTCTAAAAAATCCAACCACAGGAGAACAAGAAACCTACTCCAAAGAATTTGAATATGAAGTAGGTCGCCGTTCCGTAACTGTTACCGCTGATAAAATGAATGTCTTTTACACAGGTGTTGAAAATCCTCTTTCCGTTGTCGCGGCAGGTGTGTCAAGTAACGATTTACGTGTTTCTGCAACCAATGCTACCTTAACGCCTAACGGTGCTGGTAAATTTATCGCTAAAGTTACAGGAGGTGGTGGTGTAGCAAAACTCACTATTTCTGGTGGAGGATTAAATCCTACCAATTTTGACTTCAGAATCAAACCAATTCCTGATCCAGTAGCCAAACTGGGAGGTTCAACGGGTGGAGATTTAGGCAATGGCGTTATGAAAGCTCAACTAGGTGTCATTGCTGAATTGTCAGGTTTTGATTTCGACGCGCGCTGTGATATTGCCGGATTCGAATTGGTTTATGCACCCAAAAGAGAGGATCCTATTGTAGTTATAAACGGAAGTGGAACCTTTACTGCAGATTCGAAAAGATTGTTGAATTTAGCAAAACCTGGGGATGCTTATTATTTCAATAATGTTAGAGCACGCTGCCCGGGTGATGTTGCCGGAAGAAAAATAAACTCTTTGGTATTTCAAATTAAATAAAGTTTATCCATGTTCAAGAAAAATTTTAGTCCATTCCTAATCCTGTCTCTACTCACTTTTATAGGTGTTAGTGGTTTTTCTCAGGTGCCGGACAATATTATGACTGAATCAGGAACTATACTTAGAGAAGCTCCTCTCGATGATATTACTGGTTCGAGCATAAAACAAACCAAAAAGTTACTTCCTTATGAACCACTCAGAGAATCCGATGTTTTCTGGAAAAAAAGAGTGTGGAGAGTCATAGATGTTCGTGAAAAAATGAATCAAACCTTTGCTTATCCTGTTAGGCCCTTGTTCCAGATTTTCCTGGATGCCATTAAAAACGAGGAAAAACCAATGCGTGTTTTCGCCGATGAGGATTTTAAACAAGAAATGACTCAAGAACAAATTGATAAACAATTGTTTAAGATCGATTCCGTTCCTATCCAGGATCCGGTTACTTATGAGATTTCCGTCAAAGAAGTAAGAAATGATCTCAATTTCGCAGATATTAAGCGTTACCGGGTAAAAGAGATTTGGTATTTCGACAAACAGTCTTCTACCCAAAAAGTCAGAATTCTGGGTATTGCGCCTCTCATCCAGGTAAAGTCCGATCAAGGTTCAACAATAGGTGAAACCCCATTATTTTGGGTTTATTATCCAGAGGCAAGAGAGTATCTTGTAAATGAAATGGTATTTAACCCTGCAAATGACGCTTCTCAAATTTCCTGGGAAGATTTAATGGAGATGCGATATTTCTCTTCCTATATTATCAAAGTATCCAACGTAGGTGACCAACGATTACAAAATCAGTTTGGTTCTGGTAGAGATATGCTCTTAGAATCAGAAAAATTGAAACAATCCATTTTCAATTATGAAAATGATCTTTGGGTTCATTAAATAAAAGTTAAAAAAGGGGGAAGGTGAAGATCTTCCCCCTTTTTTTATGCCATGTACTCCCAGGCAGTTCTATAAGAAGCATTCGCCTCACAGTAATCGAGAAAACCAGCAAAAAATAAGTCTTTACCGATAGTTGAGCTATCTCCTACCACTACAACCTGACATTTCGCTCTGGTTATGGCCACATTAAACCGACGATAATCCTTTAAAAACCCTATGTCATTTTTTCCATTTGACCTAACTAAACTGACGATTACGATATCACTCTCCTGGCCCTGAAAACCATCGATGGTTTTCACTTTTATCGCTAAATTCACTAGTTTATCGTCAGCTCGAATTTCTCTTTCCATATAATTGATTTGACCTTTATAAGGGGAAAGTATCACGATAGAGGGAAAATCAAAATTAACCAAGGCTTGTGTTTCGTTTATTATTCGATAAATATGCTCCCTTAAGAGACTAAACTCGTCGGCATCAAAGAGGCTTCCAGAGCCAGGTTCTGGCTTTTCCTCGAATCCAGTTCCCGCTGTATCTATAAAAATCAAGGGGCTATTATCCTGAAAAGGTAATTTTTTATCTTTCACTGTTGGAGAAGCTAACAGTTTATTATTATAAAAATAGTGATTTGAGTAGCCCATTATTAGTTCATTCCCCCTATACTGGACTTCCAGCATTTGGTGGATAAATCCTTTTTGTATTACTTTCTCCATTAAGGTTAATGACAGGCCAGATTTATTGGCATCTCTTGATTTTACGGTAGGTGGAAGTTGAAAAGGGTCACCGCAGAGGACTACCCTTTCTGCCTTCAAAATAGGTATCCAGGTAGCAGGTTCTAGCGCTTGGGCCGCTTCATCAATAAGTACTGTAGTAAACTTTCTTCCTGACAATAAAGAATGAGCAGCACCCACCAAAGTACAGGTAATTACCTGTGCACGGTCTAGAATCTGCTCTATCAATCTTTTTTCTAATTGATTTACCCAGGTAGAAAGATCACTTGCTTCACTCAATAATTCTCTTTTCTGTCTTTTCTGGCCATAATCTAAAGGCGTGCGAAAAGAATTAGCCTTTTTTCTTAAAGCGTCAGCCTCAATGCGCATTCTTTTAATAGCTTTAGATTCCTCATGTGCTGATATTTGGTAATCGAGCGTATGATTCAAAATGTCTTCATCGACCCTGGAAATATTTCCTAATCGCACTACGTTAATCCCTTTTTTGCTTATCCTTTCCGTTAATAAATCTACCGCGGTATTACTTGGGGCACAAACTAAAACCTGATATTCAGTATCACATAAACGTGCAATAGCCGACACCAGCGTAGTGGTCTTACCGGTACCAGGTGGACCGTGAATGATCGAGATGTCTTTTGCTGAAATAATATGATTTATTGCATCATTCTGTGAGTTATTCAGCAAAGGATTTAATGCTTCATCTTTCAATAGAGTAAAAACGGGTAATTTATCTCCAAATAAGATCTCTTTGAAGTGCTGAACTCTTCCTTTATGCGTATTCTTCAGTGTTTTAAGTACCGATTCCATTTCCCTGTACGACTTTTCATCAAATTCAGGAAGAATAGCAATAGATGATTTAAAAACCCAGTCTGGAAGGAAAGATTGTCCAAAAATAATCTGCATCGTATCCTCTCTTACAAAATGGACCACACCTACCAGATAAGTCCCCTCCTTTTGATCTGTAATTTCACATAAGCGAATAGGATTCCCCGCTCTAAATACATGCGCTTTTCCTTTATTTTTAGTTCGTTCTACTGATACTTTTATATTTTCTCCAATGGAAAAGCCCTGATGTAAAATGGTTAAAGGATACCATAAATAGCCCCTTTCTCTTTTTTCAGCTAATGACAAAGGCAGAAGGTAAGACTGAAACTGTCTTAAATCTTCTTGCTTTTCCAAGGTAAGCCATTTCTCAAGTTCTCTGATTTTTTCCTCTATTCCTTCCATTTTCCCTTCTTACCTTTTAGTGTGATGGTAGTCACAATGTTTATGATTAACAACAGCTAATTTTGAAAAAAAAAATAAACAATGTTAAACTGGTTAAAAAATCTATTCACCGGACCCGATTTAAAAGGATTTGCCGCAAATGGTGCCCTCATTATTGACGTTCGCACAAAGGAAGAATTTAAAAATGGTCATCATCCAAAATCTGTAAATATTCCTTTAAGTGATTTGTCAGGTAAAATTTCTGAACTCAAAGCTAAACAAAAAACAATTATTGCCTGCTGTCAATCCGGTGGTAGAAGTAGTATGGCCGTTTCCTTGATGCGCAAAAATGGCCTCGATGCTTATAATGCAGGATCCTGGAGGCAAATTGCCAGACTTTTTTCTTAAATTTTTAATTTAACCATCTAAAGAATATTAAATCTTTAGATGGTTAAATACGCTCAAGCCACCGTGTCAAAACGCTTTTGAGAAAAATCCGTCCATAGTACTATCAAAATAACAGCATATTCAATAAATACAAGATAATATTGTTCTTTATTCATTCCCCCATGGTAATGACTGTAACTGAGCATTGAAAAAGTTGTCCATACGATGACAAAATATATCCTATTAAATACAGAAAAGAAAACCAAAGGAATTAAATACCATGGATGAACAACAGGACTAAAAAATAGATGTATAAAATATAAAATTAAACATTGTAAAGGGAAAGATTCCCATACCCCTTTTCTCTTATTAATTGAAAAATAAAGAATTAGAATAAGGGATATGCACGCCGTCAGAGGTCCTAATAATTTAATCTTGTTGTAGCCGAAAATCAAATATCCCCAATATTTAAATAGGTTATAACCAAATGCATTAAATTCTAAAGCATTAAAATACAAAGTAAGACTTTTGAAAAAGCCTCCTCTCATTAATCCATCTGCATAAGGATAGAAAGATATAACGATTATTAAAAGAAGTCCAAAACAAAAAACAAAGCGCTGTCTTAGTGAAAGTCTCCATAATATAGAAGGAAGTAATAGTAAGGGACTTAATTTCACTACTACGGCAGAAGAAAATGGTAAAAATGCGTATTGTGGAAATTTTTTAAGGAACAAAAAAAATAGAGCAAGGAAAAATACCATGATTCCCTCTGCATGTAAATTTCCTATTTCCTCTATGAGGACGAGCGGATTTAACAAATAAATCATCGCCCGCCAAGGTTTTAAATCATATAATTTCAAAATTATGGGCAATAAAAAAACCATTCCAATAGAAAATAAAGCATAAAATATCTTTAGTATAAGGAGATCTTTATCTAACCTATTATCACCCATTTTCATCGAATATTTAAATAAATATTGCAAAAATGGAGGATAAACGCTGTGATATTCCGGACTATTCAGGTGACGGAATAAATAATGATCCCTTTCGATGGCAGAAGAAGTAATCAGCTCAGATGGTCTTTTATCGTAAGGATTTTCACCTTGAATGGACACATTGCCATCCCAAAAAAACCTAAAATAATCGTCAGATAAATTGGGGGTTGTGAACACCAACGAAATCCTGATAACCACTGCAATGAAAAGATAAAACGATATGGAAGGATCATTTTTTGATAAATAAAGCAGCAGAAAATAACCTATATTAACTGGTACCAACCATATGAGAATGGAAACAAAATCTGACTGACTGGCAGCTAGCATTCCAAAAACCAGAGAAAAGGAAAATACGGCACCAATCAAGTATTTTAAATACATAAAGAACTTGATTAAGTCTTATTTAATTACCCGTTTAAACTATGTTTAGCGGTAAAAAAGAAGATGGCACCAAAACCAAAAGCCAGCATGATATGGAAAACCAGGAAGATATATAGTCCTAAATGAATGCCTAAGGCGATACCACCAATATAATACAAAGCCAGAAGGCCTTCCACTATGGTTGAGGGCGCTAATTTTCTTATGATGTATTTATTTTTCATAAACGAATCACCCGCATTGGTAATATTAAATTTTGGTGTTCTTACGAAGGCTGATTTCTTGCCAAGATAACCTTCAATGACCGCAATACTATTATGGAAAGAAAGTCCCATTGATAGCGACAGGAAGACGGGAAAAAGTAGAAAAAACTCGACAGTAGCGTCAGCTATTGACTTTTGTCTTGCCGGAGATTGAATATTCGCTACAAAATAAACTGAAGTTACAGACATCATGCCAAGGAAAAAATAGGTAAATACATCTTTATTAAATCCTCTGGCTATAAATTCCTCCATATAATAAAGTAAAGGAACACTGGAAATACCAGTAGCAAAAACAAAGAGAAAGACACTGCTGGCAAAAAGATGCTGGGTGGCGTGTATTTTTTGTCTTGTAGTCAGGTCTTTTGATTTCCAAAGGGTGGGTAGCATTTTTCTTGCGGTTTCAGCCCCTCCTTTCATCCAGCGAAACTGTTGAGATTTTAGGGCATTCATCTCAGCGGGTAATTCAGCAGGAGAACCAATTCCTTCCAGGAACTTAATTTTCCACCCTTTCATTTGCGCTCTTATGCTTAAATCTAAATCTTCCGTTAAAGTGTCAGCCTCCCAACCACCAGCATCTTCGATGGTCGATTTTCTCCAAACACCAGCGGTACCATTGAACTGAAGGAAATAATCACCTTGCATCCTACCCACTTGCTCTACGGTAAAGTGAACATTCAACTGAAGGGCCTGCAGTTTAGTGATTAGAGAATAATTCTGATTTATATGTTCCCATCGAGTTTGCACAACGCCCACTTTGGGGTCTTGAAAGAAAGGCACTGTTTTCTTAAGAAAATCTGGTTTGGGCATAAAATCAGCATCGAAAATAGCCAGAAACTCACCTTTGGCGAAAACTGTCCCATCTTTTAGGGCCCCCGCCTTGTATCCCTGACGAACGGTTCTTAAAATCTGTTCAATCTGAAATCCTTTTGCTTTGTATTCCTCTACTTTTCTTTTTACTATGTCCAGTGTTTCGTCGGTGGAATCATCTAAAATATGAATTTCAAACCGATCTTTTGGATAATCAAAGGCAGCTATAGTGTCAATCAATCTTTCTACTACATATTGTTCATTATACAAGGGCAATTGCACGGTGACCATTGGCCAGACATAGTCAGCGGGAAGGATGTCATCCACTTCATTTTTCAAGCTGCCACCTATAGAAGGAGATAATGATTTTAGACCTCTCTTATAGAATACAAGAAGATCAAATTGCATAACACAATATAGGGTGATATACAACAGGCAAGTTGCATAAATTCCCATAAAAACGTAGGCCAAAATGGACATATAGAAGAAAATTGTAGATGAAAAAAGAACCTTTCCTAAATTAGAGGTCAGTTGTTATAAAAAGTCACAATTTAGAGCGCAAATTTACAATAATTTAAAGATTGTCCATATAATTTTATATCCAGCTAAAATACTCCCTTTTATAGTGCCTGAAATTTTTGATTCACCCAGTCTTTTCCTGTAGTTAACGGGGACTTCCACGCAAACCAATTTATTTTTAGCTGCCTTAACCTGCATTTCTACCGTCCATCCAAAATCAATATCTTCCATATTCAAGGCTAATAAAGTATTCCAGCGAATGGCTCTGAATGGACCTAAATCGGTGAAACGAACACCGTAAAATAAACGAATCAACATCGTTGCAAGCAAATTACCAAATCTTTGATGGAATAATAAGGCATCCGTTTCTCTTTCTCCCAAAACCCTTGACCCAATCACAAGTTCCACTTTTTTGTCATCAAAAGGCTTAAGAATGGCATGAATATCCGAAGGGTTATCAGAATGATCAGCATCAAGAAATACGACCAAATCAATAGGATCTGGATAATTTTTATTCTTCAGATAGCTTATAGCGCACAAACAGGCGGAACCATACCCTCTCCTTGGTTCAAAAACAACGGAAGCTCCATTGGAGGAAGCTATTTCAGCTGTTTTATCTGTACTTCCATTATCGCAAACCACTATGTCTGAAAAAATAGATGGAGGTAAGCTTTTAAGAACGGCTGCAATGCCAAGTTCTTCATTCAAGGCTGGGATAATAAGAACTATATTTTGCTTGCGATAAGTAGTCATAACCTGAATAAATGATAAAGAAATAATGTAAATCTAAAAATATAAGCGATACTAAATTCATCTTCCATTATATTTGCAATCTAAACAGGAATCATGCACATCTATCGCCTACTTTTAGGCTTAACCATCTATATTTCCCTTCTCTTACTAATTTCTTGTCAAAAGGAGTGGGTATTTACCACTTCACCGACGGATAAAGTTACTTTTTCCTCCGATACCCTTCGCTTTGATACCGTTTTTACCCAAATTGGATCCTCCACCAGAATTTTAAAGATTTACAATCCATCAAATCAAGCTATCAATATCAGCTCACTGTATTTAGCGGCTGGGGCAAATAGTAAGTTTAAAATTAATGTCGATGGGTTTCCCGGGGCTAAGGCATTGAAAGATATTCCCATTTACCCGAAAGACAGTATTTATTTATTTGCTACGGTGACCATTAATCCCAACTCCCCTCTTTCTGTCAGTCCTTTTATTTTTAACGAAGAACTTATTTTGGAAGTTAATGGCAATAAACAAATAGTTACTTTAGAAGCCTGGGGGCAAAATGCCAATTATTTTCCCTCTCGTTTTAATAAAGGTGTACCCGTTGTTTTAAGCTGTAAAAATGGAGAAATTAACTGGAATGACCCAAAACCTTATGTACTGTATGGTGAAATTTTTATTGATAGTTGCACGCTCAATATTGCGCCGGGTACTCGCATTTATGTTCACGGTGGGATTGTTAAAAACAATGCCTTTGGTGTGTTCAATGATGGCATTCTCTATACTTTGCCGTTTGGAAAACTATTAATGAACGGAACTTTCGAAAAACCAATCGTTATTCAAGGAGATAGACTTGAACCTGATTATCAGGATGTTGCGGGACAATGGTATGGAATTATTCTGGGGCGAGGTTCAAAAGGTAATAAAATTCAATATACAACTATAAAAAATAGTATTGTTGGTCTATATGTAGATTCTACTGCGGAATGTACGTTGAAAAATTCACGTATTTTTAATACGGCATCGAATGGTTTAGTAGGTGTTCGGGCTACTATTCAAGCCGATAACTGCTTAATTTATAATAATGGCGGGAGTGCAGTTCAATGTATAAATGGGGGCGATTACCAGTTTAATTATTGCACTATAGCTAGTTATGGAAGTAATTCTTCTGCCTTGGGAATGACTAATTATATTTGTTACGATGACCCAATTACCTGTCAACGTAGAAGCCAATACAGGCTAAATGCTACTTTCAGAAATAGTATTTTCTATGGTTCCGATCAGGATGAAATAAATTTATCAGATATTTCGAATGGTCAAAATAAAGCCCTTTTTAATATTTCATTTGAAAATTGCTTAGTTAGGGTAAAAGATTTATTAACAGGACAAAATAAACAATTTTCAAATTTCCTTACTGACCAATGTAAAAATTGTATCAACGGAAGCATACAAAGTAAAGTGTTTAAAAATCCCTCAGAAGACGATTATACCTTAGACTCACTGTCCGTTGCGGCCAATAAAGGCCTTCCTCTTCTCAAACCCTACCCTATTTTAATTGATCTTTTAAATAAAAACAGAGATAGTGCTAATCCTGACATAGGCTGTTTCGAACAGATAAAATAAAACAACAGCATGTTTCCATTTGTATCTATTATTGGGACGGGCTGGTTAGGTTTACCCCTTGCCAGATTATTAGTTCAAGCAGATTGCCAGGTATTTGGAACGACCACAAGGGAGAAAAAAATAGAGTTATTGACTGCGGAAAGGATTCTATGTAATAAAATGATTTTCACTGATGATGCATCAAAAACGGACATTCAAATACCGTGGCAAACGGAAATTTTAGTTATCACCTTACCACCCACGCTGGGCAAACAGGCTCCATTGCACGTTTACATTCACATAATAGAAAGAATCATACACCAGACTAATCACTTAGTCCATTTAAAAAAAATACTTTTCACCAGTTCCACCAGTGTTTATGGCCGTGCTAAAGGCGTTTTAACAGAAGAAACTGCCATACAACCTCAAACCCCTTCGGAAGAAACTTTAGCGCAGGCAGAACGACTAATAAATGAAAAGACGGGAGACTACGCCGTTTATGTATTAAGACTAGGCGGTTTAGTAGGCCCGGGAAGAGAACCAGGATACTTTTTTAAAGACAAGAAAGATATTCCCGGAGGAGAAATCTCCGTTAATTTAGTTCATCAACTTGATGTGCTTAATATAATGAAGCACATTATTTTGAAAGATACCCCTGAAGGGACTTTTAATATTTGCGCAGATGAACATCCGGTAAGGGGCGTTTTTTACCCTCAGAGAGCCCGGCAGGTAGGTGTTAAGGAGGCTAATTTTATTTGGGGAAATGAGCCTGAAAGGTATGTAAGTAACGAAAAAATAAAAAAGAAAACGGGATATACTTTCGTATATCCCGATCCATTACTTTTTCCAAGCGGCAATTGAAGCTTCATTCATACGAATATAGTCATCATTTGCAGCTTTTTTAGCTAATTCGAGAGACTTCGTCGCCACAGCGATAGCCTCAGCCTTTCTATTTAAGTCAGCTAAAATTAAAGATTCTTTGCGCAATGTCCAATATTGAGGATTTAAAGCATTGGCTTTTTGCACCCATTCTAAGGCTTTATTCAAGTCTTTTTTTGCATCATGGTAATAAGCACCAGCAGCATAAAGATCCGCACCAGAAGGTCCCGCCATTACTTTGTCAATAGAAGCCATTACTTTGGCATCAGTATTTACAGTAAGAGGCAAGCTCACTTTTGTTTTTTCCCAGCTGATATCAATCGTTGCACTTTCGTTGGTATAATTATTTACGTCCATAGTAAATGATTCTACATTTTCTCCCAATGACTTAGTTGCCGCTGAGAAAGAAACAGCTGGAGTTTTCTCCACATAACTGGCCCAGTTAGATGTTTCATATTTGTAAACCATTACTTTCCATTCTGCTGCATTAGGAACAGTAAGAAGGGCATAATCCCCTTTCTTAACCTCTGCACCACCTAATTTTACATCTTCACTGAAACTTAATTTTGTAACTGAATTAGCACCAGTACGCCAGGTTGCGCCAAAAGGAACAACTTCCTTACCAAAGATGCCTCTTCCTTTCATCGAAGGACGAGAATAAAGAATGGTAACGTCCGTTAAACCCACTTTTGTTTTTAATTCAGTCGTTACACTAGCCGACGGAGAAACGATTTGAGCGTCTAAAGTGTTGGTATAAACCAATACTGACAGACAAACCACACATTTTACTAAGAAATTCTTACTCATAACTTGGTTTTCTTTAAAGATTTACAGATTTTTTTGCAAAATTAACACATTAAAGGTAGTATTGCACTATTAATTTTTCAAAGGTTAAATTTTGAACATGATTACCAACAAAACCACATTTACTATAGCTATTATTGCTCATGACACTAAAAAAGTGGATATGGTAGGATTTGTTCGCGATCATATCGCTTTTTTTCGGGAAAGAAATATTCATTTAATTGCCACGGGAACGACAGGGTCTTATTTAGAAAAAGCCGGGCTCGATGTGGAAAGAATGCTCAGCGGTCCATTAGGCGGAGATGCCCAGATTGCCAGTAGAATGGTAGAAGGGAATGTCGATATGATTATATTTTTTCGAGACCCTCTCGGTAAACACCCTCACGAAGTAGATGTCAGCATGCTCATGCGTTTATGTGATGTTCATAATATTCCACTGGCTACCAATCCTGCCGCTGCGTCGCGATTTGTATTGTCCCTAAAAGAAGATTTTCCAGGTTTACCCGAATAACAATACTTTTATCTACAACTTTTCCCCTCTGAAATTTATTTAATTTGTAGATTTGCACCGTTTTTATTTGCTATAATTAAACATACCTTAAAAATAATTAAAATGAGTACAGCGATAGGTACCTTAACCTACAAGGTTAAAGACATTGCTTTAGCCGATTACGGCAGAAAAGAAATAGAGTTGGCGGAGGCTGAAATGCCAGGTTTGATGGCACTTCGTGAGAAATATGGCGAGTCAAAACCACTAAAGGACGCCAGAATTGCTGGCTGTTTGCACATGACTATTCAAACAGCGGTTTTAATTGAAACTTTAGTTGCTTTAGGTGCTGAGGTTACCTGGTCTTCTTGTAATATTTTTTCTACACAAGACCATGCCGCCGCCGCTATTGCTGCAGCGGGTATTCCTGTGTATGCCTGGAAGGGTATGAACGAAGAAGAATATTGGTGGTGTGTTGAACAAACCCTTAGGTCGTTCAAAGACGGCAAACACCTGAATATGATCTTGGACGATGGAGGTGATTTAACCAATATCGTGTTGGATAAGTATCCTGAAATGGTTAAAGAACTTAAAGGTATTTCAGAGGAAACAACTACAGGCGTGCACCGTCTATACGAAAGAGTGGCAAAAGGTACTCTTCCTGTACCCGCTATCAACGTAAATGATTCCGTTACTAAATCGAAATTTGATAACAAATACGGTTGTAAGGAATCTTTGGTTGACGCCATTCGAAGAGCTACCGATATCATGATGGCTGGAAAAGTCGCTGTTGTCGCTGGTTATGGTGACGTAGGAAAAGGTTCAGCAGCGAGTTTATCAGGCGCAGGATGCCGGGTTATTGTTACTGAAATAGATCCAATTTGTGCGTTACAAGCTGCTATGGACGGTTACGAAGTAACTACGATGGCTAAGGCTATTCCGCGCGCAGATATCGTGGTAACTGCGACAGGAAATAGTGCGATTATCAAAGAGGCGCATTTTTATATGATGAAGGACAAAACGATCCTTTGTAATATTGGTCATTTTGATAATGAAATTGACGTTGCCTGGTTAAATAGCCAATCAAATGCTGTCAAAATGAATATCAAGCCTCAAGTTGATAAATATACGTTAAAAGGTAAGGATATTATCCTTCTTGCTGAGGGTAGATTAGTGAATTTAGGTTGTGCTACCGGCCATCCTTCTTTCGTAATGTCAAATTCATTTACAAATCAGACCCTTGCCCAGATTGAGCTTTTCAACAATCCTGGTAAATATGAAAATAAAGTCTATATGTTACCTAAACTTCTTGATGAAGAAGTAGCAAGATTACATTTAGCGAAAATAGGCGTTGAATTAGAAACGCTTTCTAAAGACCAGGCTGACTACATCGGCGTAGAAGTAACGGGTCCATTTAAACCTGAATATTATCGTTATTAATTTTAAAAAAAGGCCGGTAAGTTAATTTTACCGGCCTTTTTAACTTTTTATAAAATGAATGGCATTTTTTCCACCTATTTCTTTCTTGGCTTCGAACATATCTCCGATTTGGCTGGGTATGATCATATTCTCTTTTTAGTAGCTCTTTGTGCCGTTTACACCTGGACTTCCTGGAAAAAAGTAGCTATTATCGTTACTGCTTTTACCATTGGTCATTCTTTAACGCTCGCTTTGGCAGCGCTAAATGTGTTAAATATTTCAGCAGATACGATTGAGTTTTTAATACCAGTTACTATTTTTATAACTGCCATTTCCAATACTCATCCGGCAGCGATGGCCAGTAATGAAAAGAAAGGGTTTTCAAAACCTATGCTTTTCAAATATATCATTGCTCTCTTTTTCGGACTCGTTCACGGACTGGGATTCTCAAATTTTTTCAGGCAATTAACTATGCCTTCCCAGGAAAATGATTTGATTCCCCAACTTTTTTCCTTTAATATTGGCGTTGAAGTTGGACAGTTAATCATTGTCGGATTTATTTTAACTATTTCTTATCTCATCCATGTATTGTTCAAATTGAACAATCGTTCATGGAATATTTTCATTTCAGGTGCCGCTGCAGGCATTGCTTTTTTGTTGATGATAGAAAGAATGCCCTTTTAATTTAAGCCTACGATATGCCATACCTCCTTTTTCTAAGTAGTTTTTTCTATCTGTTACATACTTTTCATGTAAGTAAAACCATGGTAGAATATAATGAAAAAGAAAAATCCCTCCAAATTAGTGTTCATTTATTCATCGACGATTTAGAGGAATCCTTAAAAAAAGAGGGCCATACTAAATTATTTATTTGCACAGAAAGAGAATCCACACAGGCTGAAAAACATATTGAATCGTACCTTAGAAAGAATCTTTCTTTTTCAATAAACGGTAAATCAACCTCATATACCTTCGTTGGGAAAGAAGGATCGTCTGATATGAGTGCGGTATGGATTTACCTTGAAATACCTGTTACCGGTAAGATTAAAACCATTAACATAAAAAATTCGTTACTTATAGCAGAATTTGATGACCAAAAAAATCTTGTTCATGTTATCGGTCCAAACAAAAAGGAGGGAACTGTTATTTTTGCTAATGCTAAAACAGAAGAATTACTTACGTTTAGTCCTTAATGTTTTGCTATGAAAACCTTGTTTATTCTTCCTATTCGTTTTTATCAACTGTTTATTTCTCCCTTATTTCCGCCTAAATGCGCCTATACCCCAACCTGTTCTCATTTTATGTTAAGAGCTATTGAGATTTGGGGGCCAGGTAAAGGGATATCCATGGGTTTAAAACGAATTGGTCGGTGTCATCCCTTAGGTGGACACGGATATGATCCTGTTCCTGAAAAATCAATCAAATAATCATGTTACAAAGGCCACGACGCAATCGCTTGACATCTACCCTAAGGAATTTAGTGCAGGAGAATTATCTTCAGGTTTCTTCCTTAATTCAACCCCTTTTTTTAGTGCCGGGTGAAAATATAAAACTGGAAATAAAATCGCTTCCGGGGATATTCCGTTTTTCTGAAGACCTTTTGCTGGAGGAAATTGGTGCCTGCATGGCCGTTGGGGTAAAAACATTTCTCATTTTTCCTGCCATTCCAGAAGAATTAAAAGACAAAGGTGCAACCTATAGTTATTCTAAAGATAACTTTTACTTAAAAGCAGCGAGAAATATTAAAAAGAAATTTCCCTCCTCTTGCATTATTAGTGATGTTGCCATGGATCCCTACTCTATCGACGGTCATGACGGTTGGGTGGAAGATGGTCAAATATTAAATGATAAGACGCTACCCGTTCTAGCAAAAATGGCTGCAGCTCAAGCGGAGGCAGGTTTTGATATGATTGGCCCGTCAGACATGATGGACGGTAGAATACAATATATAAGGGAATATCTTGACAATGAGGGATATACCAATACGGGCATCATGGCTTATACAGCAAAATATGCCAGTGCTTTTTACGGCCCATTTCGAGATGCCTTAGATTCGGCACCAAAATCAGGCGATAAAAAGACCTATCAAATGAATCCTGCCAATTTGCAGGAAGCATTAAAAGAGGCTCACCTGGATATTTCGGAGGGTGCTGATATGATTATGGTAAAACCTGCCCTTCATTACCTTGATGTCATCCATTTATTAAAAACAAATACCAATATACCTATTGCGGCTTATCATGTAAGCGGTGAATGTGCGATGCTCATAGCAGCGGCTCAAAATGGATGGTTAGATAGACAAAAAGCTATTGAAGAAACATTAATGGGTATCAAAAGAGCAGGTGCGGACATTATTATCACTTATTTTGCCCGTGAATATGCGGAGTGCGTAGCTCTATTGAAGTAATAATTACGTTAATTTCTGAAATGTAGCGGTAAAAGGAAAAAATAATTCTTTGAGCTCAGTATAAATATAAATGCCCAGAAGACCTTTTATTTAGGACTTTCATTGGCAAAAAAAAAACGGAGCAACTATTTAAGTTGCCCCGTTTTGTATTTTTAGACCAGGACTAACTCCTTTTCTTCTATAATTTTACGAATATTGATTAAAGCATACCTCATTCTACCCAAAGCTGTATTTATACTTACCCGGGTAAGTTTTGAAATTTCCTTGAAGCTCATGTCAGCGTAGTGTCGCAGTATAACCACCTCCCGTTGTTCTTCTGGTAATAAATCAAGTAAATCCTTGATTTTGTCATGGGTTTGATCCCTAACCATAGCTTGTTCCGCATTTAAATCGGAA
>JAJTER010000106.1 GCA_021299835.1 Saprospiraceae bacterium | reverse complement strand
AAGACACTATGTCCTGGAAATTTTTAGATACAACATACACCTTGTCTTCCAAAGATTTAAAAATCAACGCCAGAAAAACAGGAGATTTCACCATCACTCATACCTCACAAAATGTTTGTGGTATGGATACAAGTATTATGAAATACAAGGTTTTTATTCCGCCAACCTATCAAATTGACACTCCGAATATTTTTTGTGAAAAAGCAGTGATTACCGAAAAAGATTTAAAATTTACCTCCGGTGGTGACATCAAATCAATTTCATGGACCTTTGAAGGTGCAGATAGAAGCGTAGATTTTTCTGAACGGTTCAGTGCGCTGACATTTACAAGATCAGGCACGGTTACCATGAAAATCGAGTCGGAAGTCTGTAGCACAATGACCCATCAGGTACCTATTACCGTCATTAAAAACCCAAGCATAAACCTGAATGAAAATCCAAATCAATTTTGTGAAGGTGGTGACACATTGGTGCTCAAAGCGAGTCCTTTAGGAGGACGTTGGAAAGGACAGGGCATCATTGATCCAATAAAGGGAACCTTTTACCCTAAGAATTTGCCTGAAAACACCTCCATTACGTTGACATACCAAATAGGAAATGGAGACTGCAGTGCTATTGATTCATTTAAAATAGGCATTATTGCTACTCCTGCCATTTCGTTAGGTGTTGATTCATTTTGCTTAGGCGATGCTCCAAAATTATTACTTGGTCAACCGGTCGGAGGAGTATATTCCGGCATAGGAGTAGATCCAGTAAGTGGGCTTTTTTCTCCTGTATTGAGCGGACCAGGCCGATTTAATGTTTCCTATACTTTAGATAAATTGAATGGCTGTCGCATTACAGCAAGAGATATCATTCTGGTAGATAAACCTCCGGTTCTGACCTTAGCAGATAGTCTCTTATTTTGTAACAGCAATAAAGTTTCAAACTTATTGATAGAAACAGATTTGAAAGTTGATTCTACGAATGGAAAATTCACCTGGGGAGGAAAGGGGGTCAATTCATCGGAAGGTTCCTTAAATACCACGTTGCTTCCGCAAAATGAAATATCTACATTATATGTTAAATATGACCGCTACGGTTGCTCTGTCAAGGACAGTGTTTTTGTCAAATCCACCAACACTCCGCCACTTACACTCTCAAAAGATACTACGCTTTGCATTGATGCCATGTCATTCCAACTTACCTCAAATATTCCAGGAGGCATCTGGACAGGAAAAGGAGTAGATGCTCAAAAAGGATTGGTAGATTTATCTATTCCAAGTTCGGGAAAACACAATTACCAATATGTTTTCAGACCTCAAACTTCTTGTTTTCAAGAGGGAATCGTTACCATTGATTTACTAAATCCAGGATTAACAATTTCAGCTGGAGCGCGCGTAGAAATTTGTCCCGATGCTTCCCCATTTTTACTAACGGGAGGATTTCCCCTGGGAGGTACCTGGACTGGACCGGGATTATCAGGTGCCGACGATGCTTTAATAAATCCCTCTATGTTATTACCTGGTGAAAATAAATTTATTTACTGCCTGAGTGATCCAAATTTTAAAACTTGTAAGGCTTGTGCAACTAAAATCATTTATTTAAATACTGCCCCAACTGCAGATTTTATATTACCTAATAATATTTGCTTAAATACGGCATTTAGCCCGCAAAATAAAAGTCTGGGTGGAAATGAATTTCGTTGGACTACGGAAGAAAATCAAAACAGCGATAAGAAAAATCCAAGTTTCCTTTTCAAAGAACCCGGGATTAAAAACCTCAAGTTAGAGGTGAAAAACGATAAAAACTGTCAAACCAATAAGGAATTAAGCTTCAATGTTTCAGCCCCAGCCGACATAAGTATTACTCTTTCTGACGATGAATCATGCGCTCCTTACACCGTTTCTATAAATAAAATATCCTCGGGAGATAATTTATCCATCACATGGATTAATGGAAAAGATACTGTCTTAAGTGTCAATCCTCCAACGTGGAAACTTGAAGGTACGAGAAAAGATACGACCTATAAAATTGAGGCCATTGCTAAAAATAGTTGCGCTGAAATTAAAGATGTCAAAGAAATTATAATACATCCTCTTCCGAAAGCCATTTTTGGCACCTTTCCATTGGAAGGTTGTTCCCCACTGTCCGTTAAGATGTCCAATGTTAGTGAAGGTGGCCCATTACAATATATTTGGGAATATGGTAATGGAAATCTAAGCTTTGATTCCTTAGCCGAAGAACAAATATACTATCCAGATGGAACGGATTTCAAAGAATACAAAATCACCTTAAGGACAGAAAATGCTTGTGGAAAAGATAGTTTGGAAAAAATAATTTCAGTTTACAAAAGAGATACAGAAGCCTTTTTTGAGATTGAATCATTGAAGGGATGTCCCCCTTTTCAACTAACTGCCAATAGTTTTTCTTCTTCTGGCGCTGCGCTCAACTGGCAATTGAGCTCCCCTGACGGAAAAATTATATCAGGAAATCAGAATACTTTTAATCCAATCTTAACAACTCCTGGTGAATATAATTTGCTATTAGGTGCTACTAAATGTGGCACAGACACCTTACAAACGAAGATTAACGTTTGGCCTGCACCAATAATTACACCGATAAATAAAGACAATTACTGTCTTAATGAGACAATACCCAGCTCTTTTTCGATAAATGATTTGAGTAATGTATCCAATATTTTGTGGCAGCACGGCGATGGAACTACTTCGAATAATATTAATGCGCAGCATACCTACACTTTACCGGGCACCTATTTAAGTAAACTAACAGCTACCTCAGCCATCAATGCTTGTACAACAACACAAGACAAAATCATCACTATTCATCCCCTTCCCGACGTAACTTTCACAAATGATAAAATGGCTGGATGTCCACCCTTATCGGTTCAATTTAAACATCAAGTAGAAATAGGAACAACTTATTCCTGGCATTTTGAAGATTTACCCCCCATCATTGAATTAAATCCAATCTATATTTTCAATAAAAGTGGTCAACCAAAAATCAAACTGTCGGCAACCAATAGATTTGGCTGTAAGGAAGAAGGTCAGCCCATAGAAATTTCAGTTTATCCCAAGCCAACAGCCAATTTCACCTTATCAAAGGATGAAGTATGCGAATTTGCAATGTTAGAGGGACTTAAAAATAAATCGCTGGGATCTGTCCAATTTGAGTGGAAATGGCAAGACGAGATTTATACAGACTTAGAACCCAGTCTCACTGCTGACAAAAACAAAGGTGATTATGATCTTTACCTAATCGCAAAAAATAATTTTGGATGTAAGGACTCCTTAGGTAAAAAGATTAAAGTAAATACGCAATCTTTTGCAGATTTTGATATTTTTTCGCCCACCATTTGCTTGGGAAAAACGCCTTTAATTACCAATAAAAGCAAAAACACCAATCAGTTTCAGTGGTTTTTAAACACGACATTGGTAAGCGAGCAAGCAAATCCATCACTTAACATTTCTCGTATTGGTGATTTTTCCATTACGTTGGTCACAGCTCAGAATGATAAATGCAAGGATACATTAACATTGATTAAAAACATTACCGTCCTGCCCACACCTGAAGCCGATTTTGATTACCGGACTAATTTTATTGAACGAACTATTGGAGAAGTACAATTCACTAATAAATCTAATTATTCCAACCGATACTTTTGGGAATTTGGTGATGGCATTAAATCAGATGAATTGTCTCCCATACACGAGTACAGTATAAACAGAAAGATTGAAGTAAAATTAATTGCTTATGCAGATTATTTAAATGGGTTTTATTGTTCAGACACCATCATAAAATCTATTGAGCCAGAATGGATTACCACCTTTCATGCACCCAACGCCCTGGTACCCTCAGCAAATAATCCAGAGATTCAGGTATTCAAACCTGTAGGTATAGGCCTTGTCGCTTATGAAATACAGATCTTCAGTCCCTGGGGAGAGAGGGTATGGTATTCTAACAAATTAAAACAGGATGCACCCGAAGAAAGTTGGAATGGAAGTAAAAATAATGTAGGACCAATTCTTCCTCAGGGGGCTTATATTTGGCAGGCTGTGATAACCTTTGTTAACGGGAAAAAGGAAATATTTACGGGTTCGGTGAGTATTTTAAGATAATTTTTCACAGATATAGAAAAAAAAATAAAAAATGAATATTTTGTAATAGGAAAATCGTACTTTTGAGTTTAAAATAAACAGTTTAAATTACTGATTATTAATATATTAAAATGAGAACCCCCCATAAACCTCTTTTATTGGCCTACATTTTGGTATTGAGTATGACAATATTCAGTGCTTGTGAAAGCAGAGAAAAAGGAACTTTAGCTAAAACACCGCAAAAAAATGAGCTGGATATATCGGTTCCTTCCTTTGCAATGCTTGAAATTGTAGGTTCAGAGACTGCGCCAATACAAGTGAAAAATGAGTTAGAGTTATCAAATTCTGAAGTAATTGAAGAGAATATAATACCCATTCAAAATAAAAATGAGTTAGTTTTTAAAGGCAGTGAAGTTCCCGTTTCCCCTGGTAAAACTGGTAACGGATTTTCCATTTTAGTATCATCATCCCGTTTGGAAGTAGGTGAACCTATAACGTTTTATGTCAACACTACGGCCCCATTAATCTGGCAATTAGGAGATGGAACCACTAACACAGGCAAAAAAATATCTCATGTTTTTCAAAAACCAGGACAATATAAGATAGAAGCCTACAATGCTGATAAAACGCAGCGTAATCGCATTGAAATATTAGTTCTTTGTTCATCCGAATATGTTTTGAATAAAATAAATGCTATTCAAAAAGCTGCTTATTCAGATGATGAAAAATGGCTACTAAAGAGTATTGATGAATTTAAAAAACTGTTTAAATCTAACGCTATGCTCATCGATTTGAACCAGGCTAGTCAGGGAAAAAGCAACAGGAAATTTGCTGATGTCGATTCGTTCATAGATTATTTTTTAGTTAGAACTGAGCAAAACAAAGAAAAAGGTTTCGTAGACTTATCGGTAATAAACGGCGTAAGACAGTTAGAAACTGCTACAGAAAGTTCATTATTATCAAAGATTACTTTATATGAATAGTACCTTAGTAAGACTATTCCTCGCATGGATATTAATAGTTCAAATTGTCTCTTTACCATTAAATGCCCAGGATGGCATTTATAAAAATGGTAATAAATTCACTTTTGAAGCACCCAAAGCAAACAATGTTCCAGTTGGTCATACGATAGAATCCTGGGGTATAAAAAGGCAAGAGATTGAGGTATCTTTGAATGAAAAGAAGCTAAATTTCGGAAATTTAGCTTATGGAATGGCTCAGGAATTACATCAGTGTTTTAGAATAATCAGTGATAACGATAAAATATTACGACTAAAAGAAGCAGCTAAAAGGCATGCTTTAAGCCTTTTTAAAGATGCTAGAGGAGAAATAGCAGGAAGTACCCCTTATTATGGTATGACTTTAGGAGAAAGTGGGCAGATTAATGAAAATTATTTGAATTTAGGTGATTATATGGATATGCTGATTGAGCAACCTAATGAGCAAACAGGAATAAATATATGTTGGGCATTACCTAGCGAAGAATCCGAAAAAAAAGTTATTTTTAGTTCAGCCGGTTTTTCAAGTCCTATTTACCTTCCAAATGGACAAAAACACCCAGACAACCTTTTGTACGAAGTGTACAGAGGGTCTTTACCTGTTCGGGAACGTATAGGATTTATACAAAATGGGTTACCTATCGAAAAGACCATTTGCAAAGAAATGTTTTTTGAGCTACGTTGTTTTTTAGACCCCGAACCAAAATTAAGTCAAAACGCTCCGGATAAATTCTACTGGCAAGTTGCCTTCATAAGAATAAGCAAAGTTTCTGAAGAAAAGCTATGTGAAAATTTACCCGAAGTGGCTTGTTCCTTGCCAGATGTATCCATTTTAACTTCTGAAATTAGCCTAATTGATTCTGCTGAAAATAATATAACATTAAAATCTGCTACTCCTCCTAAAGCATATAAACCCCTATCGGCGTTTAACTATTTAGTACCAGGCTTCGGAATCAGGCATTTTCAATCTATGAAAGAAAATAAACCCAAAATTCCCATTTGGCCTGTTGTAACGGGCGTTTGGCTGGGAAGTGGTTTTTTTGCCGCAGTAAGTAAAAAACAATCATCTATTGATTACGGCATTCATAAAAAAACTTTTTCAATCACTGAAAATGAAACAGCTTATCTTAATGCAAATAAATGGCATCATCGAAGTTTGATAAGTGCTGCCGCAAGCTTAGGTATTTGGATAATAAATGATGCTGGTCTTTTTTTAAAAGATAAAAAAGCAAGACGAACCAGCCGGGAGTTATTCATGAATATCGTACCATCGCCAGCAATAGGTTACCAAAAAAATAATCTCAATCCATTTGTAAATCAACCCGTGGCAGGTTACAGAATAAAATTCTAATTCATGAAAAAGGTACCTGTATTAATACTGCTTATTGGAATATGGTTGCCGTCTTGTGTTAAGTGGGATTTAGAAAAATTCCCCCTTAATACATTTTCTCAAGATTACCCTGTTACCCCATCTATTGATACACAATACATTCATCAGTTCATACAAGTTACGGACGGATCTTTTAGAATCATTGGAACAAATACAAAGCAGGAAATAAATCTATTACAAGTCAGTGCTGACGGTAAATCTGCCAATCTTGCCATTTCGCCAGGTATAGGAAAAGCGATTGATATACAAAATGGAATAGGACAAAATGCTTTCGGAACTTTAATACAACGAAAAGAAGGCATTACTTTTCTGCAATATTCTGACGGCCTTTCTCCTTCATTACAATCCATAGTTAGTGGGGATTTGTCGAAAAAATTTCCACTTATTGAAAGCTCTGAGGGATTTCATTGTACCACAACAAAAGATGGAAACTGGATTATAGCTGGAACCATGAAGCAATCAACACAGGATAGCAGATTATTCATGAGTTCTTTAAAAGCTGGCGGTGCTTCAGATTGGATACATACGTATGAGAGTAATCTTCAACCCTTTGGAGTTTATTTAATGGACAATGGAACCTATTATTTATTGACAGGCAGACCCAACGGAAATGCCGTTTTACTTAGATTCACAAATAAAGGAACGCTAACCTTATCAAAACCTTTACAAAATATTTATCTTTCAAAAGAAGGAGGAATATCGGGTAACGGAAAATCTATTTTTATAACCGCTGCACAAAAAACCTTGAAAGGATATAAAACCTCAGTAACCTCTTATTCCTTAAACGGTGACAGAGAATGGGAATTTACAAAAGAATCTAATACTGGTATAAGCAAAGGCATAAAAATTCTATGCGAAAAGGAAGGGCAAATCATTCTATTGGAAAGAGAAGGGAATATTTCAAATAATCAAAATTATAATCACCGGTTAATCAGGCTAAATGCAACGGGAGAGCTTTTATGGGAGAGTTTATTCCTACCTGAAAAGCCAAATGAGAAAATAGTAGATCTTATTATTTCAAGTGATTTTGGTTATGCCTTGTTAGGAACAGATCCAACAGGCTATAAAATTATAAAAACCGATATATTTGGTAAAATAAAACCCTGATTATTAGCGTAAAATATTAATTTGATATATATTTGTGTTTAATGTTTCAAATTTACTCCCAGTCAATTTAATTAATATAGCTCATTCTTATGTATGGCTGACGGGAATTCTTTGTTAAATGGCGATGTATTAATTATAACTTTTAGTAACAGTACTAAAAGGATAAAATTGTACTATTATCATCATGAAATAGAATTCAAAGAAGTAAAAAATCTTCCCGTTGTAAAAAATATAGCCCAATTACAGCCAATCATTTTTCAATTTATAGAAGATTTTTTAAGGTCAAGGATAGAAATTGCCTTTGAACAATCAGATGCCATTTTTAATGCAGAAAAATTATCAGGCAATA
The DNA here is from genome assembly GCA_021299835.1 of Saprospiraceae bacterium. Lineage (GTDB taxonomy): Bacteria > Bacteroidota > Bacteroidia > Chitinophagales > Saprospiraceae > BJGN01. The sequence goes on along the minus strand of JAJTER010000106.1, from coordinate 2,368 downwards.
TTCTTTTTATAGTAGATTCAAACATTACTCCATCCTTTAAAACCGAAATCGAAGAATTCTATCATTGGATGTTTCATTCACTTAAGGATAATGAGTTCCACAAAATTTTTGTGGAAAAATCCTTCAAGAACCTGGAAACAAATAAATTTGAAAAGGTTACAGATACCCTTTTCGCTGATTATCATTTATCCATTAGTATATTAGATGCAGATAATCCAAAGTCTTTCAAAACAGATAACCTGATCAAATCAGGAAAAGTTGATTTTAAAAAATTAGTATTTTCACAACTGGTTTTGAACGAAGTTCTTCAAAAATCTGGTATTGTTACTAAAGTAACTAAAGAAAACGTTTTAAAAGAAGCATTTAAAATTTCCGAAAAATACTTTGCTTCTCAAGAGAAAATATGGAGTGGAGAATTAATGGTAGCTAATAAACCAATTTCATTTCAATTAACTTCACAAAAATTAGAATCAAATATTCTAGAAAAGGAAAAAACTATTAAAGAAAATAAATCTCAACTTCAATTAGTCATTCCTTATAATGATATCAATCATTTATTTTCTCTATTGAATAACAGAAAATTAAGCGTTGCCCTTTTTAAGGAAGCCTTAGACGAAAGTGTAGGGATAGATTCATCTGAAAAGCTCATATCTTTTTTAAATCTGGGCGAAAAGATAAGTCCCAAAGAAATAGTAAACGCAAAAAACAGTAAAACATCCTATCATAAAGGAATGATCAACACTGATTTTTTAGAGGATAATGATGATGAGATTTCTATTTTGGACAATTTAATAGTAGGAAAACCAAAAAAAGAACCAGTTACCAAAAAAGAACAACCAAATAGAAAATGGGTTTTGTTTGCCGGGATTTTTATACTTATTTTAACCGTAGTATTTGCTATTCCCGCTATTGTTTCGCCTCCGGTTCAATGTAACGGCTCTCCCCTACTATTAGAAATAGTCAAAGGAAACAGACAAGAAGTTAAAAAAATGGTTCTTGCCTGTGCCGATTATCGCAACCCTGAACAACAAGTTATTACCATTGAAAAACACGATTATACGAGTCCAATTATACTTTCTATTGTAAATGGAGATCTTGATTTACTTAAATTTTTGAATGAGAAGGGTGAGATACCCCTCGACGTTCAGGAAAAAAACACAGAAAATCCAGCGTTGAAAGGTTGGTCAGCTCCATGGACCGCAGTAGCTTTCAATCAACCCAAAGTATTGGACTATCTTTCCGAACAACGCGTAAACATGGATACTCGCCAGGAGAAAAATGGTGAAACACCTCTTATTCTTGCCATCAACATGAATAACAAATACCTGGTAAATAAACTGCTCCTTGCTGGTGCAGATCCTGATTTTTCAGACTCAAAGGGAATTACTCCTTTACTTTACACCCTTGCTTTAGATTTACCAGATTTGGCAAAAATACTCCTTTCAAATGGTGCTACCATTCCTCCCTTTTTAACAAAAAGTGATTTTAATTCCCGAATTGAATCGGAAGAAATGAGAAGCGTCGTGAAAAAATATAGTTCAAATCTATTTTCCTTTTTAGATGCATTTCAAGCTAATAGCCCCTTCAATAAAAACCTTAGTGGTTCATTCATCAATGAAAACGAAAATCTTGTTTTCAATAGTTCATTGTTCCGAATGTACCCATTTAATTTATCTACATCAGCTAATTATCAATTTTCATGTTTTCTTACTTTACCTATATCAGAAGAGAGTGGTGAATTCGGCATCATTTTTTCCTCCCAAATGAATAATAAATGGACATTAACGCTTAATTCTTCTGGTGAATGGCAACTTAAAAACAATAAAGAAATCTTTAAATCCGGCTTCATTGAATTGGAAAGAAATTTAAAGAAAGTAAAATTAAGAATTAAGAAAGATAAAAATCAGTTTGAGTTTAAGTTAAATGATAGTACCCTATTAACAACCACCTTACCAAAACCAATGGGAAATTATTTTGGGTTTCAGGTTGAAAACAATTTCCAGGGAAGCCAATGGATTATAGAAAAATATAAATTAAAAGAGTTCTAAGTTTTCATTATATCTTTATTATCCGTTGTGTTTTCCCATATCCTTCAATAAAATACATACCACTTGGGAGAGAACTTACATCTAGCATTATCTCCCCATCAAAATCCGAAAGTTCAACGGTCTTAAGTACTTTACCATAAACATCCAGGACACGAATTAGTGGGTATTTAGCTTGCTGCATATCTATATTTTTATTTCTTAAATATAGATAATCACTGCATGGATTGGGATAAACTTCTAATAAACTTAATTTTTGTAAAGATTCCTTAACACTGTTCACACCTCCAAAAGACACTTTAACGGTGTCCATTACAGAACAT
>JAJTER010000105.1 GCA_021299835.1 Saprospiraceae bacterium | reverse complement strand
GCTTGACGTATTGTTTAAAAAGAAATGCAAATAATGTAATCCTGTTTGTAAAGTAACCTTTTCGTTTAATCTTTTTGAAATTTGCGTATATATCTGACCCTGTTGTGTGCTACCATTGCCAAATACTGTATTTTTTCTATTGTTTATTTGTTGTGTAACATCACTAAGAGACCTTCTCGGTGCAGTTTCGACATTATAATCAAAGAAGATTTGGTGAAACATGATGCCACTCTTCCAGGTTGTTCCGTCACTTAATTTCTTTTGATAGGTAACCGACGTTGAAATTCTATCTTCCAGATATTTTTGGGTATTATATCTGTAACGCTCATCTTTCAATGATAAAGTATCATATTGTCTGAAAATATGACTGGAGTTTACAGAAAGAACTGCTTTTATAAAAGAAGATTTATTAATTAGTCTGGTTAAGGTAAAACCAACAGCACCCATATTACTGCCCTGTATTCTGTCTTCCCAATGATTTGCATTACCCGGTTTCCTTTCTAAAGGATCTACGACCGGGGTGTAATTTTCAACACTTAAACCGCCCATTCCAAATAAGGTATAAAAAGTTTTTTTGTCTTTACTTTGATAGGCGAGATTAAAACATAAATCCTGAAAATCATTGGAAACTCTTTCTCCAATGAGTTGGAAGCCCATTTTATTAAGTAAACCGAGGGTCGAATATCTATAATTTATGAGATAAGAAGCCTGTTGAGATTTTATAGGACCTTCAGTAGCAAAATCCAGGCCTAATAATCCTATTTTAACCCTATGTTCTCTTTTTTCCATATTTCCTTTTCTGAAATGAACATCAAATGTTCCGGACAATGCATTGCCATATTCTGCAGACATGCCTCCTGTTGAAAAGTCGGATCTTGAAAGTAATTGAGCACTAAAAACAGTAACGCCACCGCCCGATGTTCCAGGTCTGGCAAAGTGATTTGGATTTGGAATATCGATACCTTCTAATCGCCAAAGCATACCAAAAGAAGAATTTCCTCTGATGATAATGTCATTTTCTGTATCATCGCCTCCTCTCGTAACCCCAGGATAAGATATAGCCATTCTTCCTAAATCATTTACACCTGCCGGCATTCTCTCTGTTTCTTCTGCGGAAAAGGATCTTGTACTGACCATAGCCGATTCATTAACAGGGGCATTGGTGTTTTGAGATGCTACGACTTCTACCGCTGAAAGAGACTGAATTTCCTCCTGAAGTTCAATATTTATAACCGTTTCTTTGGCAGAGGTTAATATGAATTCCTCTGAAAGAAAGGTAGCATACCCCAAATAAGTACATCTGATACTTTGTCTGCCAACAGGAACACCTGTCAATATGAAATTTCCATTCTCATCTGTCACAGTTCCTATTTGTTTTTCACTTTTCTCCACATTTACTGTGGCAAAAGCTAATGGACTTTTTGTCGTTCTATCCTTTACCGTTCCTTTTATGGTTTGTAACTTAATTTGTGCAATGGTGATAAATGGCAAACATAAAATTAAAGAAAGGTAAACAATCCTTTTTAAAGTAATGCTTCTGTTCATTGAAATCTAATTTTTTGCGAATTCAAAATGTAATTCCTCTAAATTAATTTTTATTTGCTTACTTTCGGTCGATTTTCATTTTAAATGTTCATAAATACCTCGTTTTATGTCAAATTCATACCAAATTAGATTTTCCAGTGGCATTAATGAAGTCCGCAATATGGGAACTGATGATTTAAGATCTAAATTTTTAGTATCCAATTTGTTTCAACCTGATCATATAGAATTAGTTTATTCCCTTCAAGATCGCTTTGTATTAGCAGGGTTAATGCCGGTGAAATCAAAGCTTGAATTATTGCCTTTCGAAGAAATAACTAAAGCTGATTTCTTTTTGGAAAGAAGAGAATTGGGCATCATAAATGTAGGTGGCAAGGGCACAGTTGAAGTTGATGGAGCATCGCATGAATTGGGTAAAAAGGATGCCCTTTATATTGGAAGAGGTAAACAGCATATTTTATTTTCATCTGAAAATGAAGCTGATCCTGCCATGTTTTATCTTAATTCAGTGTTGGCTCACGCTGTTTATCCAGATGTATTTTTACCTATAAAAGAAGTGGTTCCCGCTGAAATGGGTGAATTTGAAACGGCTAACCGTAGAAATATTTATAAGATCATTGTAAAGGAAAGATTGCAAACCTGCCAATTGGTTATGGGATTGACCGACCTTCTCTCTCCAAGTATCTGGAATACCTTTCCTCCTCATACTCACATTAGAAGAAATGAAGTCTATTTCTATTTTGATATACCTAAAGATCAGATTCTTATTCATTTAATGGGAGAGCCCGCTCATACCCGACATTTGATTTGCCATAATCATGAAGCTGTTATTTCACCAGAATGGTCTATCCACTCTGGTGTAGGTACTGCCGCTTATTCATTTATCTGGGGTATGGGGGGTGAAAATCTGGAATATAGTGATATGGATAAAGTTAATCCAATGGACCTTAAATAATTGTATATGTTATCAATTTTTAATTTAACAGGTAAAGTGGCCTTAGTGACAGGCTGTAAAAGGGGTATTGGATTTGCTATTGCGGAAGGTCTCGCAGCTGCCGGTGCTGATATTATAGGTGTCTCTGCTACCTTAGAACTGCAGCAATCCGATATTGAAAAATCGGTTATTGCTTTAGGTAGAAAATTTTATGCCTACCAATGTGATTTTTCTGACCGGTCCCAACTTTATACTTTCCTGGAAATAGTGTCTAAAGAACATAAGGTCATTGATATTCTTGTCAATAATGCAGGTACTATTTTGAGAAACCCTGCTGTAGATCATTCTGATGAATATTGGGACACTGTTTTAGAAATAAACTTATCGGCACAGTTTATTTTAAGTAGAGCCTTGGGAGCTAAAATGATAGAAAACGGACAAGGCAAAATAATATTTATAGCCTCCTTGCTTTCTTTTCAAGGGGGTATTAATGTGCCTGGTTATGCAGCAGCAAAAGGGGGCATTGCCTCTTTAACCAAAGCTTTGGCCAATGAATGGGCAAGCAAAGGGGTGAATGTAAATGCTATTGCGCCTGGCTATATTGAAACAGATAATACCTATGCCTTGAGAAATGATCCAGATAGAAGTACCTCTATCTTACAACGGATTCCTGCAAATCGGTGGGGTAAACCATCCGATTTTGCAGGACCAGCTATATTTTTAGCTTCTGATGCCGCGAATTATGTTCACGGTACTATTTTAACCGTTGATGGTGGCTGGATGGGACGTTAATTTTTTGTATTAAAATCTCATCTGAAGACCAGCCAGAAAATTTATACCAATGCTTTCATAATATTGCCACCTTTGGCGTTTATTATTTAAAAGATTGTTGAGCTGAATAAATGCTTCCATTTGTTTCGTTATGCTGTAACGACCACCTAAATTAACTTCAATGAGGGGATCTAAATTCAATGGGCCTTCAGAACCCAGATAAGGAACTCCATTTTCAGAGTTCACATCGAGGTTTAACTTTATTTTGTTTTTAGTATAACCTACACCGAACATAGCGGTAAATGAAGGCAAATGCCAGGCTTTTAACTCCGTATTTAGTTGGTAAATTCTTTGTTTTACAGCGGCTCTAATATTGATACCCTCTTGTAGCTGGTACATAATTTCTCCACCAAAGGATAGAATTCTGGCGGTATCGTAAACCACATTAAATTTTGGAATACTATCTCTATTGGTTAAATATAATGCCAGATTATCAACTGATCTGTGACTTCCTTCAATCCTAAAGGAGATACCTCCAGTTTGCCCTTTTATTCCGGCATATATGTCCGTATTATTAGCATTCTCAATAGATATATTATTTACAATGAAAGGATTTTCAGTGGCTAAGAGTCTGAAGTTTTGTTTTTCAATAGCCCCTTTTACCCCTAAAAACAGGGATAATTTATCGGCCATTATTTGAAAGTCCGTTTCGACATTAGGAAGAACTACGGCCTGTCCATTATTTAATCCAAGTTTTGCACCTACATTAATTTTAAATTTATCAGAATGAAAAGAATACGACGGGGCTATGAAAAATTGATTTAATCTTTGTGCCGTGTCCGTTTCAAAGGTATATTTCGTAAGGTCACTTAATAATCCTACCGAAAGCACATTAGATTCTGAAAGGTTATAAGCCAGATTAAATTGGGCTTGTAGTCCATTTTCCTTATTTTTCAGATTGTCGCCAAAGGAATAGGTAGCCAAATCGGCACGATAATCAAATTTACCAACAGTTGGTAAATGATTATAAAATGAAATTTTCCCTCCAAAATCCTGAAATTGACGTCTTACATCGGCTGGCAAAAAGGTTGATGTTTTATTTTTTTCAATGTTATATTGATTATACCCATAAAAATATCTGTTCTGTTGGGCGTAATTGAAATCTCCGGAAATAGTATATCCGGCTTTTGTAAAGACCTCCGCTTTTACAATGCCCAAAGATTGAGAATACCTTTGATTCTCCACAGCCTTATGGTTATTCATACCAAGATGCTCTACATCTATACTTACCATAGATTGTGGATTTGGCGACAAAGCATAATGACCTATTAACGCTCTGTTCAAAGGTAATCCAAGACCCAGAGACAAAAATCCAGGGAAACTTTCAGGATTTTCCTCACTGATCATCCTTAAAGGCTTAATATTAGGGGTTATGTATGAAACCTCGAAAGGACGTAATAGTAAGTTATAACGTTGTTTCCTGCCACTTGTGTCAGAAGGAAGGAAACTTGCATTTAGTTCAAAACGAGGTGTTTCAGGAATATCAGCCTTATAATCTTTTATGACTTCCATTTGTTCTTTGCCTTGTGCAGAAACAAAATGACAGGTAAAAAGTATCATTGAAAAAACAAGGAATATTTTCATAGAATTATTTATTTGTGTTTGCTTCAATTTTGCGTAAAGTTTCTTTTCTGGCATTTATTTCATTGGAAATGCCATCTTCCTGAGCAAAATCAGCTTCAAGTTGATCCAATACAATCTTTGCCTTTATATATTTTTTAATCTCAATTTGAGTATCCACATAAACTAAACCACATTTTGCCGCCCAATAGGCATTGATGTACTCTTGAAATCCGGCCATACTAAATTGTTCGGCTCTCGCAATATCTTTCAGGGATAAATAATATTGACTTATCAGGTAGTTTGCTTCGTCTTTCTGCGCAGCATCAGGTTGCTTGCTCACTTGTTCTAAAGCGCTTATCCCCTGATTAAATTCCTTTAATTCTAATAATAATTTGCCTAAATAGTAATTAGCCTCCGTTTTCTCATATTGAGAAATCACTGGGTTTCGTTGAATCTTATCGGCGTATTCCATTAAAATACTGCGGTCCTTTAATTGATAAGCGCAAACAATAATTTGGACCTGAGCCTCAATCTTTTTGTCTTCCTCCGTAGCCCTTGTTTCCATCAATCTAAAGTTAGCCAATGCTTTAACATAGTTTTTAAGATTTAAATAGGTGAGGGATGCTTTTTCTAAAGCTCGCTCTGAAAAAGAATTAGGATGGAGGGCTACCGTCGCTTCATAATCCTGTGCTGCATTGGTATAATTCTGAATTTTAATGTACGATTCAGCCCGGAAGAAAAATGCCTTTGCCCTATTGGTTCCGGAAGGGAATTGTTTCAAATAATTTGTGTACCCTTCTACCGCACCTCGGTAATCCTGGTTTTCAAAACGGATGTCCGCTGATCTTATGGCAATTGTTTCTCGCTCATTTGCATTTACCTCATAGCCGGGTATGCTTGCTTTAAACGCTATAAATTCATCAGGTTTATTGAGTTTATTTAAATAAACTTCTTCTAATCCACTAAGCGCTAAATCTTTATCCGATGAATCACAATTGAAACTAAATACTTTTTTAAAGTTTTTTATGGATTCAGTAAAGTTATCCAGGTTGTAATAACTGGTGCCTAATCCATTAAAAGCTTCACAAATTTTTTCAGAAGTATTGTTGTATTGGCTTACTAATCGTTCGTAAGCCTTTATAGCCTGTTGCGTTTGATTTATTTCCTGACTAATTTGGCCAATAAGCAATAACGCATCATCTGCAAGTCCAGATTTAGGATATTTATTCACTAAACTCTCCAAAAGGGTAATCTCACCAGGGGTATTTCCTTTAAATCCCTCAATAATTGCTTTTTGATACATAGCATAATCAATGGCTGGATAATTCTTTTGAATGATTTCATTGTAGTAACTACTTGCCTTTTCAAAATTTCTGGAAACTAAAAATACGTTGGCAAGTTGAAGGGTTGCATCACCTAAAATACGTTGATTGATTTCAGGTCTGGTGTAATTCTTTTTATTATTGTCAAATGCATCAACTACTTTTTGGAAATAGGAAGAGGCATTGTCCATTTTTTCACTTCTCAGAAAATTATATCCTTGTAAATAGTTGGCAGAAACAATAGAAGTTTCTTCAGGTAATTTTGTGTCTGCTTTGGAAAAATATCTGTTTAAATAATTTATACTTTCAGCATATTTCTTTTCTCTATTGGAAACGTCAGCTAACCAATATAATGAAATAGCCTCCATTTTTGGCTTAACTGGTGTTTCCAATGATTTTAACAAATAGGATTGAGCCTGTTTAAAATCTTTTTTTTGATGATATTGAATACCTAAATTTAAGTTAATAGTTTGGTTTGCCTCATTTAGCTCTTTCCCACCATTCTTTTTTTGCATTTCTACAAGAAGTTTACTAGCCTCCTGATAATCTCGAAATGAAAGTAACACTTTATTTATAATAGACTGCGCCTCACTAAAATGGGGAGAATCTTTTGGGATCAACTTTAAATCATTCAATGCTTCTCGGTCATTTTTTAGCTCATAAGCTAATTTGCCATGGTTAAATAACGCTTCCTGTTGAATAATCGGATCAAAATTAAGTCTGGCTGCCGCATCGAGAGCTAATAAGGCATCTTGAGAATTATTTGTTTTCAAATAACAATCGGCTAAATAGAATAGGGCATTTTGACCTAAAATATTTTCCGCATCACTTAGGGGTAATAAATTTTCTGCCGCTTCACCATATTTTTTGGCATCATAAAGACAAAAACCTAATTGGTATAACTCTTCGTCTTTTAATTTTGTATTTCCCTCTGCATAAGCTTGCAGATAGGGAAGAGCTTTAGTAAATTCGTTTTTTTCAAACAAAGACTGCCCAATTAATTGACCTAATTCCTTTTTGTTTTTAATCTGCGAATCTTCATATTTAGGCACTCCAAATCGAATAACTTCATCATAATTTTTTTGAATAAAATAGATTTGAGCTATTTGATAAGGAATTAAATATTGATAGCTTTTAACATTTTCGATAGCTTTGAAAGAGGATAATGCATCCTTGTAGTTTTTTTCTTTAAAATAGCCCATGCCCAGATAATAATTACCAGGCCCAAAGTATTTACTTTCTTTATTGGAGATTACTTTTTTAAATGCAGTAATAGATTCTTTCCATTTTTCAAGGGCAAAATAAGAATAACCAATTTGGAAATTTAAGTATTCGGCATTAGAATTATTTAATTTATTAGGTGAAACTTTAGCATAATAGGTCAATGCCTTTTCAAACTCTTTTTTATTGTAAAAATATTCAGCCAGATTTATTATTAAAGCCTGGGCAGACAAATCAGGACTTATTTCTTTAATATAGGTAATTACCGCTAGTTCCGCATCGGGTCTTTCCAATGCAATAGCACTTTGTAGCATATATTGTTTGGCCAGTACCCTTATTTCTTTCCAACGTGGATCACTGGCAAACTGATCCTCTGATAATACTTCATTTAAAACGTTGTACGCCAATGAGTAAGAACCATTTTGATAGTTTTCTATCGCTTTGTTTACTTTATTTTGAATATTGTGGAGAAATGGACTTTCCTGACAAAATAGGGGAGAAATGGCCCCTAAAAATAAAATGACAAAAATGCTATTTTTCATGAAAAAATATTTAGGCTGAAACGCAATGGTTAAATTGGAATCAATGTAATGAAAGGATTCAAAATCTAAATGAAATTTAAACCCAATAAATTGTATAAAATGGAAATATTTTAAAATTATTCTGATTTAATAGTCTCAGAAATGATGGAACAAGCCTCTTTAATTTGCTTTTCATTTATGATTAATGGAGGGGCGAAACGAATAATATGTCCATGGGTAGGTTTAGCCAATAGTCCGTTTTCTGCCATTTTTAAACATATTTTTAAAGCTTTTTTTGCATCTTCATCTTTATCAATAACAATGGCATTCAACAAGCCCATTCCTCTGATTTCTTTAACAAAATGTACACTGCCAAGGAGTTCCTTTGTTAAGATAGATCTAAATAACGCACCCATTTTCATAGCATTTTCAGCTAATTTTTCATCTTCCATTACCTTTAATGCAGCGGTTGCCACGGCGCAGGCTAATGGATTTCCCCCAAAAGTTGAACCGTGTTCCCCTGGTTTTATCGTCAACATAATCTCATCACTTGCTAACACCGCTGAAACGGGTAAAACGCCACCGGAAAGTGCTTTTCCCAAGATGAGAATATCGGGTTTGAATCCAAAATGATCACAACAAATTTTAGCTCCTGTTCGTCCAATGCCAGTTTGAACTTCGTCGGCGATAAATAGCACATTATGTTTCTTACATAACTCGTAGGCTTTTTTAAGATAATTGGCATCGGGAATGACTACGCCAGCCTCTCCTTGTATCGGTTCAACCATGAATCCTGCTACGTTAGGGTCTTGGAGCTCCTTTTCTAAGGCTGAAAGATCGTTGTATGGGACAATAACATAGCCCGGCATAAATGGTCCGAATTGTTTTCTGCTTGATTCATCTGTGGAAGAGGAAATAGCACCTAGTGTTCTACCCCAAAAATTGCCCTCGGCAAAAATGATTTTTGCTTGATTCTCTGCAATGTCTTTAACAGAATATCCCCACCTTCTACAAAGTTTAATGGCTGTCTCCCCACCTTCAACCCCCGTATTCATAGGTAGAACCCGGTCGTAACCAAAATATTTAGTTATGTATTCCTCATAAGGTCCCAATTGGTCATTGTAGAATGCCCTTGAAGTTAAGGTCAGTTTTTGACTTTGTTCTATGAGTGCATCTATTATTTTAGGATGACAATGCCCCTGATTAACTGCTGAATACGCTGACAAAAAATCAAAATATTTCTTGCCTTCCACATCATAAACATAAACCCCTTTTCCCTTTTTTAAAACAACGGGCAGGGGGTGATAATTATGGGCGCCGTATTTATCTTCCTGTGAAATAAATACTTCAGATGTAGCGTCAGTTAATGTTTGCATGTTAATTATTTAAACGGGATAAGGAATGTTATTTGCACCCAACGAAAGCAATTCATCAAAAATGCCCTGTTGTTTATTTAAGTCTAAAGATAATATACAATCTGTTATCAAAGTTACTTTGTATGCTAAACGAAGCGCATCAATACAGGTTTCTTTAATCTCATATTCTAAGGGGAAACCAGAAAGGTAAAGATGTGTTATTTGGTGATTTTCCAAATATTCTGATAGAGAAGGTGTGGCCAAATTTGAAGCATCAAAAGCACTGAAAATATCAATTTCTTTTTTATTCCCTTTTTCAACAATATACGGATTTTTATTTTTCAGCCAGGGAGGATTAAAAACACCCATTGTACCTGAGACACAGTGAATAGGCCACAAATATTGACTGATATTTCCAATTTTAATCACCTGAGTAGGTTTACGCCAGGGATGACAAGCAGCAAAACTGACATGATCAGCTGGGTGGTTTTCATTTATTGCCACCAAATTTGTCCATAAAGATGAAATAGCTTCTATTTTATCTGATATATTTTCAAATCCTTCGATGGAGGCATTGCCAAGGGAGGAGAAATCATTTTGTAATCCAAATATAAATAGGGCACTATGGTTCATAAAAACTTTATACTACACTAAAATTTGTCCATCTCTCATTTCCAAACACCGATCGGACATTTTTGCCAGATCAGTATTGTGGGTAACCAAAACAAAGGTCTGATTGAAATCATTTCTTAGTTTGAAAATTAAGGAATGAAGCTCTTGCGAAGATTGAATATCCAAATTTCCGCTAGGTTCATCCGCAAAAATAACGGATGGCTTATTTATTAACGCTCTGGCTACGGATACTCTCTGCTGTTCACCACCAGATAATGCCCCGGGTTTATGTTGCATCCGGTCAGTTAATCCCAGATAATCAAGTAATTTTTTTGCTTCTTCAATTACTTCATTTTCTGGTCTTTTTGCAATAAATCCTGGAATACATACATTTTCAAGCGCGGTAAATTCTGGAAGCAAATAGGGAAACTGGAAAATAAATCCAATTTCACTATTTCGAAATTTAGCCAACTCCTTGTTGTTGTATTTACTTATATCATTGT
>JAJTER010000202.1 GCA_021299835.1 Saprospiraceae bacterium | reverse complement strand
TAATTGAAATTGTTGAAAATGTATAATTATGATGAATGAACTTATTTCTTATAATGATTCTTTAATACTTAGAGAATTAGGATTTGATGAGGCATGTTTTGCTTGGTATAGTAATGGTCAATTAATACTTGAACATCATATCATATTTACTGGAGATCAATATTACATGAGAAAAGAGGATTGTAATGCCCCCACATTTTCTCAAGCATTTAGATTTTTTAGAGAGAAGTATCAATGGCAATCATATATAGAACCAACTTCTAATCAACATAGTCGAGAACTTGGATACAACTATTGTCTTTGGAATTATAAAACAGGTGAGGAATATAATACAATGCCTCAAAATTGCCCCTCCGGAGATTGGGAATTTGAAAAGTATGAAGATGCAGAATTGGCATGTTTAATTAAATTAATTAAAATAAACTCATGAGACTAACACCAAAAGAAAAAGCTGATGAACTAGTATTGAGGTATCTAAGAATCGATAATAATACTAAAGAATGGTTTAATTTGTATATAGCAAAACAATGTGCTTTAATTGCAGTTGATGAGATATTAAAAGCAAGAGAGGTTAGTCCAGGAGGATTAATATTAGATGAAGATTATTGGTTAGAAGTTAAAGAGGAAATTATTAAACTTTAAAAACGAAAACATGATAAACAAGATTAATGAAGAAATTGCAGAGCAGTTTGGTTTAAACTTTGATGAATTACTAGATGATTTTTTAGAAGATTCTTATAATGAACATAGGCGAGGATCTACATTCTATGTAGAATCTATTGTGGAAATAGATGAAGAGAATTATCCGGATATTGATAAACAACTTTATGGTTATTGGCAAACAAATCAATATGTTTTTAACCATAATTATGGTTATGACAAAAAAGATATCGATACCTTAACTAGGGTAGTTTCTAAAGAAAAAACTATTACTGTAAAATATTGGGAAGAAGTAGAAAATTAATAGTAAAATTATGAACAAAGAATTTCCAGCATCTTATAAGCATTTAATTGCCCTAGCGCCCAGGACATTGAAAGAGTTATTGTTCAATCAATGGGGTGCTAAACAAAACGTACAGCCAACTGCGTATGGCCATGAACATAAGTCAGCAGAGTATGTTTTGCAGTATAAAGATTGGATCCTGTCTTTTGAGGGAACGGACATTGAAGCTATACATTTTATAGTACAGAATCACATGTTGGTAAAGTACCCTAATCCAATACTAGAATCCATGAGGCCATTTAAGCGAGAAGCTATTGAAAATCATAGGTCATTCAATGATTTAATATCTTTTTCTACAATCGACAAAGGAGGAATTAATTAAAAACTTATAGAATAATTTGTTTTTGTCATTTTTATTCGTATATTTGCGTATAATTATTTCACTTTTAAAAATATTAATCATGTCTAAAGAATCGTCTAGTTCAGGTATTAGTTTCATGGGTATGTTAACTATCCTATTCATTACCCTAAAACTTACTAATTATATAGATTGGTCTTGGTGGTGGGTTCTGTCTCCTATGTGGCTTCCGCTATTTATTCTATTACTATCTGCGGGATTATTATCGGTTATTAAGTATGTCAAAAGTACAAAAAATAAATAGTTATGAGTAGTTTCGATTACCAAGGTTTAACGCCTAAAAGAGTATTTCCGGAGTCTATGGATGAAAGTCTAATTGGAAGAAAAGTAATGTATAAAGAAGAATGGAATAATATTAATGTTCAATATGAGCATGGTACTATCACTTCATTTAATGAGAGATATGTTTTTATTGATTTTAGAGGTAATGGATTTGGGCAAGCATGTAAGCATTATCGATGAATATGGATCTTGTTCAGGACATTTCAGATTATTTAGAAAATGAAAGTAATGATGCATTAAATAATGTTGTAGGTAATTGGAATCCTATTTTTGTTGAGACTTTTACATTAACTGCATGTTTTACATCTTTTCTAGATGCTAATGGAATTAAAGCTAATTCTAGGTATGGTAGATTTAAGATAAATGTAGCTGGAAAGAATTTTGCTTCATTTGACATGTTATTCTTAAATAATGTTCCTGGATGGGGAGGATTTATTGATATTCATAAAAGAGTGTTGGACCCCGCAATTTTATATTTTGATTTGATAAGAGATTCCGAGTTACCGTCTTTAGATATATGTAAGATGAGAGCTAAGATTGATGGGGATGTTAGTCATAATGCTTTATTGGATGCATGGGATGTTATTCAATTGATAAGACATAAATTTGAAATGACTCACATCGGAAAATTAACATATTATTAACAAAGTAAGTATTAGTTTTACGGAAAAACATACTTATATTTGCATTATAATTAGTCAGATGGCGAAACAAGGGCAGCACTGATAAAGCTGATTCCTGATGGTAGACGCTAGCGTTGTAAAGGTAGAATGATAAATAGGTTACGCTTCATTCGTACAGGTTCGAGTCCTGTTCTGACCACGATGGCTAGGTAGCTCCTAGATGAACTTAGGGCGGTCTCGGGCTAGCCTAAGAGAGATTGAAAAAAAGCCCGTACATGGTCAGGTGGGCGTAATGAGGAAAGGTTTCCGAGTCCAGTAAAATGGTTGCTTATCCGGTTCAAGTCCGGCCCTGACTACAAAAAGCCCTCTGCCTAGCGCTGGGTATGGATCGAAGATAGAGATTACAGATATGCGACTTATACTCGTATATTGGCGTGGAGGCTCTCCGAATCGTAGGTCGGCATAGTTTGTGTGTTCTAGGGGTATTACAAAAACACGCATTTTTAGCAAGGTGACGAAAATGGATAAACGTAAGGACAGCGTAATAGCTTATAAAAAGGTTTCCGAAAAAGTTGCAGGTTCAAATCCTGTCCTTGCTACATTTTACATCTTTTAAAAAACTTTTTTACACACACTTAAAATTTATTTTTATGGAAACCAACTTCAAGATTGCCAAATTTGTAAGAAATGACAATTCATTTGAAAAGACTGGGTATGATGAATATTCAATTACATATTTAAAAGGAGTTAAGGTTCATGAATTGAGGATTGTTGTGAATGGATATTTAACCAAACAAACAATCAACATAATTGATTTTAGTTTAGGATATAAAAACAAAATATTAGTTGGTATTAAAGAATATCTTGAAAATGGTAAGAATAGTAAAAATAAAGTTACTAAAAAGGTAACACTGTATTACTTAGAAACTTTTTATTCAAAAAAAATAATTCATAATGTTAAATCATTTTTATTGCCTATTAATAAAGAAGAGTCAAGAGATAAATTAACAGAGCTTGGGTTAATAAATTTTGCATAATGTTTGCGAATAATTTTAATCCGGCTCTCATTAAGAAACAAAAATTATTAAAAATGAATATGATATTAATATGTATTTCACTACAATTTGTTTTGTTTACACCATTTTATTTAGTTTGGAGAAACGACTGTAAAGAAATAGGTAAAGAAAATTTAGCGGTAAGTTTAACTGAAAGGTTTATTTCTTGGATATTATTTTGCCCAATTTGGATCATTCCATTTATTCGTTAAATTCCTTCCTTCATACAAATTTAAAAAAAATAAAACATGGATTTATTTATTTTATTATTATCAACTGCTGTTATTCTTGGTTTAACTGACAAATCAGATTATCAAATTAAAAAGGAAGCAGATAAATTACCTTCTTTTACAAAGCAGGAAGCTATAGATTATTATTATAGAGAACTTTTAGGAAAATAATAAACTTGGCAAGGTGGCGAAATGTTTAAACAACCCCGTTCCAGCCGTGAAAATAATGTGGTTAGAATCCACTACGGGGTTAATGTTTGAACTTGGTAGACGCTTAAGGGTTGGATAGATGTTGCAACGTAAAACAGAGAAAATAACCTAACAAATCATACAAAATCTATCGTGCAGGTTCGAATCCTGCCCTTGCTGCGCAAAAAACATAAGATGGAGTTTCCTTACCTTGCAAAAGATGGGTTTTAGAAATCTTAATTAGTCAGGTGGCAGATTGGTATGCAACTCGCGGTGTACACAAAGGGGTGATAAGCAGGTTCGAATCCTGTCCTGACTACAAATTTAAAAACAATTATCATGAATATAGTGTATTGGACAACAAAAGACAAGCGTAAGATAAATATAGATGAAATGTCTGTTGATCATTTGCGTAACATAGTAAAAATGATTGTAAAACAAAGTCAAGATTTTCAAAACACATGTCCTCATAATGTAGATGATGCAATGTCATTAGAAAGAGAGGAAGGTGAATCTTTTTTTGAAAAACTACGTTCTACAAAATATGAGGACATGTCTTGGGGAGATTTAGA
>JAJTER010000104.1 GCA_021299835.1 Saprospiraceae bacterium | reverse complement strand
TTTTTTTTAAAATTGTTGGACTAAGAAAAAATATAAGGGTAAACCTATGGTAATGTTAACGGGAAATGTGATGGCTAAGGCCATGGGTAGAAACAGGCCTGGATTTGCCTTGGGGACGGTTACTTTCATGGCGGCTGGCACTGCTATGTAGGAAGCACTGGCTGCGAGTACCGAAAAAATAAATCTATCGCTTATTTGGGACGTCACAAAGGAGCTTAAAATAGCAAATATACAACCGTTTATAAGTGGAATAAATACAGCAAATAATACGGGGAACCAGCCGAATTCAAAAAAGGATTTCAATTTTCTACCACTTGAAATACCCATATCTAATAAAAAAATAGATAAAAATCCTTTAAACAGGTCGTTTGTAAAGGGCTTAATTCCTTCTGCTTGCTTCGCATTTGCCAGGAAGCCTATTAGCAAACTTCCTAAAATCAGTAGAACACTTCCATTGGTCATGGCATGTTTAAAGATAAACTTTTTATCGATTTCGTTTTTTCGTCCTTTATTAAAGAAAGTAATGAGGATTAATCCAATAATGATGGCGGGTGACTCCATCAGCGCCATAATGGCTACCATGTAACCGTGCAATAGAAGTTGCTCAGATTCTAAATAGGCGGTTGCTGTCACAAAGGTTACTGCACTTACTGAACCATAAGCCGCAGCAATAGCGCCGGAATCAAATACATTTAACTTTCTTCTAAGGATAAAAAAGGTATAAAATGGTATGAATATGGAAATAAAAATGCCGAATACCATGGACCAAAGAATGTTCGTGGAAAAGGTCTCATGTGATAATTCTTGTCCGCCTTTAAATCCAATGGAAATAAGCAGATAGAGCGAAATAAATTTAGATGAATTGGGCGGAATTTCTAAATCACTCTTTAAATAGGTTGCCAATACGCCTAACACGAAAAAAAGTAAGGCAGGATTAGTCAAATTTTCAGCGAGTAAATTGAAATTCATTTTTTTTGTTTCTTTTGAAGAAGTGTATGTAAGCTTAAAATTTAAGGATTACAATAATCACAAAAGGCAGGATCCTCTGCCATTTTCTGATTCGGATACAAGATTTCTTTTGTTTCCAAACATTTTTGACATGTATAAATATGACTAATAATAGATCGGGTAGGTAAATGGCATAGTTCGCAGGGTAAACCTTCCTTTACTTTGACTATGGAAAATCCGGGAAAATGACAGGAAGGACAAGTTGATTTTAATGTAGCAACCAACCTTTCAGCCGCAATTGCTACGACCTGCATTCTCGACGGATTGTACATGGCCCTCATATCCGTTTCAACAAAAAGGGAAGAACTACCTCGAATAAGCTTATCAAAAGATTCCTTCAAAACAGGCCAATCTGTGATTCCTTTGATTATATTTTCGCCGCTGGTTTTGGATTTTCGCAGAATAAGTCCATGTGTTGGAAATTTTGACCTATTAGCGAAGTCGGTAAGTTCTGCGTATGTATAAATTTCTGCGCCATTAAAATTAGTATTGATACTTAATTCCCTGGCCGAAAAGAAGGCATCCTGTTTTTTATCCATCAGTAAAATAACTTCATCATCAGCGGGAAGAAAGTAAAATGAAGGATGGCTTCCAAAAGAACCTTCACTGGCGATAGCTAAATCACATTGTGCCATTTCCATGGCCTTCTCACATTTCAATCGGGCGGTGAGCACGGCATCGTCTAATCGTTCCACCTCACCTGAAAAAGTACCAAATAGATCAGAATCAAATGTTGGCAAGGTAAAACAATGTACCCCCAATTCCCTATCTAATATAGGAGCAAGAACTTCTTCTTTTCCATGTTTTGTGGCAATAACGAGACGTCTTCCTTCAAACATTTATTCCTATTTTTTATTAGCTTTTCGACTGAAATTTCTTACCCCTGTTACAAACAAAAGAAATGAGATGGAAATAATCAGGTTTGTTTGAATAGCGTCTTTGGTGAAAAACGCAGCAATAAACAGGAATATGAAAAGAATCAAAACCAAATAAAATTTAATTGTTAACTTCATTTTTTTATTATTTTTATTTCACGCAAATTTGTTAGTTTTAATTCATAATTTTTTATTTATATTTACAATTATTTACATAAACAATATTTATGAACTATACGCTCAATCAATTGCAAATTTTTCTAAAAATAGTGCAAACCCAGAGTGTGACAAAGGCGGCTGAAGAATTACATCTTACCCAACCTGCCGTTTCGATACAACTTAAAAACTTTCAAGAACATTTTGATATACCATTAACCGAGGTTATAGGAAGAAAAATTTACATAACGGCCTTTGGGCGTGAGGTGGCTGAGTCGGTTGAAAATATTTTAGAGCAGGTACAGGCTATCAATTTTAAAACCATGGCCTACAGGGGGCAATTATCCGGGCGATTAACTATTTCAACGGTTTCAACTGGTAAATATATTTTACCTTATTTTTTATCTTCCTTTTTAACAATGCATCCTGGTATTGAACTAATGATGGATGTTACCAATAAAAATAAAGTAGTTGATAATTTGAATTCTAATGAGGTTGACTTTGCCTTGGTCTCCGAATTGCCAAAAACCATACAGACGGAACAATTGGATATACTTCAGAATAAGTTATTTTTTGTTGGAAAGACCAAAATTCACCTTGAAAAGGAGCAATCTTTGAAAGATTTTTTTAAAAATTTACCTTTAATTTATAGAGAGCAAGGATCTGGAACCAGAAAAATTATGGAAAATTTTATTGAAGGAAATGATATTAGAGTAACAAAAAAAATGGAGCTGACGTCAAATGAAGCCGTAAAACAGGCCATTCTTGCAGGATTTGGTTTTTCCATTATGCCATTAATAGGTATAAAAAGGGAGTTATTAAATAACGAGCTTCATATCATTCCATTACCGGGTTTACCTATTACTTCAACCTGGCAATTAATATGGCTCAAAGGGAAGAAGCATGGACCCATTTCCCTTTCACTCATTAACCACATAGAAAAAGAAAAAGAAAAGATTGTGAATGAGGTATTTTCCTGGCATGAAAACTATTGAAAAAGGGCTCAATCGAAATTGAAGCCCTTTTAACAAAAGAACAATTAATTTGTCAGCCAAAAAATTTTAATTTTTCCTTGGAGTAATTTATTTATTTAACCGTCATAACACCGTTCATCAATCGCCAATGTCCTGGAAAGGTACATATATATGGATAATCCCCTGGTTTCAAAGGTGCTGTAAATCTTAATCTGACCGTTTGATCTGGATTAACCAGAGCGGTTGCAAAAAGTATATCCGACATTTCGGGTACATAATTATTGGTAGCGCCATTTGGATCGGTAATCATCTTATCCGCTGCTTTTCCTATTTTTTCCAACGATTTAGGTTTTCCTATAACCAAATTATGCTGCATAGCGTCAGGATTTTCGAATACGATCTCCACCGTTTTACCAGCAGAAACTGTAAAGGATTTCAGGTCATATTGCATCATTTCCCTTAGGGATTTAATTTTTACAATCTGCACATTGGGATCATTCATCTCCTCTTTTTTCAATATATCCCAGGCTTGCATTAGTCTTGTTAACCGATCTTTATTTACTCCTGAAAGAGAGGCAAGCAACTCATTTAAAAAAGGAATTGACTCCTTTGGAACCACCGTTTTTTTCCTGTAATTCCATCCTTCACTGACGGCTTTCAATATGGCGTCGAACCCATTAGCATCTAATTTTTTTGCTTTCTGTAAATAAGCAATCACGGTATTTACGTCTGCTAAAGATGCATGAGATTTCACACTTTTTGCTAAAACAAACTGAGGCATCGTCTGTGCCAAAACGAAAGAAACCTTTTTAGTCAGGGCATTATTATTTTCCAGACTTTCCGGTATTGAATTATCCTTATCGACACTTACAGAAATATTATAATCACCGGCAAATTCCCCGGCAAATGAAATATTTCCAGACCATGGACCATTGGTATTCTTAGTTATGGTAACCGTTTCTCCTGGTTTCACCCCTTCTGCATGCACCTGACTCACCAAATCAATAACTTGTCCCTTTCCTGAAAAACGAATATTAAGGGGTAAAACTACTCCCTTTTGTACCGCAGCATCCCCCTGATTTGTCACTTCAACAGAAACATTAATTCTGTCTCTTGGCGCAGGATTAGCGGGTTCAAACTTGATATTACTAATAATTAAATCAGGTTTATTCTGATTGGATACCGCTGTTTTTTTAGCATCTACTGGCTTATCCATAGCCGCTGCGTGATGATGCGCTGCATGTTCAGGTGTCTTTTCAGCTGTTTTTTTAGCTGCCAATGTGATTTGATTGTCAAAAATCTTATTGAGTAGATCTACGTTTTTTCCAATAATACAAGCATAAGCATCGGGAATCCAACGATCGTCAATGTCCTTAGAATTTTCCAATGCATTGAGGACAAAAGATTTAGATTTTTCATCTAACGGCATTTTACTTAAAGCCAATAACGTGTTCAGGACTACGAGCGGTTCCTTATCTTCCATTAATTTATTATCTATAAGATAATTCGCCATTTCACTGGTAGCGGGCAGCATTTGTAAAATGGTTTTTCGAACCCCGTGGCAAGGATGTTTCAATGCTTTAAGCAAGGCATCCAGAACATTTCCCTCTATGGCATTTAGGCCATGCAACACCCAGAGCGCATGAATAGCTGGGGCATTAATCCCAATTTCATCTACTGAAAAATCATTAACCAAGGCCAATAAATCAGGAACAATATCCTTATTATTTCTCTCTACCAATAAACGTTGGGCATGGCTTCTCCAAAACATATTTGTATTTTTCAAAGCCTGCACCAACGCTGCCGGGTTATTCATAGACAGCGCAAGAGGTGAATAGGCAGGCGAGTCATTGTACTGCACTCTGTAAATACGACCGTGAGTATAATCCCTTAATTCGGTTTCGTACGCATTTCCCTGACCCATAATAAATCCGTCAGGTTTTGGATTATGTTGAATGATAAAGCTATACCAATCTGCGACCCAAACGGCACCATCGGGCCCCACCTCAGCAAAAACAGGAGAAAACCATTCATCGGCGCCTGCCATCAGATTAAATCCTTCCGTATCATTAAAATTAGTTCCTTTTTTTGTTAAAATATTTTGATGTAGAACGTGTCCGGTAGGTTCAGCCACGAAAGCTATATTATTCCAATATTTTTTAGGAAATGAGCGGGCAGTGTAAACATTATGTCCAGCTGCAGCGGTATAACCACCAAAAACATCCACTTGCCTTACTTTTGGCGTAATGGTTTTCATATCCTTATGGGTATCGGTACTTCTACTTCCATTATCTATACCATAAGCAGACGGATAGTAATGATTTGGAATAGCCATATACCAACCATGTGCGTTATTTGCGGTAGATCCAAAAACATCCCCCGTTTCATTAAAGCCCAGGCCCCAGGTATTATTAGAGGTATTGGTCATAAATTCAAGTTTACTCCCATCGGGTTTAAAGCGGAAAAAGCCCTGAGCAAAACGGATAGTATCCTTACTCTCACCAACTACCCCTTTAAATCCGGAGTACCCAATAGCGCCCCAAAGCCAATTATCAAAACCATAATGCAGATTTGATGGCCCAGCATGGGTGTCAAAGGTACCAAAGCCAGTGAACAAGACTTTTTTCACATCTGCCTTATTATCACCGTCGGTATCTTTTAGAAAAATCATATCAGGTGCCTGACAAACGACGAGACCGCCGTTACTAAAAACCATTCCTGTAGGAATACTTAGACCATCGGCAAAACGGGTAAATTTATCTGCTTTTCCGTCTTTATTAGTGTCTTCACAAATCAGTATATAATCGCTTCCCCCGGCATCCTTTCTTTCATTGGGATAATCTTTGGTAATGAGAACGAACATTCTCCCCTTTTCATCCCAGGAAAAAGCAATAGGATGTACTACATCAGGTTCAGCGGCAAATAGTTCCATATTAAAATCCATTGGCACCTGAATATGTTTTCTACTCTCTTCCGGAGAAAGTGGATCTTGTCTGTATTGGGTACCTTCTCTTTTCTCATAATTGGGTAATTTAGCCTCCCGATATACAAAAGGAGCTGGTTTCAAGGCAGCATGAGCTGCTTTTGCATCGTCATTCACTGCCCAAAGAATACCCCGATAGATCAGTTCCTGGAAATCGGTATTTTGCCAGGTGCGTTCATCATGACCATACGCGGTATAAAAAACACGCCCTTTACCATACTGCCGAGTCCAGGTATAAGGCTCCGTTTTAACTCCTGGTTTATCTTTAAACTGATCGGATTTAATTTCCCGTTCCGCCAGGACATTATTATCGTCCTGAAGATGATCATGCAAATAGGTTTCATCGACAACCTTAAATGGACGGAGGCCTTTCATGATAAAATGATCAGGTTGGATAATTTTTGCCTCAATGGAATCCATGGTATGTCTCCAGAATTGCCCACCTACCATTTTAACGTATTCGGATGAATTTCTAAAACAATAGGAAGCACAATGAATGGGTAAAATGCCTTTTCCACTTGAGACATAAGCTAATAAATCCTTTTCTAAATGCGGGGGAATACTATCCCAATTGGCAAAAATGAGTAAGGCGTCATATTTATTAAGATTTTTTAATGTCAAATCTTCTAATTGATCTGTATAGGTAAAATTCACCCCTTTATCACCTAGGGCTGCCATGATAGAAGGCAAACGTTCCATTGGTTTATGGTGGCCATTATCGCCGAGGAACAGGATTTCTAAGCGTCTTGCAGACTGACCCATTGCTGTAAAGGCAGACAAAACCAGTGCGAGAAAGAATATTTTTTTCATAAAAATGTTATTTGACAATTAAAAACATGCTAGTTAAAGACGGATTAAACATCAGGAAAAGGCCGCTTTAAAATCGGGTAATTTAATGATTTCCCCTCCACGCATAGCGGATTCATGGGCGAGGATACCTACGGAAGTCCAGTTCGCTGATTCCCATGCATTGGGGAACGGATCTCTGTCTTCAATCAAGGCCATTAAAAATTCATGTGCCAAATGTGGATGAGATCCACCGTGACCAGCACCCTGGGTAAAACTAAGATGGGTATTTTCCGCTAAATCATAAACCCCTTGGGTAGTAAAATTCTGTATTTCCTCAGGCAGCAAATGGGCAAAATCGGGAACTTGAACCCTTTCCGGAATTTCATGCTCTTCCTTTTTCGCGGTATGAATTACCGCATCCTCCCCTTCGATGAGTGGCCATTCAAACGATTTTTTCGTGCCATAAACCTCAAAGCTTTCCCTATACTGACGAGCCAGGTCAAAAAGAGAGCGATACACATAAGCACTTAAATCGCTGTCTTTAAACTTAATATGCGCTGATTCCACTGAAAAAGGGGAATGATGAATATCGGCAAGTTCCTTTCTGATCGTTCCTGAACCAAAACAAGACACATAGTCCGCTTCTAATTTTAATAAACCTGCCACGGGCCCAACGCAATGGGTAGCGTAATGCATGGGAGGAAGGCCAGGCCAATAATCGGGCCAGCCATCCATATCCTGTTGATGGGAAGCTTTTAAAAATTGAATTTTACCCAATTCGCCTTTTTCGTATAAATCCTTGACAAACAAAAACTCCCTGCTATAGACGACTGTTTCCATCATCATATACTTTTTGCCGGTTGCTTTGGACAACTTGACAATTTCCATACAATCTTCCACGGAAGTAGCCATTGGAACGGTACAAGCGACATGTTTACCAGCCTTTAAGGCCTTAATGGTTTGTTCCGCATGATTTGGAATAGGAGAATTAATATGAACGGCGTCAATTTGAGGATCTTTCAACAATTCGTCATAATCATCATATCTTTTTTCAATCTGGAACGCATCGCCCAATTTATTCAGATTCTCCTTATTTCGCTGACAAATGGCATACATATTAGCGTGCGGGTGTCGTTGATAAATGGGAATAAATTCCGATCCAAAGCCAAGACCTACAATCGCAATGTTAATTTTTTTCATAAAATCAAGGATAAGGGTTTTAAAAATGTAAAATGTTTCAGGTGATTTTCGGGTATGTCTAATGAATAAATTTTTTAAGATAGGTCAAACTGTCGGACATAAGTTGTTCCTCAGAATCAAAGGTTTTTCGCCAAATATTTGCTGCTGCCAGTTTCATACTAAAGGCCTCGATACTGACCATTCCCTGATAATTGATATCAACCAGGGTTTTAATAATGGATTCAAAATCGATATGTCCTTTACCCAGGGTACCTCTATCATTTTCTGAAAGTTGCACATGAATCAGATGATTTGCACACGATTTAATGGCATTTTCAATATTTTTTTCTTCAATATTTGCATGAAAGGTATCAAACATAATATTACAATGAGGATGATTCACCTCTTCCACAAATCTCAACATTTCATCTGTACAGGTAAAAAGGTATGATTCAAAGCGATTTAGGTATTCTACACCAAGGGTAATATCCTTTTCAGCGGCATAATCAGCGAGGGTACGAATATGATGAATGCCATATTGCCATTCCTCTTTGGTTGCAGGTTTGCCGGAAAAAACACCTAAAGCAGAATGAAATGGACCTGAAAGGTACTTTGCACCTATTATTTCAGCACAGTCAATAGCTTTAATATTATTTTCCAGCGCATGTTTTCTCATTTCAGGAGAGGAACTTAAGGGATTTGCATCGGGGCCATTAATGGCCACAGCAAGTCTTTCCAGCCCCAGTTCATCCAACTTATCGCGCCAAATTAGCCAATCGGGCTTATTAAAATTAAATATGGGCACCTCAACGCCATCAAAACCTAAAGATTTAATCTGCTCGAGCACAGGAAAAAGAGAATCGTTTATTTCTGTTCCCCAAAGCAGGAGGTTCATCCCAATCTTCATTTTTTTTATTCAAATATAAGTTCTAAATATCAATGAAAATACGTTTTTTTTTACCAATATTTACTGTATTTTGATGTTTATTCCAACTATTTTACATAATATTATCAATATTTAGTTAAAATGAAGCCACTTTTAGAAAAATCAATAGAAAGTCTGAATCAATCATTTCTTGTAAAAAAACTGCAAGAACCCTTTTTTGATCCAAACTGGCATTTTCATCCGCACTATCAATTATTCACCGTTATAAAAGGAACAGGCACTCGATTTATAGGAGACGATATCAGGCATTTTGAGGAAGGAGACACGGTTTTTTTAGGACCAAACATGCCCCATCTCTGGCGAAGTGACCGCAACTATTTTGAGAAAGAATCTCAGCTTCAAACAGAGGGGATTGTGGTATATTTCAAGGAAGATTTTTTGGGAAATGATTTTTTTGAAAAACCCGAAATGTTTGACATCAAAAGTTTTTTAAAAAATAGTGAGCGAGGTCTTGATCTGACGGGTACATTGGGTGTAGAAATGGTAAGTGATTTAAAAGAATTATTAGGATTAACTGGATTTGAAGGGATATCAAAACTCCTAAACATACTACACAAACTATCTGTAACCAATGATTATCAATATATTTCCAGTTCAAATTACACCAATACGCATAAAATATCTGAAACGGAAAGGATGCGAATAGTTCACGAATATGTATTGAAACACTTTAAAGAAAACATTAATTTGTCCACCGTAGCGAGCCTTTCCAACATGACAGAAGCTGCGTTTTGCAGATACTTTAAAAGCAGAACTAATAAGACTTTTTCCGATTTTGTAAAAGAAATACGCATTGGTAATGCCTGTAAAATATTACAGGATGAGAATAAATCCATTTCACAAACCTGTTATGAAAGTGGGTATAACACGGTATCGAATTTCAATAATCAATTCAAATCGTTGAAAGGGGTAAGTCCGCTTCAGTACCAGAAATTGTATCGGCGAAAGTAGGGGTAAACCTTGTGGGAGTGCATGGTACACGTGTTTTTGAATCAGGATTTTGAGGAAAGAGCAAGTTTTTTAGTACGTGGAAGGTTAATTTCCAGATTATTCCTGTGAATTGACGTTTTGAATCAGGATTTACAGGATTAACCATAACGTCTCCGGTTTGGTTGGAAAGATTATTTATAAACGGTGCTTTCATTGCCAGACCTCTCGCCGATGTGTAACACATCGGCGAAAAGAAGGGTGAAAAATATCCTCTACAAATGGCCATTACCTCCAAAACGAAGACGTCCTATTCAATCCTGAAAAATCCTGAGAATCCTGATTCAAAACCAGATGAAAGTGGGTAAATTTATATTGAAACCTGTCGGGGAGAAGACGCGAGGCATCGCGTCTCTACATTCTACCGCAAGGGGCTAAAGTGTATATTGGAGTAATTTGTGCCTCCAGGAGCATAATGAGCAATGGAAATGTGACCCCAAAGGGAGTCGCATGAAAAGTGTAAATTTTTTATAGGACAGGTCATCCTGTCTTATAGTTAATTACTCGTCGTAAAAGTAATCTCATTACCATAACTCGTACCTAATTTATTTGTCGAATAAGCCCGTAAGTAATAGGTAGTATTGGGGCTCAAACCGGTAACGTATGAGGTATATCCCCCCATCGTGCCCGCTTCAGTTGTGGAATTATGTTCGATGGTTGGGCTAGGTAGTCTGCGCCAACAAACCCCTCTCGCAGTCACATCTTTTCCCCCA
>JAJTER010000201.1 GCA_021299835.1 Saprospiraceae bacterium | reverse complement strand
GGCTGATTAGTTGTGTTCTCTGCAATATCCAGAATATCTCCTGTTCCCGAAGTAAGACTGTTCAATCTTTTCCATTTTACAGCATCCCCGCCAGAGGAGGAAACAGGCACATTAATAACAGCGCCTCCGCAAATGCTTGGTATGTTAGCAGGGGATATAATCTGAGGGGCAGGATTAATGGACACGGTAGAAATCACCGGATTACCAATGCAGGTTGGATTATTTAAGATAGCAGGAGTTAATTCATAAGACACCTGAATAGGATTGGATCCTGTATTAATCAATTTTTCACTTAAGCTACCCGCAGATGTTCCACTTCCTATTCCACCCGTCGCCCCATTATAGGTAGCTTTCCAACTTACCTCAATATTGGCTGAGGAAGAAAGGGCAAGGCTGAAGGATTCATCACTACAAGCAGAAACATTAGTAGCTGAAATAACAGGCTTTTGGTCCACCTTAAATGGAAAGGACAAAGGAGAAATATTTTGACAACCCGATTGAAGAGAGGTGATATTGTTTAAAGTAATGTTAGCGTCACTGGTAATGCTTTGCAAAGAAATAACACCTGATAGCGCTGTCACTGTGCTTTGATTTGGCGTTCCATTCAGATTATAAGAAAAACTCAACGCCTCGCTACTGCTATAATTTAGCTCTCCCACTTCGCCGGCACAAGGTATTTTTGTTTGGCTTAAAGTGATAGCAGGAATAGGAGACACAGGGATAGGGAGAGAAGAAACGGTATTATTTATGCAACCAGTAGTAACCGATTCAACGGAGGAAATAGAAATGGATCCGCCAACCTGGGCATTGGGTATCGGAACAGAGAGGGTGGAAGCCGTTATATTGACACGTTGAGTGGCACCACCTGGCAAACTATAATTAACAAACACATTTTCCGCTGAAGTCAACTGGATAGAGGTACTTTGGCCAGAACAGATAGCCACGGATGGAGAGGTAATGGTCACCTGCGGGGAAGCCTGGAGGGTAATTTGCTGGGGCATATCGACAAAGCAAGACTTACCTGAATAACTGGCTCTCACCGTATAGATACCGGCCTGAGAGGCATTTACCAAACTCAATGCATTTCCCGTGCCCACAATACTGTCCCCAAAAGCGTTCCCATTTATCCTTAACTGATAACGAACATTAGGTTCAGATCCACTTAAAGCCAGGGACACCGCTCCACCTTCTGGAATACATAGATTATTTAGTTGTTGAAAGGCAAAAGTACTGGGAATGGGGCAAGCAGCCGTAAAGGATTGAATGACGCCCGCTTTTAATGAAAAATTTGAGCTATTAAATTGTTCATTAACAAATTCTCCACTTGAGAAAGTTAGCACATTATTACCAGAGGAATAATGATTACCCGCGGTGTTCGTCGCTTGCTGCCCTTTGACAAAAAGAAAGGAAAACACAAAAAGAATAGTAAACGTATGATTTAATTTCATTATAAGGTTTTCCTTGAAATTTAAATTCTTATCAAAATGGAATTTAATCTGCTAAAATAATGAAAACAAGCCAATTAAATATCACATTGAACATAAAAATAGATTTATTTTTAAGTAAACGGTTTATTAATTGAAATTAAAGGTAAAGATCATTTTTTTTAAACATTTTGCAGGGTGGGCATATAATAAATACCGGGAAATGAAATCTTTCCGTGTAACTTAGGTTGAATCAGGATTTTGAGGATTACAGAAGACGTCGTCGGTTTGAATGTGAAGGTTATTTATAGAGTAATACTGTTTCGTGGCATTTTGAATCAGGATTTACAGGATTTCCAGGATTAATTATAACGTCTCCGATTTGGGTGGGAAGGTTATTATTAAAAGGAGTTTTCATTTCCAGGTCTTTCGCCGATGCGTTACGCATCGGCGAAAAAAAGGGCATAAAGTAATCCTCTACGAAAACCCACTATACCCATGCCGAAGACGTCCTCTGTAATCCACAAAATCCTGGAAGTCCTGATTCAAAAGAAGGTGTTAAGGGTTGGATATTACAATGAAAACCTGATGGAATGATTGCCATTGTTCCGTAAATAGGGAAATGCATCTGTATCATGAGAGGGCGAATGCAATTCGCCCCTACAATTGTGGAATACTTTCATGTACATAATCAGACGAATAAACCTATGCATCTGTATCATGCGGGTGTGAATGCCATTTGCACCTACATGGCATATAGGATAATTTCCTTATTATCAACTATGTGTACTTCCCTGCGGATTATTGATAATCCGCTGTAAAAAAGCCATCAGAAATAATTGATGTCCCGCTTCTTTATATTTATATCTGTCAATCCATGATTCTGAATTCCATCGGTAAAAATCTGTAAATGCGTCTAGTAATTTGTCCATATTCAGCGAACCATCGGTGTTAAGATACCAACTCGTCTGGGCTATGTCCTGATTGATACCAACGGAAAATCCTATGGTCAGAATACGGGTTATGATTTCTCTATATATCGGATTGGCAAATTGGATCGGATTTCCCGTGCTGATAATGCCCAAATCGCGGCAGTATCTTATAGCATCATCCGCTCCATCAAAGGCAGGAGAATCACCTGTGATGATACTCATAATAATGGGTCGTACCCGGGGATCATCTATTTTGTCCGCCAAACTGTCCAGGTGGGTTTGACGCTGTTCTATAAGCCGCTCCTTGGCTAATTCAATCATGTCTAGGGTGATTTCGCGCGAATAATCATTCTTTAGAATCTCCCTTACTACCTCATTAGCCAGTGCGTTGGTCAACCAGGGTTGTCCGCCAGAATAGTCGTATAACTTTCCCAGTACCTCTTCAGAAAAAACCTGACCAGTATCGTGCGTATGTTGGTCTAATAATCCACGCACTTCTTCTTTTGAAAATGCAGGTAGGAAAAAAGATTTTGCTTTAATGTTAAATGGGGAACCTGAACCTATCGACGGATTATCTGCGCGGGCACGCATGCGAAAATCACGGATATCTCGCAGACCTACCAAGGCAATTGATTGTGGAAAATGTTTAGGCCGGGTTTGAAAACCGTCTCGTAATTGACGTAAAGTAGAAATAAGCACATCGTCATAGAGCGCGTCCACCTCATCAAGTAATAAAACCAAGGGTTTATCCAGTGTATCGCACCAATCAGTAAGATAATCACCCAACATGGATGAGCCGGAAATATACTTCGCAATATCAGGAGGTAGATGGTCTGTACCAATAAACAACTTAGACGTTTTAGCTAAGGCCTTGATAAAATTTATATTCGCTGCGTCCACAGATATACTGGTATAACCTGCTGATTCGAGAGAACATACCACAGCAACATAATTTCCTTCCTTATTCAGACGATGAGCCAAAGCGTGCAAGAAAGTAGTTTTACCCGTCTGCCGGGGCGCATGAATGAGAAAATATTGCATATCGTCAATCAAAATATGTATATCGTCATACATATTCCTGAAGGGATCGACCATGTAGTGTCTTTCCGCATTACACAGACCAGTGGTGTTGAATATTCTTCTCATTTGGCAAAGATACGCCTTTTTGGCGCAGGATGTAGCGGAGGTACGAAGATGGAGGAGAGGGATAACTTCGTTCTAGGGTGTTACGAAGATGGCGGGGCTCTGCCCCAATGTGATGTAGTAAGCAATGAGAAAGTAACCTTCTACGAATCACCATTACACCCAAATCGAAGACGTCCTCTGTAATCCTCATAATCCTGTAAATCCTGATTCAAGACCAAGTGAAAGGGGGTAAATTTAAATTGAAAACTTTCGGGGAGAAGACGCGAAGCATCGCGTCTCTACAGAAAAACGACATAAAAAGTACCACTGTATGAACATTACACCCAAACCAAAGACGTCCACTCTAATCCTCAAAATCCTGTAAATACTGCTTTTAAACCAGGTGCTTGCGATTACCAAAAAACAACATTTTTTTTATGTTTTTTATTAAAAAGTAACAATGTCTCAGTTCAACAACATAAATTATCAAGTATTTACCAAAATCCAAGTGTCGCCCGCCCGCACTTCCCCGCCCACGAAATAGTCAAATAGTCAATCCTTAAGACAGCGAACGGAGGCACCTGACGACTTACCGCGACCGTAGCTGGTGTAGCTTCTGGTCACATCGTCACTGTTGTAGTACAGGAGGCGGTCCCAGGCGTAGCTGGTGTTGAACTCAGTAGCACTCCAGAAGAAAGCGTGCAACCTAATATCGACGAATCTACCATCTGAAGACCTTCGCCAACCACCTGGGAGAGCGGAAAAGCCACTTGTATTAGTTCCGGGACTAGGTGGTGTAGCAACAGTCCATAGGGTTGAATTTGATTTCATTACAGTCCCTGCCACACTTACTGTCCCAAGCTGATCGGTCAAGGTTGTCCACTCTGCATCACTTGGTACATGCCAACCTGTAGGACAAATTTCTCTAGAATCTGTGGCAGCATACCAATTGTATAAATAGCCATAAGTTATAAGATTACCGTTACTA
>JAJTER010000103.1 GCA_021299835.1 Saprospiraceae bacterium | reverse complement strand
TGTTAACTTCGAAAAACATAGCGTGTTGCTTACTAGAAAAAATGTTTTACCTCATGATTTCCAATTTCCTTACCCATACTCCTTTTTCAGTTTGAATGCGGAGAAAATACAATCCGGAATGTATATGATTCAGGGGAAGTCGGATGCTTTCACCTGCTATTATACCATTGATATTCTTTGTCAATAAATGCTGTCCGTTTAATCCAATCAATTGCAGCGTTACCTTTTCAGGCATATCGCCCATTGACAATATGTCCACATAATCTGATGCGGGATTCGGGGAAATTTCAAATACCCCGGCGGGTAATATGGCTGGAACACTCGTAGATGCCTGACAGTCTGAAAAATATTTTTTTATGTAAGACCTTTGTGTGGCATTCGTTCCATGCACCGCATTCCCCTTTAGGTGCACTACATCTCCTGATAGATAAGAAAATTCAGTAATCGATGGATCTCCCATCGTTACACCCGTCGCTAATATATTGTTTGTGTGACCTTTATATTTTGCAATAGTCAATGCAGCCGTTTCCGCTGCTAAAAAACTCACTCCTACCACTGAGGTACCTCCCAAATATGGAATCAGATTATCGTTATCATTGCTAATACTTAGATATTTTCTCGATTTTAAAGGGGTGGCCAATACATTGTATCCGCAAAAAGAACCAGATGGGTCCGTAGTATTTCCCGGCTTATAAAAATTCCCCGAATGATATTGGGGTTCATTCAAATGAGAAACGATAGCACAAATGATATCAATACCAGGATTTGTATTTTCTATAAATACCCGATTGGCAAGCCCTGCACCATTTGACGAACCTAAAATCCTTATTTTATTAGGATTGACATTTGTATAGCCTTGAAGGTTATTCACCAAATCTTGAATCATTTCCACGTCAGGCGCGTCACTGTTTTCAGCGCAGATATTCCAGCTATTCTGATAACCACTGGGAGCCACCAGAATATGACATGACAGGGTAGATAAAAACTGGTTTACCATCCCTGGTCCATTACCACCGTTACCGTGAAGCAAAATACAAACGGGAAAGCCACCCTGAGGGACAGCCCCTGAGGGAACAAAAATATTCATCGGATAAGTATATCCATTAGGTTGTTGTGACCACGTTTTCTTGATACTTATACTTGTGGACGACGTCAAATTGCTTGAAGTCACCGTATTATTTGTCTTAAAACTTATCTCATTTCCATAAGCTGTACCTATACTATTAGTTGCGTATGCCCGGACATAATAGGTGGTGTTGGGCGAAAGTGATGTAAGAGAAGAGGAAAACACTCCCGTACCTGTACCATTTGACGTCTTTGTAGATAGTGATATTACAGGTGTCGGATTGGTGGACCATACCACACCGCGGACAGTCACCGTTGCCCCTCCGTCTGCACTCACATTTCCCCCGGAAGTGGCAGTCGTAGTGCCTAAATTACTTACGGCAGAGGTGGAAAGAGTGGGAAATTGAGTAGAACCTGTATTATATGGTTCACCAACGTATATCATTAAAAAACGGTTCGTTTCCAATTGTAAAACTGAAGGATCACCTCCTTTAATATTGGTATCCGTAAATGCACTCCAAGAGAAGCCATCGGAAGTATTACTATACCATAATTTATTGCCTGAACCATAGAAACGAAGCTTTCCTGTCAAGTCAACCATAAGATTACCTGTCCAATTATGATTATTGTCAGAGGGAATCACTGGCTCAGCCTTGAATGTAAGTCCATCGGCAGAAGTATAATGTAGTGCTCCGTCCTGAGGAGCACCTTTCGGCGCTGTGAAGTGCCATTGATTTTTGAACCAGGCTAATGCCGGATCAATTACTTGTTTAGCTGCCTCATCGACCCTGGCACCAGATTCGAAATAAAAATTCAGTCCATCCCCACTTACCGCTGAATAGGTATTAACTGCAGCTGTTAGGCCCCCTTGAGATGTACCTAAACCCGATGAATAATAAATGCGAAGGCTATCCTTCCCAAAGGTCACAACAGTTGGATCGAAAGGTCTTTGATAATCTGACGGGAAATTAAGAAAATTCAATGGTACCGGATTTGTCCAATCAATTCCTTTATTATAGGAGAATTTTACTGCGACCCGATCCCATGTTGGGGAGGGATTGGGCTTTCGAAACCACTGAAATACGCATATCAGGGTATCTCCTTTCCACCTAATTACATGAGGCACCCCCGAGGAATCCTGAAAAATATTGCTTGACGTAAAATTAATTCCATCCGTTGAGGTGGCAATCCTCAAGGGACTATTCCAAGGGCCTTGTTGGGTTTGTTGAGCTATCACTTGGTTTTTAAATCCTGCACCAAGGATCATTAAAAGCAGGAAAATTCCTTGAAGAAATCTCATTTTAATTAATTTATTCCCAAAATAATAAAATTTAATAATTCTAATATTAATGAACGTTTAATATTTTTTTTGGCCCAAGGTATGGATTGATTGTCATAATAATATGCCAGCCGTTCAGAGATGGCGAGGAAACGAGTAATGGTTTTCTTGACGGTGTCCTATACCATTCCATCAATTCAGTGTCTATTTTCCTTTCAATGTACATCGGTAACTATTCAAATAGAATATAAAAGAAGATAATCATACAAAATACAAATCAATAAAGTGCTAATATTTACAAAAAACAAGACCAATAAATGGTTTAAATTGATAAAAAACAAGACCGATAAGAGGAATGAAGTTAATTTTTCCCTCTTTGGCTATAGATTGCATATAAACATCAAACACCGTATTTTGTCAAAATACAGTTTTAATGGCTGTAATTTTTTTAAAGATGTTTTTTTATTTCAATTAAAAATTCATTTACTTTGTTAATCCATAATCTCCCTTTTGTCTATAATCAAATAGTTTAGAAAAAAGTTTGCCTGATTCTTTGTCAATTATCCCAGTTTTAACAAAAATTAATCCAAATTGGGTTCTCGCGCCATCATGTGTTTGAGTAGAAATATTGTTTTTAATCAGTAGTGCGATTACAGCATAAAAACAAGCATAATACAATCGATTTATTACCGCGTTCCACCTTTCTTCTTTTGCTAGAATCAAGGCTTCTTCATAGGACTCCTCTGCACGATGGAATCTGTAATTCACATATTCTTCCCGATTTGAAATAATCATAATCTGATTCCCTCTTTTTTAACGTTATCATATAATGGCGAATAAATTAAAGTATTTTGCCAGTAATCTTTAGGGTAAATAAATTTCGTTGGTAACTTTAGTGTCATTTACGAGAATGAGAATATCCCAATCAGAATTTGGTTTTGAATCTCCTCGGGCTCTTGAACCAAATAAATATGCCTCAGCTAGTGGATCATTATCATGAATCGTTTTCGCAATTTTACCTCCGAACACCCTTATTATTCGCAAAAAAGCAAATAAAAAATACACTAATAATAAAATGACCTTTTTAAATTGCGCGAGTAGAAGATGAAAAAAGAAGTATTAAAGGTAAAATTCCAAAAGATTCAGGTCCCTTGGTTCATGTTTTATTGTTTGAAATAGAATAAATTTTTCGTATTATTACAAGGAACCTTAATCCTGGATGTCATGGTTAGACGACAGTTTATACAATCTTTAACACTATTAGGTGCTTCTACGTGTATCGATTTTGGATATTTAGCTTCCTTGAAGCATAAAAAATATAACATTGGCGCCTGTGATTGGTCGTTGGGTCAAAATTCAAAATTAGCTGCGTTCGACGTGGCTAAATCCATCGGTTTAGACGGTATTCAAGTAAATTTAGGAACCCGACAAGATGGCATGCACTTGCGAAATAAAAACACGCAAATTCAATTTCGTGACAAAGCAAAAGAAACGGGTATAGCCATCTCCTCCATGGCCATAGGAGAACTAAATAATGTTCCGTATAAGTCAGATAATCAAACAGATACATGGGTTTTTGATGCAATAGATGCCGCTACATTTTTTAATGTTGAAGTAGTATTATTGGCATTTTTTTCTAAAAACGACCTGAGAAATGATGCTAAAGGCGTGGATACTGTGATTCAAAAATTAAAACAAGTGATGCCTTATGCTGAAAAAAACAAGATTACCCTGGGCATAGAATCCTATCTTACAGCAGAGGAGCATCTTGATATCATGGAAAAGGTGGGTTCCAATAATTTAAAGGTTTATTACGATTTTAGGAATGCACAGGATGCAGGAAATGATATTTATCATGAAATCAAACTTTTGGGAAATAAAAATATTTGTGAGCTTCACCTTAAAGAAAATGGCGCCTTTCTTGGAAAAGCCGATATCGATTGGGTCAAGGTTT
The DNA here is from genome assembly GCA_021299835.1 of Saprospiraceae bacterium. Lineage (GTDB taxonomy): Bacteria > Bacteroidota > Bacteroidia > Chitinophagales > Saprospiraceae > BJGN01. The sequence goes on along the minus strand of JAJTER010000103.1, from coordinate 6,334 downwards.
CTCGAGCTTTAAATGATATTAACTTTCAGCATACTAAATGGATGCACATCGAAGGGGCTTTACCTCCTAAATATGATTTTATACATGGACATCAACAAAATCTTACTTTCCTAAAAAGTATTTTCAATGCTTAAATATTTTAAAATTTTAAAGCTGGGATTATTAAGTGCCCTGTTACTCTCACTGGATAAAAATCCGTTTCAGCTTGCCAATGAATATCCCCTTGATTTATATCTACCCGATGATTTAGAAGTTACTCTTTGGGCAGAATCCCCGATGCTTTATAACCCAAGTAATATGGACACTGATGCTAAAGGGAGGATATGGGTCACAGAAGCTGTAAATTATAGAAAGTTCAATCGGGAGGGAAAACCTTTTTTACATAGAGAAGAGGGGGATAGAATTGTTATTTTAACCGATAGCGATCAGGATGGCAAAGCAGATCAATCCAAAGTTTTTGTGCAAGATAAAGATCTCATCAGTCCAATGGGTATTGCCGTTATTGGAAATGTAGTGCTGGTCTCTTGCTCCCCTCACTTAATTAAATATACAGATACCGACGGGGATGATAAACCAGATAAAAAAGAAATTTTATTGACTGGTTTTGGAGGTTTAGATCACGATCATTCTTTGCATAGTGTCATAACAGGTCCAGATGGTGCCTATTATTTTAACGTGGGAAACGCAGGCCCTCATGAAGTTACAGATAAATCTGGATTTACTTTACGTTCAGGAAGTTTATATACAGGTGGATCACCCTATAATCTTCAAAATCAAGGAAATCAAAAAAGTGATGATGGGAAAATATGGGTTGGAGGGTTACAATTGAAAATGAATGAAGATGCCACTGGATTAAAAGTTTTAGCTCATAATTTTCGAAATTCTTTTGAAACCTATGTGGATGGAATGGGTAATATGTGGCAAAATGATAATGACGATCAAGTAGTTACATGCCGGGTTTCCTGGTTGGCAGAAGGGGGAAATGCAGGCTTTTTTAGTGAGGACGGTACACGTTACTGGAATGCAGATCATAGGCCTAATCAGACCATGTGGCAAGCGCATTGGCACCAAAATGACCCTGGGGTTATGCCTGCCGGTGATAATACCGGCGCCGGTTCCCCAACTGGAATGTTGAGAATAGAAGGCGATGGCCTGGGTGTAAAATATAGAGGCATGGTGCTAAGTTGTGATGCAGGTAGAAATGTACTCTTTGGTTATCAACCGTATAAATCTGGTTCCGGCTATCATTTGGCTGGAAAAAAATCTATATTTTTAAGTTCAAATAAGGAGGATGATCCTGCCTACGAATGGAATAATAAAGCTTTTTTTGAGAATAAATCAAAATGGTTTCGACCCTCAGACGCACTCATCGGTACAGATGGCGCATTGTATGTTGCCGATTGGTTCGATGCTGTGGTTGGTGGCCATCAGGTAAAAGATGAAAAGGCTTATGGTAGAATTTACCGAATTACCCCTAAAAGAAAAAAAGTAAAAACGCCAATTTTAGATTTTACGACGCAAAAAGGTTTAATTAATGCTTTCAATAATCCTGCCGTCAATGTTAGAAATCAGGCTTTTAATGCCTTGAAAAGAAATGAATCATCTGCCTTTGAAGCTGCCCTCTCATGGGTCGAAAACAAAAATCCTTTCACTTCGGCCAGAGCCTATTACCTGATGGGATATGCAGGTGTCAGAGGCATCGATTTTTTGAAAAATAAACTTAAAAACGGAAATGAAGATCAAAAAATAGTAGCTTTTAGAGCGCTTCGATCCGTTTTACCAGCAGATCATCTTTTGGAAATGATAAAAACGATGCCCCCTCAAAGTTCTTCTTTTCTGCGTCGTGAGATCCTTTTAGCATTAGAAAAAGAAGCATACAGCACCAAAAATTCTAACCTTCAGTCTTTACTTTTACCTTACCAGGATGCCTATTTCAATAATGCAGTAAAGCATGTTTTAGGCGAGGAAAATGTAGATCTTTTTTACAAACAAAACAAGGAACTTTTAACGCAGGAGGGGTACTTTGACCTCTTATTCACTTTGCATCCGAATTCAGCTTTGGATTTTTTTAAAAACATTGTCCTTGATACAGAAAGCACCCTTGAAAAACGAAAAAAAGCGCTTACTGCCGTTGGATTTATGCCTACAAAAGAGGCCGTTCAAGCCGTTTTAACCTTCAAAACGAACGCTAACCAATCCATCGCAGAGGAAGCCAATTATTGGTTAGTTTTCAGAAGTTCTAATTTGTGGAGCCAACTCCATGATTGGTCAGACGACGCCGACGCACTGGCAAAGCAAAAAATCCTTTTTAAAATGCTTGCCTATAAAGAAAAAGTGCAAAATGTAAATATTGCTTTTGGAGATCGGAAAAATACTGCGTTATCCATGGCAAAAAATGAGGTAGGCGCTCAAATCCTCATTGATTTATTGAAGAAAAACATCCTTACCGGGGCGCTTGCCGATTCCTCCAGGATGGCACTTTTGGCCAGTGATTTACCAGCTATACGTCTGCAGGCACAAGGCTTAAATCAAATGGAAAATGAAAATTTATCCTTTCCCCAGGCAGAAATTTTTGGTTTAGTTTCTAATACAGCGGCAGGAAAGGAGGTATTTAACACCAAATGCATCCAATGTCACCAAATGGATTTATTGGGAATGCATATAGGGCCTAATCTTACACATATTAGCTCTAAACTCGATAAAGTAGGTCTTTATGAAGCCATCGTTTATCCGAACTCTTCTATTGTATTTGGCTATGAAGCTATCAATATTGAAATGAAAGATGAAAACAGGTATTATGGCTTTTTACTTTCTGAAAATGAAAATAACCTAACCATTAAAGATTTAGCCGGCAAACAAATTGTGCTAAAAAAGTCGGAGGTAAAATCAAAAGTAAAAGAAACCAAAAGTTTGATGCCAGCAGCAAAATCACTGAATATCAATCATCAGGAATTAGCAGAGTTACTGGCATATCTAAGTACCTCAAAAATTTAACAGGATAATACGGGAATAAAGTTCTTGACCCGATATGGCGTGTTATTAAGATGTCCGGGCTATGCCTCTTTATTTTATGCTCAAAACTTCTAATAACTTAAAGTTCAAGTACAACTTTTCTTTACCTACTTGTTCGCTTTTCAAGAACCCCTTATTTTCTAACTCCTTTAAATAATTACCTACCGTTTTAAGATTGCCTAAACCTGCATTTTCTAATTGGTTTCTCTTTGTATATGGTAATCGGAATAGCTCCTCCAAAAGTTCTTTTGAATATATTTTTGGTAATTTTTGTTGTATGTCGGTTCCCATTTCATTCATCAGTTTTTCAATCTCAGCTATTTGACGCCTTCCTTTTACGGCCGTCTGTTCTACCATATCCAACATATACATAATCCAATCTTCCCAATTTCCTTCCTCTGTTACTTTTCTAAGATTGGTGTAGTATTTGTCTTTGTGCTGAATAATATAATTACTTAAATATAGCGCTGGCAAATCAAGTAAGCCAGTCATTTTGAGGTATAATAATAGAATGATTCTACCAGTACGACCATTTCCATCAAAAAATGGGTGAATTGCTTCAAACTGGTAATGAATAACGGCCATTTTTATTAATGGGTCAATACTATCTTCAGCGTGAATAAAATCTTCCAGGTTTTTAAGCTTTTCTCTAATAACATTTTCTCCCTCTGGTGGCGTATAAACCACAGCGTTTGTTGCAGGGTTTTTTAATTGTGTACCTGGTGCATTTCTAATACTGGATTGATTTTTTTTTATGATTTGCATGACGGCTATAAAAAGATTGGTTGTTAATATAGGCCTATTCTCTATTTGTTTTACACCAAACCATAAGGCATCTTTATAATGCATTACTTCTTTTGTAGCTGGATTGTCATTTTTTTTCTCCGCTATGGATGCTTTGAATAGTTCGTCTTGTGTTGTGATTATATTTTCAATGGCAGAACTAGCTTGCGCTTCCTGTAGATTGATTGTGTCAATAAATAGGGTTGGATTGGGTAAATTTGTAATGGCTCCTTTTAGTTCTGATAAAGCTCTACTAGCCGCAATCGTTTTTTTAAGTATTTTTGTATTTTCTATTTCCGCTGTAGGTGGTAATAGCGGTAAATCATTATACGGAATTTCTGGATTATAATTTATTCTCTTACTCATTTTAAAATTTTAAACGAGGGCGTTGATTACTTCCGTCGTATTTTCGAGTGTAAATATACTGAAATTTTACCCTCGTTTTATTTTTTGTATTTAGTTTTTGTTGTTTAGTAGAATAATGAACTTTTTATTAATTTATTTCAATAGGAAAAGATAGTTATTATCGACGTTTTGGTAGAAAATATAGTTTAATTCAGAAATATCCTTTAAAAGTCTATCAAGATATTCCAAGTTAAAGTGGAATAATATTTAATTCTTTTTTCGGTTTCCTTCGCGGCCGACACTAAAATTGCTTTATGTTCATTATCAACGATTTGAATTTGTGGGTTCGCCGAACCCACAATTGATAATCCATCCTTTTTACTCTCGATTCCTATGCAAAAATAGGCAAAAAAAATCAGGCAAAAATATAAATAGATTATCGAAACTTGCAAAATTTGCAAGTTTCGATAATTAAGAGACTGAAATGATAGAATCTATTGAGCAAATAAACTCATCATTTACAAAATAGGCTTGCCAGCTATCGTTTTTGAAAAGCTCCCAAGCAGGAGTATGTTATTGTTTTGTTTTAATAAAAAAAGAAGAAAAAGAAGAGAGCGGCATGAACGCCTTTGACCCCTTCATTATAACCCATTGTAGAACGATTGCCGTTGAGAATTCTACCATTTTCCCAATACCCAATGGTGGAACGGGAGCTATTCATAACCCGTCCGTTTTCTATGTAACCAATGGTGGAACGGGAACCATTTAAAACCCGACCGTTGTCAAAATACCCCATTATCGAGCGAGAACCGTTCATAATTCGATCATTTTCCATGTATCCAATTGTTGAGCGATTACTGTCCGTGACTCTGCCGTTTTCAATATATCCTACCGTTGAACGCGAGCCATCCGTCAATCGCTGTGCATTTAATCCGCTAAGGGTCAGGCAAATAATAAAGGTTAAAAAAGTTATTTTCATGATTAATGTTTTAAATATTCTTCACACAATGTTCGTCAAACTTGTTCATTATTCCAATGTATTCAACGGGTAATTTATCCACCACAAAGTCCATAATTTCTTGAGGAATATGCTTGTAATAGGCCGATGCCATTCCTCCTGTAATACAGGCGAGCGTATCGCTGTCCCCTCCAATCGATATGGCCAGTCGAATGGCATTTTCATAGTCTGTACTTTCAAGAAACGCCACAATAGCTTGTGGAACAGTACCTTGACAAGTTTCATCAAAGGGGTAAGTTGGCCGTATTTCCTCAAGGGTAAAGTCAAGATTATAATTAAATGTCTGGACTATAAAGTTTTTGATTTCTTGTTTTGATTTTCCTTTTCTTGCCAGAAATATTGCTGTTGCCGTTGCTTGAGCGCCTTTTATCCCCTCTGGATGGTTATGTGACACTTCCGCCGACTGTTTAGCCACTTCCATTACGGTTTCAAGGTCATTATAAGCAAAACCCACAGCACTTGCTCTCATTGCAGAACCATTCCCATAGCTACCGTAAGGCTTTAGGCTGTCTTCCTTCAACCAAAGCCTGAAACTACCACCATAACCACGGTCTGGATACTTTCTACCGTATTCCCATATTGTTCTCGCAAAATCCTTCTTGTTCAGAATGCAGTCAGCGACGGCAATGGTCAAAACCGAGTCGTCTGTAAAAAAACACTTAGGATTAAATAAGTCAAAGTCAGTAGTTTTTACATTGTCCCATTCAAATACGGAGCCAATAACGTCTCCAATAACTGCACCGATGATTGTGTTTGAATTTGAAGTCATAGTTTTTTGAATTAGTTTAATTTAAAAAAATTTTATATTCAAGGCACAAAAGAAACTTTAAAGTTAACGGCGTGTATGCCTACCACTTTTTTTTTAGATTGAAGACTTTGAGAAATAATTGATTGAGGGTTTCTTTTTTTAAATTTATTGGACATTCAGTTCTGCTTTGTAAAATGATTTCATTGTATTCTTTGAAATTCTTGCTTAACACCAGGACCAGATTCTTTAGTGATTCCATTTTGCGAATGTAGTGTAAATAAGAAGAAGAATCAATGCGGTCTGTCTATTTTTTTGAAAAACAGTAAGTTTTCATCACAGCTAAACATAAATGTGACTTTATCTGGCATATAATTTCTTATCTATTTAGAAAAACTGACAATTTTCCCTCCGAATTTATTCCTTTTATT
>JAJTER010000102.1 GCA_021299835.1 Saprospiraceae bacterium | reverse complement strand
GCAACGTGGATTTGACCGCTTTTTTGGCACCTTAAACGGATCTGGCAGTTTTTTCGATCCGGGTACCTTAACCAGCGGCAATACCAATATTCCACCTTATAAAGGATTTTATTACACCTCTGCCATCAGCGATACGACCGTGAAATATATACGTGAAAGTCCAGTAAACAAGCCTTTCTTTGGATATATTGCCTATACCGCCGCTCACTGGCCATTGCATGCACCAGCAGACGAGGTTGAAAAATATAAGGGCTTTTTTGATAAAGGTTGGGACGTTTTAAGGGAACAAAGATTTAAAAGATTGAAGGAACTGGGCATTATAGACGATGCTTATGTACTGACAGACAGAGGAGGTTCTATTGCGGCATGGAAAGATGAGCCCATGAAGGAATGGCAAATCAGAAGAATGGAAGTCTATGCGGCCATGATTGATATAATGGATCAAGGCATTGGAAAAATAATTTCTGCCCTGGAAGCTAAAGGGGTTTTAGACAATACCCTTATTTTTTATATGCACGACAATGGGGGTTGCGCAGAACCTGTGGGTACAGATAATATGGAAATCCCATTAACTGAAGAACAAAAAGTGTTGAAACCATACGCTTATGATTCTCCAAATCTGGATAAAAAACAACGCTATACCCGCGAAGGAAAATTTATTCGTATGGGCAAAGGGGTCATGCCCGGAGAAGCAGATACCTGGACTGGTTACAATGAAGAATGGGCAAATGTGAGCAATACTCCTTTTCGGGAGTACAAACAATGGGTTCACGAGGGTGGCATCGCCTCTCCCCTGGTTATTCACTGGCCAAAAGGGATTAAATCAAAAGGGCAACTAAGGCCTCATCCTTCTCATTTGATAGATATCATGGCCACTTGCCTCGATATTTCCGGAATTCCTTACCCTAGTCAGTTTTTGAATAATAACATTCAACCATTGGAAGGTAAAAGTCTGCTGCCTGCCTTTCAAAATAAACCCATAGACAGAGAATATCTTTTTTGGGAACATGGCGCAAATAGAGCTATTCGGGTAGGTGATTGGAAACTGGTTTCAAAAACATCGTTTAACAAGACATTTAGCGAGGCCGATGAAGATAAATGGGAGCTTTACGATCTCATAAAAGATCCCACCGAACGGATTGACCTTAGAGAAAAGAATCCAGAAAAAGCCATGGCAATGATCAAATTATACCGTGAAAAAGCCTTATATACTAAAGCGCTACCCTGGCCGTGGAAACCAAAAAAATAATTGTTAAAACACACCTCATGAACCGTTTATACGTCCTTTCCATTTTCCTTTTCATAATTCTCCTCCCTAAGGCTTATGCCCAGTCATTAGTTAATATAACCGTTGAAAACAAAGGAAATAGCCCGAGAACCGATGAAGTGATATACATACCCTGGCCATCTTTATTGGCCATCAGGCCTAATATTGACACGGCCAATTTCAGTGTATCGAATGTAGCAACAAAGGAAAAGATACCCTTCCAATTTGAGCTACAAGGAAAAAATACCATACAACATTTACTCCTTCAGGTTTCCGTACCTATCCAATCTACGATCACTTTGTCTATCGACAAGGTAAAATCGTCTCTTCAAGTCACAAAAACGTATGGCAGATTTGTCCCTGAGCGAAAAGAGGATTTTGCCTGGGAAAATGATAAAATCGCTTTTAGGATGTATGGTAAAGAACTGGAAAATACGCCAAAGGAGATGGCTTATGGCATGGATGTATGGGTGAAGAGTACGCAAAGAATGGTCATTAACGAACGGTATAAAAGAGGTAGATACCACGAAAATTTAGGCGATGGAATGGATTACTATCATGTCGGGCTTACCCTTGGCGCAGGAAATATAGCACCTTACTCAAATGATTCCATCTACTATTCCAGAAATTATGTCCGCTGGAAAATACTGGACAATGGCCCTTTGAGAACTACCTTCGAGTTGGAATATGACGATTGGGATGTCGCTGGGAAAAAAGTCAATGCAAAAAAAATAATATCCTTAGATGCTGGTTCCCAACTAAATAAAGTGCAGGCTATTTACACCTATTCAGATACATCGTCCCTTCCTGTAGCCATAGGTATCATAAAAAGAAAAGATCCAGGTACGCTGCTGCTTGATGAAAAACAAGGGGTGATGGGTTATTGGGAACCAGAAATGGGCGATTACGGCATTACCGGCGTAGGTTGTGTATTTGTCTCTAACCCAATAAACATGAAAGTAAGCAATCAACAACTTTTAACTATGTCTATTGCAGAAAAAAACAAACCATACTTATATTATACCGGCGCAGCGTGGAATAAGGCAGGTACAATTACCTCCTCATCTCAATGGTTCGACTACCTTCATCAATTTAAAAATCAATTAAATAATCCGCTACTCATCACGCTAAAATAAGCGATATCTAAAATTATTAGTTACATTGCGCTTTTTTTAGCACAGCACATTACAAAAGCCTTTACAATTTTATTTAATGGGTTTGGTATTACCACTCCCCATCGCTTAAATTAAACCATTTTACTATGTACTTCAAAGGTATTTTCACTTTGATACCCGTTTTTATTTTAAATGGGTATGTTCTTTTATCTCAGGGAACTTATACAGGCACAGGTTCTGTAACTAAAGGACCTGCCACACAAACTACCGTTAATTTATTTCCTGGTTGCTCCGGATCGAGAATTTCAGCCGTTGGAACTATTACCTCTACGGACGGTAAAGTATGGACTGTTCCAGACAATACAGCCTATACCACTGGAACTAAATTAACAGATCTTTACAATGAATGTAGCGGAGTAAAACCAGCTTCTTTAAGCGCTGTAAATTTAGCCAATGTCCCTATAAAAGTGATTGATAACGCAGGTGAAGTTATTACTGGTTATCTTTTAGGAGATAATTATTTTGAATTATATATCAATGGCATTTTAGTGGGTGTAGATCCCATTCCATTCACACCTTTTAACTCTGCGGTAGTCCGATTTAAAGTTTCCAGACCTTATACCATTGCCGTTAAACTGGTCGATTGGGAGGAGAATCTTGGATTGGGTACCGAACTCAATGGTGGGAATGCCTATCATTCAGGTGATGGTGGTTTTATCGCCCAATTTAGCGATGGCACGGTGACCGATACAAGCTGGCGTGCCCAAACTTTTTACATCGCTCCCATTGAAAATTTAAGCACCATAGAGGAAAAAGCAGATGGCACCCGATCTTCAGCAACAGCCAAAACGACGACTACCTGCGAAAAAAATTGTTATGGCATTCATTATTTAATACCATCAACATGGAATACTAAAGAATATAACGATAAGGTATGGCCCAAAGCTTCTCTTTATTCCGCAGCCACGGTTGGAGTAAACTGGCCCGCTTATACCAATGTCAGCACGGCTTGGAATAAAGCACAATTTATTTGGTCTTCTAACCTGATACTTGATAATGTCGTTTTGGTGAGAAAAACAGTTGGTAGCACCACCCCTGTAACTGAATTAAAAAATAACTTCTCCTTAAATGTTCAAAATCCATTTAACCAGTCTATTCAATTTACATCTGAAACCTCGCTCAATAAAGTAAATTTCACACTCACTGATATCAATGGAAGATTAATTAAAAAGTGGTTTGAACCATTTATTCAAAGAAATCAGTCTCATACATTAGACATCCCTTCCGCTTTGGAAAATGGATTTTTTATTTTAAATATACAATCTGCTGAAGGTACTTTCACAGAAAAACTCATTCACCAAAATTAATTTTTATTCGCTTTAAACCACTACAATGAAAAAAAATTATTTACTTACGTTTTTATGGCTATTTATTGGCACTGCCTTTTCATTTGCACATGATAGTTCGGTGCATCATCATTCGCTAAAAACCTGGAATCTTAAGAATAAAGAGGAAATAAAGGCCTCCTTCCTTTTCATTTCAGATGATATTGTCTCTTTGGAGGATGATAAAGGAAAAATACAGACAGTTCCTTTATCAGATTTTTCTTTAAACGACCAATATTACCTTTATCAAAAAAAGGAGCAATTAGTCAGATTAAACAGTCCTGCATTTTTACAAGATCCACTGACGGAATCTTCCTCAAGTCAAGGGCCATTTCTCCTCATTTTAAGCTTGATGATTGCGGGCGTCTTATATATATCCTACCTAAAAAGATTCCGATATTTGGGTTTAGCAACGCTCATTGCCGGGCTATTCCTTTTTTATGGCTTTCATGACCTTTCAGTACCCCCAAGTGGCGTGGCTACTAATCCAAAATCCATTGATTCCGCTTTTCTGGCCTTTAAACCTAATGTGGCCACCTGGTGGAACAGCACCTATTTTTATGTAGAATCAACAGGTATTCCTACCACTCATTCTATGATGACGGGAATAAGCAGCTGGCAGCAGCAAGTTCCTGTTCCTCAATGCTATAAAGGGACCAATGCATGGAGCATTCCGCTAAATCCTGTCATTGCAACTACGCCAGTTCCCGTAAATTCCATCCATTTTATAAGAGGTGCTTTAGCCCTTGCCGTCAATGGAATTCCAATTTTTAATCCATATACAAACACAGGCGTTGACGCATTTTTAGACGGTCAATTAGATAAATGGGGAGGTCACTGCGGACGTGCTGACGATTATCATTATCATACAGCGCCTTTGCATTTGTATGATAAACAAGCTAAAACTTTGCCCATTGCTTATGCACTGGATGGATTTGCTGTATATGGAACAGTAGAACCTGACGGCAAGGCAATGACCACTCTTGACGCTAATCACGGTCATTATTACAATGGGGTTTATCATTATCATGGGACGGCCAGCGCACCATATATGGTAGGAAACATGGTGGGAAAAGTAACTGAAGATGCAACTTATCAAATCATTCCGCAGGCAACGGCAAAATCGCCAAGACCAGCAACAGACCCTCTGAAAAATGCCATTATCACAGGTTTTGAGACCAATGCAACCAATACAGGATATAATTTAACCTATACCATTGGAACTGCTACTTACAAAGTCAATTATTCATGGAATACGAACGGCGTTTATACGTTTAATTTTGTGAATCCAACGGGAACAACCGTTTCAAATTATAACTCAACGGCACCTTGTAAACTGTCAACGGCAACCAATGAAATAGAAAGTACCGAATTTATGGTTTATCCTAATCCTGCCTCGGAATCAATACGCATTAGCCTCCAGAATAGGTTAAAATCTTCAGACATAAAAAATGTAGCGATTTTCAACGTTAGCGGACAAATGGTTTTTAGTGCAAGCAGCTTTCAGGAAAACATAAGCACCGGGCATTTTCCTACTGGCCTTTATTTTGTGCATTTAAAAACCGACCGTCAGGTATTAGTCAAAAAATTAATTGTTGAATAGTTGAGTCGTTTAAAAATTTAACCGTGAAAGTTATTCTATTAAGAGCCTTTCACAACAATCTGGCAGAATATGTCTTGAAATCAATGTAAAATTGCCCGACTCAGAACGAGATACTAGTAACCTTTATATAGTCCTTGATTATATGACTATTAAATATTAGATTTGATTATGCCGAAAATTGCTGTTTATAAATTTTTGACTTTTTTCATTTATGCATTTGATGCGCTCAATGAGCGACCTCATTTGCATATTGTTAAAGAAAAAGGAAACAGGCAACGATCCGCAAAAATTTGGTTGGATACTTTTGAAATTACTGAATCTGGAACATTAAACGAGAAGGAATTAAATCTAGCTATCGGTTTAATTAAAAAAAATCAATCTCTATTAGTTGACTCGTTTAAAAAAGTTAAAAATGGTGAAAAAATAACCACCTTAAAATTAATATAAATGACAACCTTCCTTAAAAACAACAAAATTTGTATCGAAAAAATCAATTTCGATATTGCTGGAAAAATATCATTGAAACTTGAAGATGGTCGTATCATCATTGTCCCATTGAAATATTTTCCAGAATTAAAAAAATTGCCCGTTGAAAAAAGGAAAAAATATACCATTGTTGACGACCGAACAATACTTTTCTCTCATGCTGACTCTGTTTATCATTTAGAAGATTTTATGGGGTTAGAAAGTAAATGGCAAGAAAGATAACTAATGACTAAAACTAAATATTTTTTTGTGACTGGCATTCTATTGGGCGCCTTTCACTTTACCTTGGCACAATCTGTATTGAAATCAATGAAAAGATTGCCCGACACGGGACAAACTACCAGTTATACCAACACACCAGGTGAAGATGCGGATTATAATATTAATCCTCCTTTTTACCTGAATAATGGCAATGGAACCATCACAGATACCATTACAGGGCTAATGTGGCAACAAGTAGATGGTGGCGAAATGACTTTCGACAAAGCTACCACTTATGCCAATGATTTAGTTCTTGGCGGATTCTCTGACTGGAGAATGCCTACAGTGCTTGAGTTACACAGTATTTTACATCTTGACAAGAATAATCCGGCTTTAAATACCACTTATTTTACCTCACCAACAGCTCAGTATTGGTGGAGTGGTCAAAAACAGGTAAATGATGCTACCAAAGCCTGGTGTGCCAATGCAGGTGGCGGTGTAGGTAATCATCCCATCAGTGAAACCGTTAGTGCCGGAGGGACAAAAAAATTTCACGTCCGTGCCGTTCGTGATGTTTCCTATCCAACTACGATAGCCACACGATTTCTGGACAATAAAAATGGAACGACTACCGATCAATTGACAGGACTTATTTGGCAGCAGGTCCCTACAGATTCCATGACCTGGGAACAGGCGCTTATTACCGCTGAGGCGCTGTCTCTCGGCGGGTCAAGTCTTTGGAGAATGCCGAATATCAAGGAATTACAATCTATTAGTGAAGCGACTATTTATAATCCATCCATTAATAAAACGTATTTTAGTGGCATTTCCACGAGCCAATTTTGGTCGTCCACCAGCCTTTCTAACCAAAGCACAAAGGCCTGGTATCTCGACACCCAATATGGTATTACTTCCCAGGTAGTGAAAACCAATAAATTGAGATTATTGGCGGTTCGATCAGCTACCACCGTAACTTCCGTTTCAACGCTGTCTAAAGCTAAGGAATCCCTTAACATTTATCCAAATCCAAGTACAGGTTCATTTACTCTTAAAGCCGATGAACCCCTGGGAGAAATCAGGATTATCAATCAGTTGGGTCAAACTATTTTGTCCACCAACACCAATGAAAAAATCTTTACCTTATTCCTGGCTGAAAAAGGGATTTTTCAGTTAATCTGTCGTCATAACCAAATGACTATCACCAAATCTATTGTGATTCTTTAGCTTTGGCTGTTTGAAAAAGATATAATTTCAAGCGATTACCTTACATTTGGCCACAATAAAATCGCTAAAATGAACCAACTATCAAAACACGCTGTAAAAGCCCTTTATCTATTATCCTTTTCATTTGTCATGACTAGTTGTGCAAAAGATATAGAAGTAGATGATTGTCAAGCTTATGAATGGAAGTACGATGGAAAAGAGGGAGTAAATTCCTGGAGTGTCTGTTTCTCAGAATGTTCGGGAAGCAAACAAAGCCCATTGGATATTAAGGATGCAACGGTACAAGCCGGACTAAGTCCTTTACAGTTTTCATTTAAGGAGTCTCCGGTATCCATTTTTTACAATGGTCATACGCTCGAGCAGGAATGGGAGCCAGGGAGTAAGTTAACCATTGGAACCAACACCTTTGAATTAGCACAGTTTCATTTTCACACCCGTTCAGAGCATACCATTAGTGGCAAAAGGTATCCGATGGAAATTCATTTCGTGCACAAGCAATCCACTTCAAGTGCCATTGCTGTAGTTGGCGTAATGGTAGAAACAGGTGCTGAAAATGCAATGATTAAGCTACTTTCTACAGATCTTCCAACGGAAGTAGATGAGGAATATAAAAGCAATCTCCCTGTTATCCTTTCCGGATTGATGCCATCGAACAAAGGCTATTTTTATTATCCGGGGTCTTTAACCACCCCACCTTGTTCGGAAGTTGTTAGCTGGTATGTGTTGAAAAATCCAATTCAAGCCTCTTCCAAACAGATTAGCGCCATTCAGCAGATCATTTCTGAAAATAACCGCCCTGCGCAACCCTTATCTGGTAGAACCATAGTTTCTACCCAAGATTAGTAAATCTCATATAAATACAATTTTAACTTATTAATTATCAATAAGTTAAAATTGTATTTTTTATATAATTTCTTTCATTTTATATAATCCTGCTACAATCCTGCCACAAATTTTATTTAGGTGGGTTGAATTGGTTTGACCTGGACAGACAAGACAAATCATTTATCATCTCAATACAATAATCTTTTAAGAACCGTATCTATTTTTCTAAATAAAAACACCCAAGTGAATCATTTGTCCTGTTCACTTGGGCGCTTTTAACAATGTCTTAATTTTTCTGCCTAAATCAGCTATTTTTGAAATAGAACTTTTCTGGTGACTTCATTTTTATCCCATTTTAAAGAAGGGTTGCAAAAAAATAACGCGCCACTCAACCACAAACCTTTCCCTAAAATAGTCAATCCCTGAGGCAACGGACAGACATACCCCAAAAGTTTTGAAATCCTTGCTTTCTAAAATCATCATTTTCTGTATCACGCGAAAAACTAAGACCGGGATTAAGAGGAAGCTCCGTAGTACTCCAGAAATAAGCAATATTCCTAATAGTGAAGTTGAAGTTTGGATTATCCTTGCGTAAACCACCTGGAAGAGCGGAAAAACCGTAATTGTCAGTTCCATTGGTTGTTAACCATAACGCATCATTTTTTTTCAAGCTAATTGCAGAGCCATGAATGGCTGGAACAGAAGTTGTATCAGCTCCTGTATTTATAAATATTGCTAATTTATTCCAATCAGAATTTGAAGGAACGCGCCAGCCCACAGGACAAATATTTTTTATTGCCGCACCTCCTGATGTAATTATTCCAGCCGCTGCATACCAGTTATAAAGATAACCATACGTTGAAACATATCCTGTTACGACACCTGCAACACCAACATATTCTGTTCGTGCTCCATACCCTAAGGTTCCCCAACCAGCATTAGCTGTTTCATCAGGAATTGAAGTAATACCATCATTATACTTGGTAACCTTTAAATTTGTCGTCGTCCAACATTGGGTGCCAATCAATACCGTATTGTAAATGTTATTATCTACGTCCGTAATTGTAGAGGTACCGCAGGTAAAAGACGGAGCGGGGGGAGTAACCACACAAGGAACTCCAGGACAATTCTCCAACGCTGCCTTCTTCCAGCGTACCTTAATCTCATCCAGATTATAAGAAGCTTTTCGCTTGGTATCCAAATTTTCTTTTTCTTTCAATAGGTTATTAACTGGAATATCTTCACTGGGAGTTATCTGTGAAAAACACATAAAAGGAAACATCATTAAAAATAAAATTCTAGCCATCACTTTATGATTTTTTAAATTTGTTGATGCACAAATGTCAAATCATTCAACTTATTCCTAAAATATTTCATCCTTAAATTTCTTTGATTTTAATGAAATCAAAGAAATTTGTTCCAAAATGAACCGAAAATTGGATGAAAAATGAAAATATTATCCTTTTTTTGAATATGAAATGGAGGAAAAAAGGGGTGAGCATACAAAATACGTTAACAACTTAAGCGCGCATTTCCTGTCTGAAATGTGATTGTGCCGGGGAGAAGACGCGAGGCATCGCGTCTCTACGTGGCTCTGAGATAATTTCATTGTCTGTGGAAATCCAAATTTGAAACTAATGGGGATATTTTCAACTCGTATAAAATCCTAAACTTCCCGGTACTTTATTCAATATTCATTAAAGATCTATTGACGGATTTACGATAATCCATTTCAATATATCAGTTCCTAACACTTGATTCCAAGAATCTTTTCATGATCTGATGTGTTGCTCCATATCCGTGTTTTTCCTTCAGATAGATTTTTGTGGTATGGATGTCAGAATGTCCCATCAAAATTCTGATGTTATCCTCAGTTATTTGATCATTATTTAGAAGGTGAGACGCCAGTGTGTGTCGAGGAGTATGACCTGTCATGGTAGGTAAATCCAATATTTCACTTATCCTGAATAGATTGTTGTTGTGTTTTGATCTAGCACTCTTGACAATAGATTCTTCCCTTAGATTTAGATATCTATTTTTATCAAATGAGTCCTTGAAATCTTCCATTTTTAACATGGGGAACAAAAAACGAGTGGGTAGTTCTTGAATCTCTTTGAAAAACTCAATCATTATTTGATGGTTAAAAACGTTTATAATTTCTTTAAGTTTCTTATAATAATATCCCAAATGAAAATATATCCATTCATTGTACACAAACCAAAGATAATTTTATACCCTAAAGACCCTTATTGACAAGAAAGGAAAAATAAATGAGTGAAAACCTTTAAACTCACTTCCAATAATTTTAAAAGGAAGTTCAGAACAGGTGGAACAAAAACCTAACTGAATCGGATAAAAATCAGGGTTATTTTACAGGATCACCTACCTGCATCAAACCTGGAATTAGATTGTCTTAAATGATCTATTTATCTTGATAATTCTCCCTTCAAAATCCTGCCCCATTCCTGCCCCCATGAATAATAATGAACTCTTTAATTCCAGTCATTAATTTCATAATAAACTGTATTTCAATTATTTAAAACATTTAAGACAACAACCCAAAATTAAATAAATCTATTTTGTTTTTGATTTTAAATTAACTTAAAATACTGATTAACAGTTATTTAAATAGATTTTAGAGGTGTTTAACTACCCAAATATCTTATCAAAAAGGGATCTTTCTACCCATAGTTTCTACCCAAGATTAGTAAATCTCTCCTAAATACAATTTTAAC
>JAJTER010000021.1 GCA_021299835.1 Saprospiraceae bacterium | reverse complement strand
TTTTACGAGCGTAGCTCCGATGCATTATACGAGCACAAATTGCCTGTTGCCGGCAGAAGCCAGATCAATTATACATTTTACACCAGTAGAGGTTACCTCGTTTTCAATCCTGATATACCTTATAAAATAGGCTATCCCGGGGAGAGTGCGCTACAAGCTGTAGTATCTGGAACCACCGCATTGATAGATAAAGGATTTGTCGATAAAAATAATATCGGCATACAAGGACATAGCTGGGGAGGCTACCAAATAGCCTATATTTTAACCCGTACAAATCTTTTTAAATGTGCCGAATCGGGTGCACCGGTGGTTAATATGTTTTCTGCTTACGGAGGCATTCGCTGGGAGTCGGGAATGAGTAGAATGTTCCAATACGAGCATACGCAATCAAGAATTGGAGGAACATTGTGGGAAAAACCAATGCAATTTTTTGAAAATTCACCCCTGTTCTTCTTAGATAGAATAAATACGCCCGTTCTTATACTTCACAATGACGCCGATGGTGCCGTTCCATGGTATCAAGGCATTGAATTTTACATGGGCATGCGCCGCCTCGGCAAACCAGCATGGATGTTGAATTATAATGGCGAACCTCACTGGCCGGTAAAACTAGAAAATCGTAAAGATTTTCAAATAAGGATGCAACAGTTTTTCGACCATTATCTACTCGATAAACCACTGCCTCAATGGATGGCAAAAGGGGTTCCTGCCATAGAAAAAGGAATAAATAAAGGATACTAAATTATATGCTTAAAAAAACACCTGCACAAGATTGTTGTCAACCTTGTGCAGGTATTTTAATTTTTATGCACAATATTAGTGCTAATGTTACGTTTCAAACTCATACATTTCATTAGGTGAGTAATTAGAGTATAAAAAAACCAGGATAGCTATTTTTTTAACCCCCTCATTTAAGGCATATTCAAAATACATTTTTAATATATATTAAAAACACAATATACATATAATACTATATTTCAATAATATAAAATTGCAATTAAAATTTTGAAGCAAACAACACATTAAAAATACTTTGAATATATTTCCATTAATCTTATGATTTTTCGCATCTTATTATTTTCTTTGTTCTAGGAAGACAGATGAAATTTATTGTTAAATATTAAAAGTTTGATAATCAATATTTTGTTCTATTCCTTGTTTGATTACCTCTATTATGACACTTGGAGAACACTATGGAAAACACACTAAACAAACGTTCGTTGTCAAAGGCGACGAAACTGCTTGAGGTATTATACCTCCCTGAGAGCAGAAAACTTATTAAAATAATGGAATCTCACGAATCCATTGAAAGTATTGACTTATTAATTCAAACGGGATGGCAAGAAGAAAAGCTATCTAAACATTTGAATTTACTACGGCAAGTAGAAGCAATTTACATGACTTTTCTTAGCGAAGGAAAGGCTAGCTATGAGCTAAATCATGAGAAAATATTAATTGTTTGCAAAACAGCTAAAGTACTCAGCAAAGCCGTTGTGCGCAATGTAGTACTCTAATCTTTTCTATTCCCGCAGCTTGCCATCCATCGGAATATCATATTTCCTGAAAGCAAGCTGCGGTTATATCGGGTATACAACCGATACCTATCTTCTCCCCTAAAATGACCTCTTTTTCTGCCGTATAATAAATACCCCCGTTTATTGGGTCTTCACTTAACATAAACGGACTATCCATATCGAAGTTGACCACTGCTTCGTGAGCCAGGGCAAAATGCGCCAATGCGGTGATACCCAATCTACTCTCAGAAAAACAACCTACCTGACATTGCATTCCTGCTGTTTGGGCAAAAAGGGCGGACAGTTGTGCTGAACGTATGCCCCCTGCCTTTGATATTTTTATGTTAAAACCGCTACAAGCATTTTCGCGAATAAGCGTCAGTGCGTCAGAGGGATCAAACAAACTTTCATCTGCCATTATAGGTATTGGACTGTGTTTATGAAGAAAAGCCATAGCTTCAAAATCTCTTGCTTGAACCGGTTGTTCACAATATTCAACATTAAAAGGGATAATGTCAGACAGTACTTTCAAAGCGGTAGAAGTATCCCAACCTTGATTTGCGTCTATGCGAAGAGGAATAGCCTCACCTATAGCTTCTCTGACCAATTTAACCCTATGCACATCGTCTTTAAGCTGCGTTCCCAGTTTTATTTTTATGGCTGGAAAGGCATCATCAACATATTTTCTTGCCTCCAAAGCCATATTTTCTGGACTATCAATGCCCACAGTCATGTCAGTAAACATCTTTTTTGTATTATTACCACCCAGATAGGCATAGAGAGGAAGTCCTGCTATTTGTGCTGCCAAATCATAAAACGCCATATCAAAGGCACTTTTTATCCCATTTTGCCCAACTACCGTATTGCTTAAAGCCTTTTGCCAGGTTAAAATATCCCACGGATTAATGCCAAGAAGTGCCGAAGCTATTTGTTGAGCATAATGCAAACAGGACGCCTGCGTTTCCTTATGTATTTTCTCATAAGGACTAATTTCACCATAGCCCAAATAGCCAGAGTGTGTTTCCATGACAATAAGCACATTTTTAGCCACCGTTATCGTTTCAAGGGAAATAACGAATGGATATTTTAATGGAATATCCATTTTAAAAATGCGGATATGCTTAATACTATGGTTCATAAAAGGAACTTTGAAGATTATTTTGAAAAATTAGTTCAAGGTATGTTAAAACCTACAATAAATCCATTTCAAATTTTGTTAAATTTACATTCTCAAAATTAAATAAAAATCTATGTCAGTTAGGGTGGAAGGTCTCACCAAAATATATGGGGAACAAAAAGCCATCGACAAGCTCAGTTTTCAAGTTGAAAAAGGTCAGATTCTTGGCTTTTTGGGTCCAAATGGTGCCGGAAAAAGTACTACCATGAAAATACTGACGGGGTACTTGCCCCCGACCGAAGGCTCAGTAGAAATTGGTGGTTTTGATGTGCAAGCGAATCCTAAAGAAATAAGAAGATTGATTGGCTACCTGCCAGAAAATAATCCATTGTATGGCGATTTATATATTAAGGAATATCTTCACTTTGTTGCTGGCTTTTATCCTATAAAAAATTCCTCCGCCAGAGTGTCCGAGGTCATTGATCTAATTGGACTTACCCCTGAAAAACATAAAAAAATAGGCGCCTTATCCAAAGGTTATAAACAAAGGGTTGGACTGGCTCAAGCCATTATTCACGATCCTCAGGTATTGATACTGGATGAACCCACGACAGGCCTGGACCCCAATCAATTAGTGGAGATCCGATCTCTTATAAAAGCATTGGGCAAGGAAAAAACATTGATTTTTTCTACCCACATCATGCAGGAGGTTACTGCCTTATGCGACCGTGTTCTCATTATAAAGGATGGTAAAATGCAGGCAAATGATACCTTGCAAAATTTACAATCTACCTTTCAAGGTGAATGGGTTACTACGGTAACGTTCCAGGGTCCTTTTACCTTAGAGCATTTTAAAAAAATAAAGGACGTTCAGCGTATCCGTCAAATACATCCTGATGTTATTCAGGTAATTACCGCGCCAGGCATTGATGTAAGACCCTTAATATTTAAGCAAGCAGTTAAAGACGACAATATCATCATTGGTATGCAACAAGACCGACGCAGTGTAGAGGAAATATTTCAAAAACTAACAGGATCTGACATTCAATGAAAAAAATAATCCTTTTTCTCGCTCTTTGTTTTTCTATCACTTATTCTTTTGGCCAACGTGCTCTAAATCAAGAGTTAAAGTTAGTGGACGGTCTATACCTGAATATTAATGAGTTCAAAAAAGATGCTCCTTCCCGTTTATGGAGAGAGTATGAGGTTGTCTGGACGTATAATACGAAACTTAAATGTTACCAGGTTGAAAATATACATAAAAAAGGTCATCCTGGGTCAGGCATTCAAGACTCTGTCTGGGGATTTACCATCAAAGGCATTCCATACATTAGAATTTCTCCGGACAGTTCTGGCAGGCCTTTAACCTTGTTTGCGGAACTCACGGTAAGAGGACTGATAAATATTTTTTCTTACGAAAAGGAGAATCAGGAATTATTTCCTATGAAAGCATATAATCCGTTAACTGGGACGGTATTTAGAAAAGGCGTTGTAAAAAGAAATATCACAACCATAGAAAGGCGGATTTTCCATTTGAAGGACGACCTCATTATACCCTACGACAAGGATATTCTGGAGCAATGGATGGAAAAAGATAAGGAGATTTTACGTGCGCTCCGCTTCGCTTCGGAAGAAGAATATGAAGAAAAATTGACTCGTGCACTTATTGTTTTCAATGGCCGTTACCCTTTTATCATTCAAAAATAATATGCAAATTCATGTGGGTAATTTATAAGAAGGAATTAACAACATTTTTCAATAATCTGACAGGCTATTTGGTTTTGGGCGTGTTTTTAACCGTTATGGGATTATTTTTATTTGTATTCCCGGAAACCAGTTTACTGGAATCAAATTTTGCCTCTTTAGAGCCATTTTTCGAGATGGCTCCCTCCTTATTTTTATTTTTGGTACCAGCTATAACTATGAGATTATTGGCTGAAGAAAGACAACTGGGAACGCTTGCTCTTTTACTAACTAAACCGATAGATGAAATGGGCTTAGTTATCGGGAAATTTCTAGCCGCGGTATCGCTCCTTTTCCTCGCATTGGTGCCTACCCTATTTTACTATATAACCCTGTATTTTCTGGGTTCACCCGTTGGTAATCTGGACACTGGAGCTATTATGGGTTCCTATTTAGGCCTTTTGCTCCTCGGCAGTGCTTTTGCTTCCATTGGCATGTTAGCCTCATCGCTTACTGAAAGTCAGATAGTTGCTTTTGTGTTAGCGGTAACGGGTTGTTTTTTATTCTTTTACGGCTTTTATTTCCTATCAGGGCTACCTGTTTTTTTTGGAAAATGGGACGCGTTAGTGCAACAATTTGGTATGGACTACCATTATCATGCCCTTAGTAAAGGAGCGCCTGATACCCGCGACCTTATTTATTTTCTGTCAGTGATTGCAATATTTTTATTAATCACCCGATTTGTTTTGCAATACCGCATTCGTTCCTAAGTCAACTCCATCATGCGTTATAAACAAGCTTTAATCAATCTTTCCCTCGCCATAGGCATTATTATATTGTTGAATGTCTTAATGCACTCCCGCATTGGGAATTTTCCTCTTTACACCCGCTTTGATCTTACTGAAGACCAGCGGTTTACCTTAACACCGGCTACAACATCGTTGCTTCGCAATCTGGACGAGGTTGTTTTTGTCAAAGTATTGTTACAGGGTGACTTTCCCGCAGGTTATAAGCGTTTACAAGAATCGGTGGAAGACATGCTTCTTGACTTTCAGAGTGAAAATGCCCTTATTTCCTATCAGTATGAAGATCCTTTAGCGGGAAATACAGAGCAGGTAAATACAAGAAAAAAGCAACTTGCTGAACTCGGCGTTCTCCCTGTGAGCCTAAATGTCAGGGAAAATGGAGAGAGAAGTCAAAAACTCACCTACCCTTATGCCATTTTTTATTACAAAGGGCGAAGTATTCCTGTTAATTTTCTGGAAAATCAAATTCCCGGTGTTCCCCCTGATGTTATTCTAAATAAAGCAGTTACGCTGTTGGAATATAAGTTTATTCATGCCATTCAACAGTTAAAGCAAAGTACGAAACCAACCTTGCTTTTTCTGGACGGCCATGGAGAAAGTTTACCCGCCGAAACCGCTGATATAGAAAATAGCCTGAGGGAAACTTTTAATACCGGACGTATTGTTCTCGACAGCGTCATCGCCATTGACAGCACAGTAAAAACCTTAATCATTTCTTCCCCCAAAACGGCATTTTCCGATAAGGATAATTTCAAAATTGACCAGTATGTCATGCAGGGTGGCCGATTATTATTTCTCGTTGATAAAATAGCCATTCATTTAGATAGCTTGCGTCGGGGAGAATATTTGCCTAATGAAAGGAATCTGAATATAGATGATTTGCTATTCAAATATGGTGCGCGATTACAGCCTAATTTATTGCTGGATATGCAAAGTAGCGTGATACCTTTAGCTACAGGGCAGGTTGGAAATGCCCCTCAATTTGAATATTTCAGGTATCCTTATCATTTGGTGGTTATACCCAATAGTAATCATCCGGCCGTAAAAAACATAGGTCCCATCAATATGCAATTTGCCGGAGGCATTGATACAGTGGCAACCAAATATCCGGTAAAAAAGACGGTTTTACTTCAAACTTCTGCTGAAAGTAGGTATCAATTCCTTCCTCTACGCATGAATTTTGACTTTATGAGATATCCTTTAGATGAAAAGTTATTTAATAAAGGGCCTCAATCGGTAGCCATATTATTAGAGGGGACATTTTCATCTCTTTTTGAAAATAGATTAGCAGCCAATATGCTTTCTTCCCTTCAAAATCAAGGTAGGCCTTTTGTAGGAAAATCGCCGGAGACCAAAATAATGGTTATTTCTGACGCTGATTTAATTCGGAATAGGATAGATAAACAGACTGGGAAAATAATACCGGCCGGTTATAATGAATTCGAAAAATACACCTTTTCCAACAAAGATTTTTTACTGAATGCGTTGGAATATTTGTCTGACGATGAAGGTATTATAGCAGCAAGGGGTAAGGATATAAAACTCCGATTATTAAATACCACTAAAATTAAGGAGGAAAAGGTTAAGTGGCAAATCATTAATCTTTTGCTACCTTTAGTTCTTATAACGCTGGGTGGTTTACTCTTTCATTTTATCCGTCAACGCCGTTACCAATAACAAGAAAAACCAATGCGTCGAGAAACGTTTATTTTAATGTCTGTTTTTGTCCTATTAGGCGCTGGATTCCTCTTCCTTCAACTAAAAAATAAACCGTTGGTTGATCCAGACAGAACGTTTCATATTGAAGACAAGCGGCGCGTTCATGAGTTGTTTATAACCCACAGAGATGGGGAACAGGTGAAACTAAGTAGAAAAGGAACCTCCTGGTTGCTCAATGATCGTTTTCCTGTCAATCCAAATGTTATGGAAAATGTATTGGATGCCATAGCCCGCATACAAATAAAATATGTTCCTCCACAAGCCGCCGTTCCGGCCATCATAAATGATTTAGCAAAAAATGGAATACGAGTGGAGATATTTGACCGGAATCATGAAAAAATCATGGGTTACTACGTCGGTGGTAGCACGGTTGATGAACGGGGAACACATATCATCAGAGAAAACAGTGATTTGCCTATGATTGGAGAGTTAGCTGGTTGGGAAGGTAATTTGCGCTTCCGGTTTAGGATGAGAGGTAATGAGTGGCGCGATAAAACGATTTTCCAGTATAATGTAAATGAATTGAAGAGTGTTCAAATGATTTACCCAAAACAACAGCTTGCTTCCTTTACCCTTTCTCAGCAGAATGGCTCTTTCCAATTGGAATCTTCATCTACCCCTAAAAAAATAGTTAAAATAGCAAACGCCAGGGGTATAGCGTATTTATCAGGCTTTGAAAAATTAGGTGCAGAAGCTTTTGAAACAGGAAATCCTTACAGAGATTCTATTGAAAATTCGCTCCCATTTGTAACTATTACATTGCAAGAAAAAAAGGGAACCCAAAGAACCTTGAAAGTTTGGCCCATTTATCCGCTGCAATCCTCTGACGAAGGCGTCGTTTTTAGGAATGAGAACGGCACTGTTGAACGCTACTTCGCGGGAGAGGAAAACGGAGAATTTTACTTGATTCAAGATCGTGTTTTCAGGAAAATATTCAGAGGCTTTGATTTTTTTACCCAAAATTAATAATCCATTAATTTTTTGTGTCAAAAGAAGTTACTTATAACTAAATGATGCGTTTAAAAGAAAACAGAAAAGAGAAAGATAATGATGCAAGCAAGTTCGGTAAAGGATAGATTGCAATTTATAGATGCCATCAGGGCTTATGCCATATTGATGATGCTACAAGGACATTTTGTAGATACCATGCTTGCTTATCGTTATAGAGATCTTGAAAATGCATTATATTCCACCTGGTTCTTTATGCGGGGTATGACAGCACCTATCTTTTTCACCGTTACTGGTCTTGTTTTTACCTTTTTGCTGCTTCGCGATGGAAGACCTATAAAAGAAAATGAAAGGATTAGAAAAGGTATTCGCCGCGGATTTTTTCTGATATTCCTGGGTTACCTCTTAAAAGTAAATTTCCCCGCCTTCTTAATAGGTTGGTTTTATAAAAGTTATCCCGCTCTAGACGTTTTACACAATATAGGATTTGCACTATTAGCTCTTATCGGATTATATTGCCTCCACCTAATTACTAAAATTTCCTTGCCTCTACTCTATTTCGGAGGCGGCATTTTCATATTTTTAATAAATCCTACCTGGCTGGCTTTCAATTGGGACTTCTTACCCATTGTATTAAGGAATTATTTTGATGCTGATAACGGGTCTCTTTTCTTGCCCGTACCCTGGCTTGGCTTTACTTTGTTAGGGGCAGGACTTGGATGGCATTTATTCCACAAAACATATTTATACAGAACCTGGTATTGGCCAGCTATTTTATTGACAGCAGGTCTAACTATACATTTTTTCTCCACTAAGGGATTACTTTTGCTACATCAGTGGACAGGTTGGGAAAATTTTATAAAATTAGCGTACGATAACGTATTATTCTGGCGATTTGGGCATGTGCTAATCATTATTTCCCTATTTATCTTCTTGGAGAAAATCATCACATTCCCCCCGTTGATGTTAAAAATAGGTTCGGAAACCCTGACTATTTATGCCACTCATTACGTGGTACTTTATGGTACCTGGTTAGGTATTGGCATCAAAACATTTGGCCAGTTCACCTGGCACCCAGTACCTGTTATCATTGGAGCTATTCTTTTTGTTTTGGCGGCCATTGTTTATATCAAATACATTGAAGAAATAAGAACCAAATTAGCGTTGCACATCCCAGGGAGATTGAGATACCTCAGACGCTATGTACATGTAATGGGTAAACGTTTATTAAAACAAGTGCTCGATCAGGTCAAGCAGTGGATTAATCGCTTATCGACCAATATTGGTATTTGGTAAAATACCAAAGTTTGTTTCGATAGAATCTTGTGTTTTTTAAAATGAAAAGTTTTAATTTTTCATTTTAGATAGGTATATTAGTCGAAACAATACCTACACTAAATGAATCGTACTTTCTTCTTTGTTATTTCAATACTATTATCTACCCATTTTTTATTTTCGCAATCTGCCACGCTCACAAAGCCAAGTGCTCAACAACTGCGTTGGCATGAGATGCAATATTATATGTTTATCCATTTTGGAGTTAACTCATTCACTAATCTGGAATGGGGCGAAGGGGCAGAAAATCCAAAAATATTTAACCCACAAAATTTAGATAGCAGACAATGGGCCAGAATAGCGAAAAAGGCAGGTATGAAAGCTATCATTTTAACGGTTAAGCACCACGATGGTTTTTGCCTTTGGCCTTCATCTTACACAGAACATGACGTAGCCAACAGTAGCTGGAAAAATGGAAAAGGAGATATTTTAAAGGAACTCTCTGAAGCATGCAAAGAATATGGCATTAAATTGGGCTTTTATATCTCCCCCTGGGACAGGAATAATCCTATTTATGGAAAAGATGATCAGGCGTATAATACCTATTTTAATAACCAGTTAAAAGAGATTTTAACTCAATACGGACCTATTTTCGAAGTTTGGTTTGATGGTGCCAACGGAGATCGTGAAAATCCTGAAAAATATCAGGCGTATGATTGGACCTTATTTAACGAAACTATTCGTTCCCTGCAACCCGATGCACTGGTTTTTGGAGCGGGTTACGCCGATATAAGATGGGTTGGAAACGAAAGAGGGGTAGCTTCAGAGACCAATTGGTGCACATTCGACTCAAAACAAAGAAATCCAAGTGAGGATGCACCTATTCCACTTCTTCAGGCAGGCATTAAAAATGGAGATTTATGGTGGCCAGCTGAAACTGATGTGTCTATCAGACCAGGTTGGTTTTATCATCCGGAAGAAGATACAAAAGTCAAATCTGCAGATCAATTGGAAAAAATTTATTTTGAGTCCGTGGGCCGAAATACAAATCTGCTATTGAATATACCCATTGACAGAGAGGGACTTGTAAATGCTGCCGATTCTATCGCGCTCATGCAATTAAGAGCTCGTTTAGATGCCACTTTTATTGATAACAAACTAGAAAAATTATCTAAAGGGAAACTGGAAAATAATGCTGTGGTTGTTGAATTAAAAGGTAAAAAAACCTTTGACGTCATATCTCTTAAGGAAAATATAAGCCAGGGGCAAATAATTGATGGTTGGAAAGTAGAAGCCTGGGTAGATAATCAGTGGGTTTTACTTGGTGAAGCGACCACCGTCGGTTACCAAAGATGGCTCATTTTACCCAAAACAACCGCTCCTAAAATTCGAATTCGCTTTGAAAATCCACTACCTTCCAATCAATTATTGGAAGTGAATTTGTATTTAAGAGCCTCTCCAAATCCTTTACTGGACAAAAAATGAAAAAATACATTCTCATTATTTTCCTAATAATTGTAAGTTTTCAGCTGATGCAAGCTCATAATGACCCATTTATAGGTTATTTTGAAAATAAAGCTGAGGAATTTTTCAAGGGAACAAAAATATTGGGAATGATATCCGGAATGTTAATATTTCAGGGACAAAGCGTAAGCTATTCATTGTCAAAATTAGAGTATATATATTATTTCACTTTGGATGGTGTTTCCCTGGTGGTAAAAAAAGAATAGATTTTTTAAAACCCTAAATTCATTTGTTTTGGCTTTACCCACTTTATCATCGAACCTTCTTCGTTATAGCCTAATTACAGGTATTCTTCTTCTATCAGGTTATTTTTATATCAATAAAGAGGAAAAAGCCCCGATTTCAGACCCCAATGACCTTAATCAATTAAACATTGAAGCCAGGACTATTTTTGCCCATCACTGTTATTCTTGTCATGGGGAGGTTAAAAGTAAGGGCGGCCTTCAACTGCATACTAAAGCCGCCGCGTTTGCCGGAGGTGATGATGGTCCTGTAATTATAGCCGGAGACATTGACAAAAGTGAATTAATACGGCGCATTACGCTTCCGCATAGTCACAAAGAATATATGCCCTCAAAAGGAGAAAAACTAACGAAAGATCAAGTTCAAACGCTTATAAAATGGGTTGAAGCAGGAGCACCCTGGTCCGATAGTATGACTACATCGGTATACAGATTAGCTCCTTTCGAACATAGGTTGCCCAAAGTGCCCACCCCCAAAAAGGGTCTTACAAATCCTATCGATTTATTTGTCGATGTATATTTTGAAAAAAATAAGGTGCAATGGAAAGATCCTGTTGCCGATCCTTTATTTATTCGCAGGGTTTACCTGGATGTTTTAGGATTACTTCCCACGCCAAATGAAATAAAAGCATTCAACGAGGATAAAAACCCTAAGAAAAGGGATAGATTGGTTAAAACATTGCTGTCTAAAGACACCGTTTATGCCCAACATTGGTTAACCTTCTGGAATGATTTGTTGAGAAATGATTATTCTGGAACGGGTTACATAACTGGAGGGAGAAGCGCTATTACCCCTTGGTTATATGAATCATTAACAAAAAATAAATCGTACGACTCTATTGTTCATCAGCTTATCAGCCCTTCAGAACCTTCAGCGGGTTTCATCAAAGGCATTCAATGGCGTGGAACAATCAATGCAAGTCAGCGGGTAGAAATGCAGGCGGCACAGAATGTAGCGCAGGTATTTTTAGGATTAAATTTAAAATGTGCCTCTTGTCATAACAGTTTTATCAGTGACTGGAAACTTGAGGATGCTTATGGTTTTGCTAATATTTTTGCTGAGGAGCCCCTCGAAATATACCGATGCGACCAGCCTACCGGTAAAATTGCTTCGAATAATCTTCTTTTTCCTTCCTTAGGGAAATTAAAAGAAACCAATGACCGAATGGAGCGATTAAAAGATTTGGCGGGACTGTTGGTTCAGGAAAAAAATGGCCGCTTGTCCCGCACTTTTGTAAATCGGATCTGGGCACAGTTTATGGGCAGAGGTTTTATTGAACCCCTTGATTTTATGGATAACCTGCCATGGGACCAGGACTTACTGGATTGGATGGCCTTTGATTTTGTGCGGAACGATTATGACATTAAAAAGGTAATGTATCAGATTTTAACTTCTAAAACCTATCAGCAACCGTCTGTCGCTTTTGAAGAACCTGAAAAATTAATATCAAAAGACTACGTTTTTCAGGGAATGGTTCGCAGGAGGCTTTCTGCCGAACAATTTGCCGATGCTATAAGTAAGGCATTTTACCCTGTTTACACCGACTCAAATTTCGTTAAAAAGCACTTTCCGCAAATGAATGATATTAAATCTCCCTTTGTGAGGGCTTCCATGGTGAAAAATGATATTTTCATGACCGCCTTGGGCAGGCCTAACAGGGAAAATGTTGGGGCAAGTAGAAATAGCCAATCCAATTTAATTCAGGCGCTTGAGGTGACAAATGGTCAGATTTTAAATACCAGATTACAGCTGGGGTCAGAAAAATGGTTATTATCCAACCTAAGTAAAGACCAGTTAACAGATTCTCTTTTCCTGAATTTTTTAGGACGAACGCCCACAATAAGAGAGAGAAGAGCAACAAATGCCTTATTGTCTGAAAAGCCTAATGGCTCAGAGATTCAGGATTTGGTTTGGGCCTTAACACTGCTCCCTGAATTTCAATTAATTTATTAAAAGATTCAAATTTAGTGAAATGAAAAATGCATGGAATAGGCGTGAATTTTTAAAAACTGCCTCACAAGCTACCTTGGCCGCTTTGGCTGCTGGTGCACCAATGTCCTCACTACTAACTAGTTGTGCCAGATCAAAACCAATAGACACCAGTACGGCCGACACAGTTATATTACTATGGATGGCGGGAGGAATGGCACATACGGAAACCTTTGACCCTAAGAAATATACCCCTTTTGAAAAAGGGATGGAAGGAAATCGCGTTCTTTCCACTTTTCCAAGTGTTCCGACCGTTCTTGATGGTATATCATTTTCAGAAGGATTGCAGGAAATTGGCAAAGTAATGGATAAAGGGACCGTTATTCGCTCTTATGTGGCTGCCGATTTAGGACATATTTTACATTCTCGGCATCAATTTAATTGGCACACCTGTTATGAACCGCCACAAACTGTGGCAGCTCCTCACATAGGTGCATGGATAGCAAAAGAATTGGGACCTAAAAACCCCGTAATTCCAGCATTTATAGATATTGGCCAGCGATTCACCGTAGGAGAAGCTGAGGAATTAAAAGCATTTCACACCGCTGGATTTCTGGGAAATGAATATGGCCCGTTCTTTATTCCCGATCCAAGTCAGGGTTTAGATAGTGTTCGTCCCCCGATAGGCATGAATTTGAAAAGATTTGAAGCCAGAAATAAACTCTATAAGGAATTGACTTCTACCTCACCTATTGGAGAATATGGAAGTGATTATCAGAAAGAATCCTTACAACGTTCTATGGAACAGGCATATAGCTTGCTACATTCCCCCGAATCAGCCGCTTTTAATTTATTGGACGAGCCAAAAGAATCTTATGATGCCTATAACACTGGTCGCTTCGGACTGGGTTGTTTACTGGCAAAAAGATTGACCAAACAAGGCGCCCGTTTTATCAGTGTTACCACGGAATACGAACCATTTTTTGGCTGGGATACTCACGACAATGGTCATACCAGACTGGCGGCAATGAAAAAACAAATAGATAGACCCATTGCCCAACTCATCAGAGATTTAGATGAATCAGGGCACTTGGACAGAACGCTGATTATTTTAGCCAGTGAGTTTAGCCGCGATATGATGGTAGAGGGGCGTCCAGAACTGAAAGTAAAGGAGCAAGTCAATCAACCAGATATTCTGCACGAACTGAAATATTATGGTATGCACAGGCATTTTACGGACGGTTGTTCAGTTTTAATGTTTGGCGGCGGTATAAAAAAAGGGTTTGCTTACGGAAAAACAGCGGATGAAAGGCCATGTAAAACCATTGAAAACCCAATAAAAATTGATGGTCTGCACCAAACTATTTATCATGCCCTGGGCATTTCTCCGGATACAAATTATGACGTTGAAAAAAGACCATTTTATACTACACCCGATGGAAAAGGGAAAGCCGTTATGGATCTTTTCGCTTAAAGTGTCGTTGGCATGGTTCTTAGCGACCCATTTTTTTAAATGGAAACCTCATTTTGTGTTAGTTAGCCAATTAAGTATTTTGCTTTATTTCGCCGTGTCCTATCCTAATTTTGAACAAGTTTCCATCTTTGACTGAATCAGAAACATCCTTTCGGTTTCCGCAAAATCGGTATTTAACATGTAAGAATAAAGTGCTTTATGCACCTTTTATCGGTTAAAATTATAAGCAAAATAACTTATAAAGGTTTACTCGTTTATTTTTTCACACCAGGTGAATAAATACGTTCTGCCTGCGCCATTACCTTTTGCTTGTCAAGCGTCATCGGCTTGGTTTTCTGCGCTAAAAAGAGAGGAATCTGGTCGGCGAAATGAGGATTATCGGGATGAGAAGAAGCGCCGTAGGTATTTACCGTTTCGATGACAGGAAGTTCATTTTTGGGAAATTTAACCATCATCACGTAGGCATCTCCACCAACAATTTTTCTTTTCCCCCCTTCGTAGGGGCGACTCCATTGCGGGGCAAGCAAGTCGGGTAATCCGCCCACTGGAAATTCCTGATTGCCGCGTACCAATTTTTGAATATCACCTAAGGCGAGATCTACTTTTCCAAAATTATCCAACAGGTATTTTTTTGCGTATGCTAAAGCCTTCAATCCCTCCTCTTTAGTAATCGCCCTTGCCTCTTGGCCTCTTAGTGCCCTGGCCAAATATTCATAAACGAGCATAAAAACTGCAGCCCCTTTACTTTCGGCAGTTCCCTGAAAATCCCAGGTTTTCAAGGTATTCAACAGCCTATTATCCTGGTCATCCCCTGCATTTTCCAAAAGGAAAAGGGAATCGAGTTGATACATAAAAGTGAGTTTTTCAGGATATTGTCTATCGAATTTAATATCTCTGAAGGTTTGAAAATCAATTTTTGGTGTAGATTCAAATCTTTGTCTGAAACGGACACTCCTATTATTTTCCATGGTTTCCCACCCATCGGCAGACGAAAACTGGGACACTTTTAAATTATCGGCACTTGCTGTAGCTGAGAAAGAGGAGTGATTGGTATTGAACAGAAAGCCGGAGGACGGATTAACATATTGGGGAAGATCCTTCAATGGCCTAAATCTTGTCCACAAGGTAGTTGAGGTATTTCCGGGTAGTGTTTCGAGCCAATTTAGCTTAGGATCTTCCTTTCTAATCGGCATAAGGGCATTATTTACATAGAAAATGGTATCATACCGATCTGCATAAACGATGTTAAACATTGATAATCCCTGCACGTTTAATGCGTTATAAAAATCAGTGAAATTCTTTCCCTTATTCATTTGGTACCATTGATCGAGCGCTCTAATTTCCTGATTGGCACCTAATCTTACAGAAAAAGCACCTTGTTCATTGATTAAAGTTGGACCATATTTACTGGAAAAAGCTTTTTTGGAAATTGGAAAAGGTACCCCCTTCACACGTAAACTGACCTTTTTAATTTGTAATTTCTCCCATTGACCGTCATATTTATAGTAATACTTCTTTTTAGGATGCCTTTCGAGTTGAAAAATGTCCATTCTATCGCATAAATTTACAGTATGCGCCCAACCGTAATGTTCATTTACCCCGTGTAATATACATGGACCGCCGGCGAGCAATCCGCCCAAAGCATTCCAACCTTCCTCACTTTGAACATGCGCCTCATAAAATGCCTCAGGACCTTCATTGGGCTGATGAGCATTTATGGCCAGATAAGCGACCCCTTCGGTTGTCCTGTCAGGATGCACCGCAATGCCATTTGACCCCATTTTGTCATAATCAATGAGCCATTTCACCTGATTATTAAAAATTTGCTGTAACGCCTGGTCACCCCCATTGAATTTGGTTAATGCCAGAACCGATGAAGCAATATATTCTTTGACCGTGATAGGAAAAACCTTTTTAACGAGCACCTCTTCAGGATGCGCCGCAGCGTAATCATTTACACCCTGGACATAACCGGCTATAAGTTTTATAAATTCAGGAGAAAGGGAATTCCATTTTTCCTCTGTCACCTCCCTGCATTGAAACCAATCAAAAGCATAATCTGCTGCCACTGCATTTTTACCAAAAGCACGTCCCATGGCTTTTTTTGCTGGCAATGCAACCATTTGTAAACTAGCAAACTGATCTTCACAATAAGCCCAGGCCAAACCATAAGAAACTTCAGGATCAGTTTTAGCAAAAATATGGGGGATGCCAAAACTATCTCGAACGATGGTTATTTTACCAGGATCTATCTGACCGTTTACAACATTTAAAAATAAAATTAGCCCAATGACAAAAGGAAACCGCTTCATAAATAGAGATATTTATTACAATATAGGAAAGTTATCACAAGTGAACTGATTTATGACAGCGATTTTAATATTTTAAAATTGCATCGTTTACAAATCAACTAATTGTTTATACTAAATGTTTACAAGTAACTTCTAAAAAAAAACTCATTGGAAAAGCCTTACTTATGAAACCCAAAAAAGAAAGTACCGTCAGTTTGAAATTTGTTTATCAAACCTTTATTCACCCACGTTTAAATAAATTATCTGTTGGTCTTCTTCTTATCATTATCAGTAGATTAGCTAGTCTGATATTACCCGGAGCGAGCAAATATCTCATTGATGATGTCATTCCCGATAAAAATTTACAAGGCTTAGGATGGTTATTGGCCGCAGTGGTCATTGCGTTGATCATACAGTCAGTTACCTCTTATTTTTTGACTCAACTACTCAGCGTTGAAGGACAATATTTAATCTCTCAGTTGAGGGTGAAAGTTCAAAAACACATCATACAACTCCCTGTTAGATACTTCGATAACGTTAAAACAGGAGAACTCGTTTCCCGCATCATGAACGATGTGGAAGGAGTGAGAAATATTGTGGGTACTGGTCTAGCCCAGATGATTGGTGGTGTTATTACCGCCGTCATTTGTTTGTTTTTACTCGTCGCCATTAGCCCACTTTTGACCCTATATGTCTTAGTTCCTGTCATTATATTTGGACTCATATCTCTAAAAGCTTTTGGAAAAATCAGACCTATTTTCAGGGCAAGAGGCGTTATAAATGCGGAAGTTACTGGTCGATTAACTGAAACATTAGGCGGTGTAAGGGTTATCAAAGGATTTAATGCCGAGCAACAGGAAATCGATACCTTTGCCAGAGGGGTCGAAAAATTATATCAAAATGTTAAATCCAGCCTAACGGCCACCAGTTTTGTAACCAGTGCCGCTACGCTACTGCTCGGATTGGCATCAGCGGGAATCATGGGATTAGGCGGTTATCTGATCATGACCAATAAACTGACTTTTGGCGATTTCCTTGCTTTTACCCTGTATCTGGGTTTTTTAATTGCCCCTATTGTGCAAATGAGCAATATTGGGAGTCAATTGACAGAGGCTATTGCTGGCCTGGATAGAACAGAAGAAATCATGCGTTTGCCACTGGAAGCCAATGAGGAAGTGCGCAACGTTATTTTAGACAGGATAAACGGAGATATTCACTTCAACGATGTCAGTTTTGCGTATGACCAAGGAAAGGAAGTAGTGAAAAATATCACTTTTCATGCTCCTCCAGGATCGGTTACCGCATTAGTGGGAACGTCAGGTTCCGGAAAATCAACGATAGCTGGATTAGCTGCCACTTTTCTAAATCCCGATGCTGGTAATATTACAGTGGACGGTATTGATCTGAGCACCATTAGCCTGAAAAGTTTCAGAAGCCAATTGGGCGTTGTATTACAAGACGATTTTCTTTTTGAAGGCAGTATAAAGGACAATATTCTTTTCTCAAGACCTAATGCCTCAGCTGAAGAATTGAATAATGCCGTTCATGCAGCTCATGTTCACGAATTTACAGACCGATTTGAAGATGGATTAGATACGTTGATTGGAGAAAGAGGGGTGAAATTGTCGGGCGGACAAAGGCAAAGAATTGCCATCGCCAGAGCTATTTTGGCTAATCCACGAGTCTTGATTTTAGATGAGGCAACTTCAAATCTGGATACAGAAAGCGAATCGCTCATTCAGGAAAGTTTGAAAAGACTTATGGAAGGAAGAACTACTTTTGTTATTGCACACCGATTGAGTACTATCAGACAAGCCACTCAAATATTGGTGGTGGAACAGGGTAATATTGTGGAAAGAGGTACGCATGATGATTTGATCAAGCTGGAAGGCCGTTATTATTCTTTATACACTTATCAGGCTAGAATTTAAAAGAGCAAAAAAAGGAATAAAGACACCCTTTTATGGCTTTAATACAGCTAGTTTATACTCTCTGGGACTTATTCCTTTTTTTTTCTTAAAAATGCGATTGAAGTAGGGAATATCATAAAATCCACTCTGAAAGGCTATTTCTCTAATGGCCATATCAGTGTTTAGCAGTAAATGGCAGGCTTGTTTAATCCTGAATTCGAGGAGAACTTCAACGAAGGATTGTTGTGTAATACTTTTGAAATACCGACAAAAGGAGGTTGGCGAAAGGTCAGCTATCCCTGCTATTTCTGCTAATGAAATATCTTCTTTATAGTGTGTTATGAGGTAGGAAAAAACCTTTTGAAAACGGCTGGTTTCTGACACCTTAAAGTCATTTTCTGCGAACGAAAGATCTATCGGTTTCAGCTGCACTGCCCTACTTAACCTATCTAATATATCCAGTAAGATCAATATTTGTTGTGTTGGCGAGGCAAGTATCATTTCGAATAATCTGTCGGTAATCTTCTTTTTATCGTTACCCTGAATGTCAAAACCTGCTTTTGATTTGTCAAGAAACATTTTGATAGCCACAAATTCATTTAGATTTAAAAAATCTTCTCCTAAAAAATGCTGGTTAAATTGAACCACGATGGCCTCAGATAACTCCGTTTGATTTTCCTTTTGGTGATTTATCCAGCAATGAGGTAAATGGGAACCTAAGAAAACCAAATCTCCATCTGAAAAATCATCTACTTGTTTACCAACAAAGCGCTGTCCCTCCCCTTTTACAATCAAGGTAAGTTCATATTCCGGATGAAAGTGAAAGGGGGCATCAAATTGAGGTATCCTAAAATTACGCACGAGCAAAGCTTTGGTGGGATCTGATTTTACCTGTTCAAAAACAGCCTTCATAGGATTAAATTTTCTATTTTACAGTAAAATAGCATAATAAATGATAAAATAAAACAATTATTTGCCAAAAAAGTCAAAGCCCTGGAAGAAAATCGAGTATAATTTTGAGCGTAAACTAAACGAATTCATCTAAATGAAAAAAACAATCATAGACCAGCCCTTTCAGGTGAGTGAGGAAGCCATCGCATTTTTCCAAAAAAACAGATTTATCAAACTGAAAAATGTGTTGGACGCGGAATCATTAGCTTATTATGGAGAAGCAATTAGTAGAAAAGTGGCAGAAATAAATACGCAGGATAAGCCAATGGAACAAAGAGATACTTATGGAAAAGCATTTTTACAAATTTTTAATCTTTGGAGGGAGGACGAAACCTGTAAAGAATTTGTGTTAAGTAAAAGGCTGGGGCACATTGCTACGCAATTACTTCAAACCAATGGTGTCCGATTATATCACGATCAGGCGTTATTTAAAGAGGCTCGGGGTGGAATCACCCCCTGGCATGCCGATCAATATTATTGGCCATTGGCTTCCGACAAAACCGTTACCGCATGGATTCCACTACAGGAAGTACCGTTAGAAATGGGCCCCTTAGAATTCAGTGCTGGAAGTCAGGCGATTGTAGAGGGCAGAGAATTGGCGATCGGGGATGAAAGTGAACAGAAGATAGCGCAAAGATTGAGGGTAACTGACTTTGAACACGTTATTGAGCCCTTTGAACTAGGTGAAGTAAGCTTCCATTCTGGCTGGGTTTTTCATAGAGCAGGTGCAAATGATACCGATCAAACAAGAAAGGTAATGACCATGATATACATGGACAGCGAGATGAAATTGAAGGAACCGGAGAACGAGAATCAGGTGAATGACTGGAATACCTGGTGTCCGGGAGCTAAGATCGGGGAAATTATAGCCTCGCCTATTAACCCTCTCATTTATTCTAAATGATTCATTGTAAAGCTGCGGTTACCGATGGTAATGGACAATTTTTCATAAAAGAAATTTCCGTTGCTGATCCTAAAGGAGATGAAATTCTAGTTAAAATAATGGCTGCAGGCATCTGCCATACCGATTGGGACGCTCAATTTTGGGGCAAACCACTTATTCTTGGGCATGAAGGAGCAGGAATCGTTGTAAAAACAGGTGAAAAAGTGACGGCATTGGCCATCGGGGATAAAGTCATGCTTAATTGGGCTATACCATGTTATCAATGTTTTCAATGTCAGTTAGGAAACCAGCATTTGTGTGAACCTAATTCAGCCGTTACCGCGGGTAACAAACGAAGTGGCGGCCATGCAACCTACGAAAGCACTACCTGTGAGGGAAAACCGATAGAACGTGCCTTTAGTTTGGGCACCATGGCTGAATACACCTTAGTCAGGGAGGCAGCTTGTGTTAAAATACACGTTGAAATGCCCTATACTTCTGCGGCCATTGTAGGTTGTGGCGTCATGACTGGTTATGGTTCAGTAGTTCATGCCGCCCAGGTTAAAACGGGTAGTAGTGTGGTAGTATTGGGCACGGGTGGCGTAGGTCTAAATGTTATACAGGCAGCCCGAATTATTGGTGCTCAGAAGATTATAGCCATTGATGTGAATCCTGGAAGATTGGAAATGGCGGCAACTTATGGTGCCACACATTTCCTTTTAGCCGATAAAAACGATGCCGGATTGCTTCTTATGGCTCAAAAAGTAAGGGAATTAACTCAAGGCAGAGGGGCAGATTATGCTTTTGAATGCACTGCTATTCCAGCTTTAGGTGCAGCACCACTGTCCATGATACGTCATGGAGGCATGGCGGTGCAGGTAAGCGGTATTGAGCAGGAAATAACCATAGACATGAATCTTTTTGAATGGGATAAAGTGTATATCAATCCCTTGTATGGTAAAACAAAACCACAAATTGATTTTCCCATCCTTCAGGATTTATATGCATCCGGCGCATTGAAATTGGATGAAATGATCACCTCAACTTATCCTTTGGAAAAACTTGGGGAGGCATTTCATGATATGCACACAGGAAAAAATGCGAAGGGAGTGATTGAATTTGCAGATTGACTCTTCCTAAAGAAAGGTAACAGACAAGT
Source organism: Saprospiraceae bacterium (assembly GCA_021299835.1). Lineage (GTDB taxonomy): Bacteria > Bacteroidota > Bacteroidia > Chitinophagales > Saprospiraceae > BJGN01. Next base: position 16,449 of record JAJTER010000021.1, on the reverse strand, counting down.
GGATTAAAATATTTTATTTAAAAATCACTAATTAACGTACAAATTGTGGTGCATTTACAAAAATTTATTTCATGAAAAAAGTAACAATTTCTACTTTAAGAAAAGAAATGAAAGAATATTTTGATTATGTTTCAAAATCGATGGGAGTAATCATTGTTCCCAGAAATAAAGAAAATGAAGCTTTTGTAATCATATCAATTCAAGAATATAATTCTCTTTTGGAAACACAACATCTTTTATCAACCAATAATAATCTCAACAGAATTCAAGAATCAATAAATCAAATGGCACAGGAAAATACGGTATTATTTAAGGTGGATTAAATATGAATATTGAAATTACAGCTCATGGCTGGGAAGATTTCAATTATTGGCTTGAAAATGATAAAGAAGTTGTCAAGAAAATAAAAGAATTAATAAAAGCAATAATACGGGAGTCATTTAAAGGAATTGGCACCCCAGAACCATTAAAATTTGGTCTTAAAGGTTTTTGGTCCAGAAGAATTAATGGAGAACATCGTTTGGTATATTCAATGTAGATTTCATTTTGATTAAAAATACTTAAACTTTTATGCGGCATAGGATTAATTTGCATTTCTCCTTTTTTTAATACGTACCTTTGGAAAAAAAGAAAAATGATTTTCGTAGATATCAAAAATGACATAGCATTCCGCAAAATATTTGGTAATGATGAAAAAACAGCACCACTTATTTCCTTTTTGAATGCTGCATTACAATTAGAGGGTAATGATCAGGTTGAAAGCGTTACCCTAGTCAATCCATATCAATTTCCAAGGATAAGGGGAGAAAAAGCATCTGTTTTGGACGTTAAGGCAACAGATCATTCAGGTCGAATATTTGTTGTTGAAATGCAGGTTGCCGAAAAGAATGGGTTCGATAAACGCGTACAATATTACATTTCCCGGGATTATTCCATGCAGCTTAACATTGGAGATGATTATCCAGTGTTGAACCCCGCTTATTTTATTGGTATATTAGATTTCTCCTTTGGAGAAGGGGATAAATATAATACCCATCATTTAATACTGGAAAAGGAGACTTACGAGCACCTATTGACAGATATTCAGTTTGCATTTATACAATTACCCAAATTTAATCTCGGAATAGATGAATTAGTTACCCCCATTGACAAGTGGACTTATTTTATTAAAAATGCCACAAAATTAACATTTATACCTGAATTTGCTCAAGCTGATGATGGCTTAAAAACAGCATTTATAGCAGCGGATAAACATAATTGGACTAAAGAAGAATGGATAACCTACGATAATACAATGATACAGGCAAGGGATGTAATCCAAGAAAAATTATTCGTAATAGAAAAAGCAGAAGCTATAGGATTGGAAAAAGGTAGAATAAAAGGTAAACTAGAGGGAAAAATTGAAGGCAAAATTGAAGGCAAAATTGAAGGTAACTTGGAGGGAAAGATAGAAAAGGAGATAGAGTTAATTTTAGGGATGCATTACGAGGGTTTCAAGATTCCACAAATCGCAAGAATAACCCATGAGAGTGAGGAAGAAATTATTAGAATTATTAAAGAGTCGGAGCTTTAGCTAAAAAACATAAGTTCTTATCAGAAAATCTCAATCCAGATGACTCAAAATCTCAAGTTAACCTATTTTGATAGCCAATTTTTGAATATTTTTGTTAAGAATGGTAAAAGTATGAATACCATAGAAGGTACTAATATCAAGGAGATGACCAGTGTTTTAATATATATTGGAAAATTTTCCAAAGGCTTTCCCAAGAGGAAAAACAGAATATTTATTGACGGATAGATAGCTATCCAAATCAAGATGGCCATCTTATACTTAGCTGGTGGTTTCATCATTTCTAATTGATTACTGCAACTTAGCCAATGGCCCTTCATGATAACTTAGGCGATTGATACTGCAAGGTAAAACATTTAGACGGTGAAAATGGTTCTTTATAAAACCAAGTAATAGCAACTTTAATACTCCCGAACCATGCCGAACCTGCCATACACATTTTATAATTACAAAACATGAAAAAAGTACTTTTAACCGGAGCAAGCGGCTATATCGGAAAGCACATCACCCTTCAAATGCTCAATGAAGGTTATGAGGTACGTGCTTCTGTTCGAAATCTTTCAAAAGCAACAGAAGTCAAAAACGCAGTATTACCCCACCTTAAAGATCAAGCAAATATTGACTCCAGGCTTACTTTTGTTGAGTTGGACCTTGAAAAAAATGCTGGCTGGAATGAGGCTCTCAAGGATATCGATGTGCTTATGCACACTGCTTCACCTTTCCCCATTGCCTCGCCAAAAGATGAGAATGATTTAATTCAGCCTGCTGTCGAAGGAACATTACGCGCGCTTCGTGCGGCTAAATCAGCTGGGGTCAAACGCGTAATTCTAACCTCCTCAGTGGCTGCTATTTACGGTTGTGATCTACCCGCTAATAAAAAGGAGTTTGATGAAACTATGTGGACTGATGTGAATCATCCGATCGGTAGAGTAGCCTATACAAAATCTAAAACCTTAGCAGAAAAAGCAGCTTGGGATTTTGTGAAAAATGAAGATCCAGAGCTACAGCTAACTACAATCAATCCCGGACTGGTCCTGGGAGCTCCCCTGGATGATAATTTCGGATCATCCATTTCCCTTATTGAGAGAACTTTTAGAGGAAAAGACCCCCTACTTCCCGATTTACAATTTGGCATTGTCGATGTTAAAGATGTAGCTTCAATGCACGTATTGGCAATAAAGATGGAAAAAAGCATTGGTGAGCGTATTATGGCTGCTTCCAAGACACTTTCATTTGTAGATTTTGCAAAGATCCTTAAAAAGACTTACCCAAAAAGCAACGTTAAAACAGGTAAGGCACCCACCCTACTAATTAAGTTCCTATCAAACTTTGATGGAGAGATAAAAGCCATTTTACCATTATTGGGCAGAGACATGCATCTCAGTAATTCTAAGGCTAAATCTATTTTTGGCATTAACTTTATTCCAGCCGAGGATTCGGTAAAAGACTCAGCCAATTACCTGCTTAAAAAAGGCGTCATCAAATTATAAGTAACAAATTTATGGGTATGGCTAATTTGAAATTTCCTCCACACAAGGAATATTATTTTATGCATATTTCTATTCGAATTTAAAATAGAGGGAACAACTGAAGAAGCTATTCAGTGCATAAGAGACAAGGACTATACCGACAGTTTGCGACTACGTAATAAACCTAATTATAGGCATGGGTATTGTCTTTTAAGCATCAAAAAAAGAATTTCAGCGTGGAAATGAACAGAATCATAGAGCCTGTATGGAATAATACAGCATTAGGACAAAACAAGATAGATAGGTGTTTTGGTGCGGCAAGGAGGGAAAGTCTTTATTAGAATGTGTAAAATAAATGTAAACATTTAAATATAAATAAAGAAATATATAGAGCTGGTAAGGAGATATTTTCACTTCGAAAAAATGATTTGGTTTACAATACAGTTTTTCGAATAATACATTAAGCTGAAAATAATTAACCAAATTTATTTTTATTTTGTATTTTCAAATATCAAATACTTAAGATAGTGTAAAATGAGGATAATACTGTTTTTTATTCTTGTATTGGCTAATTTAGACACTGCTTACACTCAGTCGAAAATTAGCTTTTGGCGTGTCGAGGTGGAGGGAAATTGTCATCTTACCTGGGATTGGAATTACAAGGAAGTAAATCCTGATTATTATAATAAGGGTTACCAAAATCAAGTTTTTCAAGGCAATTATTCCTTTTTTTGCCCAAAATGGGCTGCAATGACAGAAAATGGTGTGTTAATAATTAAATCTGGTATGCTCGAAGATCGGTTTCCTGATGATATTACCAATAACATAAAAGAGGGATCATGGACGGTCACAGGTAGTAGTACCTTGAACACCAAAATTTATGATTCAACGGAGGATTTACGAAAGGATTATAAAAGTTTTTCAGAATCAACTAATATTTCCCAAAGTTCTGCCCGGGTTATAAATGAAAATCCAGGTTTTGTATTGAAAATATGGATTAAAGAAGGATTTGTTGAAGGAGGTGTCTCTGTATCAACCCAAATAGATGATGTTTCAGCTAAAGGTGAGGGAATTATTTCGATTACAGATTGGGAAGGGAGAAAAACAAATCGTTTTCCTTTAGATGAGCTAGTTATGAAAAGTAATCATGAGGAGATTGCTTTAAAATTAATGCAGAATTCCTTTAATGATCGTGAGCAAAGTTCGAATCTGGATGGATTTGATCCTGAAAGCGCTAAATTTTTGGAAGGAATGAATCTGCTTTCAGGCGATATTACATGGAAATCCAGCGTTAGTAAGCTTCCAGATCAAAATGGTTTCATTATACAAACCATTTCAGGAACCAAAAACTTTTCTCTGCCTTACAACGAATTTTTTATTGATGAAAAGGAGAGATCTGGTCAGGTAAGTATAATTCTCAGGGAAAATGTTAAAATTACCTTAAAACCCTATACCTCCCAGGAGGAGGAAAAATATGAAGCCTTTATTGAGCCTGTTAATAATGAACTGGCTTCTTATGATCAATTTGTTCCGCAGGGAAGAATTCTTAACAATTCACAAAATGAAATCGTCCCTGGCATATATTCCAACACCAGCGAAAGGGGAAATTCCATAGCATTTAAAGTCACTGTTTATGAAACAAAAACTAAGAAGCAAATACCTTCTGACCAATACCAGACTTATTTTCAGCTAAGTAATACAAGCAGATATCGGGGAATTTGCAATAATTTTCCAGTTTTGAAGAATGCACCAAATGCAGAACCTGATTTCCTCTTTCTCTCTGAAATGAATGATGCGTCAGATTTTGAATATTTGAATGCAGATAAAGCTAAAACACTAAGACAAAAGGGGGATGCAAAAATTACACTAACTAGCATGGATTATGCGGCATTTACCAATTTGGAGGCGCAGGTTTATTTGCATCTTGAAGGTGAGAAAACACTAATTGCCAAATTTAAACCTGATAATAGAAATGTAGTACGTATTCCTAAAGATAATAATTTTAACATGATTTCTGATGCCTGGGAGAATAAAACAGGTGTTTCAAACTTAACGGCAAGCTGGGACGAAGATGCTTATCCATTAAACCAGCGCCGAAATGGGGATGGTTATACCCTTTTTGAGGAATATAGAGGTTTTCATGTGATTAATAACAGTCAATTTAATCCTAAAAATACGGTTTGGGAAAAAGGGCATATTCGCACAGATCCAAATCATAAAGATGTTTTTATTTATGACCAGGATCAACTTTTTAAAAATCATTATTCAACATTAAATCCAGCACAATTGAATTGGCATTATATTTTGGAGAACCAATTTAATTTTAATCACACCTCCCCTATGGATCCTGAGCATCGATGGATTAATTTTAATACGCCAGGGGAATACTTTTATGCGAAACAATATGGTATGCATTTAGCCATTCAGGGAATCGAAGGAAGCGAAGAATTTAATATTGGCATTGCGAGGGCTGGTTCTCCCAACCTAAAAGATTTTCAAAACCAGCAGGATGAGAAGAGTAGTTTAAAGGAAATTAGGAAAATATTTGGGGAAATTTTCGATATCATGGAATCACCTATGTTTACCAAAATGCTCTGTAACACACCCCTCAATTTCGATCAACCCCTAAAATGTCATTATGTGGTAGCAATAAATAAACCACTTATAGACTACTTATGTTTGAAAAGTGTTTCACCAAATTATAGACAGTTCGTTTCCGAAAAACTACTCACAACGACGGTAATTCATGAAATTGGACACAGTATAGGTATTCAACATCATGGGAATGATAGGGTTACAAGTACCTATGGCGTAAGAGACTGTGCCATAAGATATACTTCAGATGGTGAAGATTTACATCCAAATTTCTACGTGGATATGCATCGTTATTGTCGTTCTTCGGAAACTTACCTTCAATATATGCCTCCAGACCGCCCTATGTCACCTAATGAACAAATCCCTCTGGATTTTGTAAAAAAAACAGCGCATGGTTGTTGGGAACAAATAACTGTTAAAAGTGATAATTATTAAGCTGCCGAAAGGATATCCTTTTCCTTGTCTTCTAAGCTAAGAATCTTAGTTAGGTAGTAGATGTAATTATTTTCCGGTTTCCCTGGGTTTTTCTATTAAGTTAATACAAATAAATGGATTGCCTTAGAGGGGTTGGTCAATAAAAAAAGTATTCATCCTTTCTTAAAATAAATCGCATGGTCAATCGCATAAATAAAAATTTAATGAATGAATATGCTCGGGCCATTTTAAAATATTGAAGGGAAAATTCTTATTTTTATAGAAATCAAACATTGATTTAACCCTAATTTGTATTCTGACAGGGAATACAGCAAAAAATATTTAAAAATGAACTTTGAAGCATTTGATCAGACCATTAAAAAAGAGACGCGATCTGTTGGCGTCGCCACAAGATAACACAACTATGAAAAATCTATACAAAATGAAAATTTCCTTACCCTTACACCGACTTTTCTTTGTGCTATTTTGTGTCCTATATTTTTTATCTGGTCAGTCCTCCAAGAAACTCGATCCTGTTCCATTAAAATTTACCTTAAAACAAAATGGCGATCAGATTGAAGTTTGGCAATCAGGTGTTTTAAAACCGGTGGTGGTACAAAACGCAAAGGCTGATTTCAGACCTTATATTCATCCTATTTTAGCACCCAATACCACCGTTTCTTTGACGCAATATAGTCCTGAGCACCATAAACACCAGACCGGTTTGTTTTGGGGCTTTACCAGAGTTAATGGGTCAGGTTTAGAAAAGGATAGCTTAAATAAATGGTTTTATCGGAAAGATAAACCCGCTGATATACAAGCCCAAATAGGCCGCGATTTTTTTCATAATCCTACAGGCGATTACTGGCAAAAAGTGGAGGCAACTATCCTTAAAGCCAGTGGCGATAATTTGCAATGGCAAACCGTTTACAATCTGCTAGATGGGAATAAAAAGCCCATTTTAAAGGAAACGCAGACCTGGACATTCTCTCATAAAGACAATAAACATGTATTGTCATTAGAATGGGAAGGTGAAGCTATTGAAGATATTACCATAAATGAATTTGATTATGGTGGTTTGTTTTTAAGAATGCCGTGGAAAGCGGGTGTTCAGGGGGAAGCTGTGAATACTGCCCGTCAAATAAACCAAAAAGCAGATGCTCAACGTGCTCAGTGGGTTGATGTCGGCATGGCTATTGATGGCTTAAAAGATTGGGGGCATATTGCCCTTTTTGATCATCCCGATAATGATGGATTTCCAACTACCTGGCGGGTAGATGGTCAACTGGGGATTGGGCCTGTGAAGGCAAAACAAGGGGATTGGCATATTAAAAAGGGTCAGATGGCTACTTTTCAGCATCAGGTTGTCGCCTATTCGGGTACCCTGAATAATATGGAAATGGATAATCTTTGGGGAGATTTTTCCGGGGATAAAGGCATGTACAATACCGCTTCTCTTTGGGGCATTGCTCAACAGGAGGGCAGAGATGCTAAATTTTTAAGCCCCGAAGAGGCCGTGGCAAATATGACGATGAAAGAAGGATTCAACGTCAATGTTTGGGCTGCTGAACCCATGATTACCCAACCTATGGCCTTCTGTTGGGACGATAAAGGGCGCCTGTGGATTGCAGAAAACCGTGATTATGAGTCGCGGGGTCACGGTTTTTCAAACGCAGGAAATAGCCGTATTTTAATCATTGAAGATACCAATCACGATGGTGTAGCGGATACTAAAAAAGTGTTTTTAGAAGGTATCGCCTTCCCCGCTGCTTTGGCTGTTGGTTTTGATGGTTTGTATTTGGGCGCACCGCCTAATTTACTATTTGTACCCGATAAAAACCACGATGATAAAGCAGACGAAAATGATATTGAAATCCGGCTGACTGGTTGGGGTATTCGCGACAGACATGAAACGTTGAATAGCCTACATTGGGGACCAGATGGCTGGTTATACGGCTGTCAAGGTTTTGCAACCCCTTCAAAAGTGCGCAAACCCGAAGGAAAAGGACGGCTTTACAGACATAAAGACCCTTTTCCGGAAGATATTTTAGATGGGGATGGCGTGGATATCAATGGTGGTGTGTGGCGGTATCATCCCTTAAAAGATAAATTTGAAGTGGTGGCTCATGGTTTTAGTAATCCCTGGGGCATTGATTTTGATGCCAAAGGACAATTATTTATCAGTGCTTGCGTCATTCCCCACATGTGGCACGTGATTCCGGGCGGTATTTATCACAGGCAGGGAGGACAACATTTTAATCCTTATTTTTATAGCGATATTCGAACCATAGCCGACCATAGCCATCGGTCTGCACACGGTGGTGCCAGAGTATATCAATCAGACGCATTTCCAGCAGAACACAAAGGCCGTATTTTTATGGCAAATATCCACGAACATGCCGTCTTATCAGATATTTTACAGCCTAAAGGCTCTGGTTTTGTCGCCAAACATGGCGATGAATTGCTTCTGGCGAATAATGCACAATGGGTAGGTTTTAGCATGGAAGTTGGTCCTGACGGCGCACTTTATGTATTAGACTGGCATGACGCTGATATTTGTGGAAAGGAGGTATTGAATGGTGAAACAGGCCGTATTTTTAGAATAATGCCTGATAAGTCACTGGCACAAAATTTTGAAAACAGATTTGCCGATTTGAATACTTTTACGGATAAACAATTGGTGGAATTACAAAAAAGTCCGAGTGATTGGCATGCAAGACGCGCCAGAGTAATCCTGCAACATAGAGCACACAAAGGCAAAGTAGATAAAAATGCCGTTGATGCTTTACAGTCCATTTACAAGCAAAATACCAATGCAGATTACAGGCTTCGGGCGATGTGGACCTTGAATATTACCAATCAATTTACTTCAAATGAACTCCTCACAGCCTTGTCCGACAAAGATGCACACATACGTGCCTGGGCCATTCAATTTCTCTGCGAAGACAAAAATCCCTCTAATGAAGCTATTTTAGCCTTTATTCGCTTGGCAAAAGAAGATCCTTCCCCTGTTGTACGCTTATATCTGGCTTCCGCAATGCAACGTATCAACAAAGAAGCTGCCTGGAATCTGGCAGAACAACTGGCTTTGCACAGCGAAGACGCAACGGATCATAACCTACCTAAAATGCTTTGGTTTGGCTTGGAACCATTGGTGAAAAATAATCCTGACAGAGCGATTACCCTGGCTAATAATGCAAATATTCCTTTGATTTCACAATACATTTCACGACGACTGATAGATGCCAATATGCCTGAATTGGTGCTTGCTACCCTCAGTAAAAAGTCTAAAAATCAAATCCTTATTTTGGAAGGAATGCGGGATGGTCTGGAGGGTCGTTTTGATTTGAAAGCGCCCAAAAACTGGCCAGCGGTTTATGCGAAATTGAAACGCAATAAAGGAAAAACGGAACAATTAGCCAATCAAATTGCCCAAAGATTTGGTGATGCGGAAGTACTTGAAAAATCTTTGGTAACGCTTAAAAATAAAAATGCGACAAATGTTACCCGTATTCAAGCTATACGAGACATTTCTATTCGAAAAGGAGATGCTTTACTGGATGAGATACCAAATTTAATCAATGAACCAGCTTTAAGAATGGAGGTTATTCAGGCTATCGCAAATTACGATGTTGAAATACTGGGAAAATTACTTTTGTCAAAATACAAAGATTTTAATGCGGCAGAAAAGCAGCAAGCTATACTAACTCTTTCCTCCAGGCCTCGATATGGCTGGCTTTTGACGCAAGCATTAAAGGAGCAAAAAGTGCCCAAAAAGGACATACCCGCTTATACTGCCAGGCAGTTATTGCGTGTGGTTGGCAGCGGTTTTATTGAAGTTTGGGGACCCATTGAGCAAGAACCTTCCCTCGCTAAAGCTTATTCCAAATACCAGAAAATAATAACTGCTAATGCTTTGGCAACAGCTAATGCGAAAAGGGGGGAAGTACTTTATCAGGTAGCTTGCGGCAGTTGTCATAAAATGTATGGCAAAGGTGGTGACATTGGTCCTGATTTGACAGGATCAAATCGGGGAAATCTCGATTATCTCTTGTTTAACGTCCTGAATCCAAGTGGTGAAATACAAGATGATTATAAATTGGTGGTCGTTACAACACGGGATGGACGCACCTATTCAGGAAATGTGGTGGGTGAAAATGAGCGCCAACTCACTATGTCCATGGTGGGACAGGAAGCGGCAATCATTAATAAATCTGATATTCAATCGCGGGAAGTGCAACCTACTTCGTTAATGCCTATTGGTTTATTTGACCCTTTGGATGAATCCGAGGTATTAGATTTGGTGAAATATATGCAAACTTTTAAGTCAAAATAAGGGAATAAGTGGAGAATTCACAGCATAAATACGGATTAACACATGAAAACACCCCATTTTTTTAAAAGGAAAAACCTAGTATTGGGACTACTCCTTGTTCTATTCTTTAATGAAAATAGTTTAAATGCTCAAAAAGTATGTATTGAAAACAATAAAGATCAGATTGTTGGCTTGAAAGACGGTTTCCGCTATGAATTATGGAACCAATATGCTAAGGGTCATGCTTGTATGACTATTTCTGACGGCGCTTTATTCAGCGGAGAATGGAGTGACATAGAGAATTATCTGGCTCGTCGTGGGTTGTCCTTTGACAAAAAAAGGAGCATCAGGAAATTGGTGACTTTCACGCTACTTACGATTGTGATTATAATCCTTCTGAAGGCAAAAATGGCAATTCTTATTTGTCCGTCTATGGCTGGACAGTGGAGCCTTTGATTGAATATTATATTATTGAAGACTGGAGAAACTGGGTTTCCTACATGTCACCAGATGCTACTTTTAAAGGTTCTTTCGATATAAATGGTAGCATCTATGATATTTATACAAAAACAAGGGTTGAGAAACCCTCTATAGTTGGGATTACAACATTTGAACAATATTTTAGTATCAGAAGAGAAAAACGCAATAAGGGTAGCATCCATATTTCAGATCATTTTAACAAATGGGAATCTCTCGGATTGAACCTTGGAAAATTACATGAGGTGTCTTTCGTTGTGGAGGGCTACAAAAGTAGCGGTAGTTTTAATTTTAAGGAATTAGATGTCTTTGTAAAAAGGAATAAATGAAACTTTTCATTGTACTAAAACTGTTTACTATTAATGATTATATATAAACTTTTGAAAAAACCTTTTTTCGGGCAATTTATGGTCAATTGGAGAAATCCACTGACTGAAAATGAGAAAAAGAATTGGAAAGAAATTTCAGTACTAAGTAAATCTGGTGCAATATTATCTGGATTATACGCCATAACAGATAACCCTAAAGCGACCATTGTTTTAGGGCATCCAATGGGAAAAGAAGCTAAGGGTTACTTCTTGAAGAATGGTTATACCGACTTATTATTAAGTAATGGTTATAACGTTGTAATTTTTGATATTAACGGGTTTGGAGAAAGCAGCATGGGTAATTTTTCCTTTTATGAAGATATAGTTTCAATCAGTAAGAAAGCGAAGGAATTATTTCCAAACCTACAAATTGGATATCATGGAATCTCTTTGGGAGGACAATATGCCACTATATCGTTTGCAGATAATTCGCATTGTTATGACTTTGCAATCATAGAAAGTGCACCTACAACCTTAGATGAATTCTGGATACATTTCCCATTTGCCTACAAGGCGTTGAAAGTATTTAATGTATTTATGCCAAAATATAAAAGCAAAATAAATATGGTTGAAAGAATTAAAGAAGCAAAAAGATTAAAATCTATTTTGTTTATTTATTCTGATACTGATACTTGGGCAACAACCGAAATGGGTGAAAGATTTTATGAAAATTCTGCCGTTTTATCCGAACTCTGGACTGTCCCCGTGGCAAAGCACGCCATGATCATAAAATCAGATTTCAGCGAGCAGTATAAGCAAAAAATAGTAGCCTATTTTGACCATTCAATCAAGACATAAAAATTGGATTAATTTGCAAACTATCAGAAAAAAATCATATTTCTAAAGCTTCTCAATTTCTTCCTTCGTCAAACCTGTTGAAGCAATAATAGTCGCTGTTAAGACGCCCATATCTTTTAGTGATTTTGCTATTTCAATTTTCCCTTCCAATTTCCCTTCCAATTTCCCTTCGATTTTTCCTTCTAATTTTCCTTCCAATTTCCCATCACCAAAGGCCGTGTCAAAGGCACCATTCAAATCTCTGAATATTTTCAGACTTTTCTCATAGTTATCCATTTCTATAGAACCCAAATTGGCAAGTTCTGCCTTCTCAAATGCCTGTTTAAACACTTCGTCTTTGATACTTAGCGGGATAGTCTGGAAATCCTCCAAATGTTTGATAAAATAGAGCCACTTATCCAATCTTGTTTCTAACTCAGTTTCCCCCTTATGAAAATTTGGCATCTCAAAATAAATAAAAGTCAATTTCTCGTAAAATGTCTTTCCATTTTGATTCTTAAGCTTTATCGTATGTTTAAATTCGTTGGTTTCAGGGTCTAATTTTTGGTTGTCAAAGGTAAAGTCTAAAATACCTATGCAATAAACTGCTTTCATATTAAAATCCCAAAATCCTTTTTCCGCTTGTTCCCTGATAGGAAAAGTAGCGTAATAAAGGGTTCTTTCTCTGAAATAATTTTGTTTTGCCTTTTGAAGCTCCACTATGAATTTTTCCCCCTTTTCGTTCTCGCAATAAATGTCATAGACGGCTCTACGATTTGCGTCAGTCTCTCCCAACTGTTCATTATTCTTAAAGGTAAGGTCTACAATTTTGTCCGATTCAGGCAAAAGTGAGTTTAGGAAATCCAGCAATAAGGGTTTACTAGCCTCCTCCCCGAAGATTTTCTTAAATCCAAAGTCTGTAAATGGATTTATAAATTTTGCTTTCATCTTTTGTTTTTACTACCAATTTCCTGGCTACAGTAAACTTACAACTATTTGAGGAGGTATACCTAAATAGTGTGGTAAAGGAAGATCTTTGTCTTTTTATCTGACTTCAAAAAATCAGGTATTTTGTCCCAAAAAAAGCTTTGTGAAATTTGTTTCTTGACGTGGAAAAGACGATACGGCAACGCATCGGCGAAAAGCACTAGAAAAAGAAAACCCGTAGAAAAAAGAAGACGCGAGGCATCGCGTCTCTGCGGGGATTGGGATAATTGATGCAATTTGGGAAAAATATTATAAAAGTACTGTAATATAAATTCAATGCGGGAGTCATCTAATTTCCACCCTCACCTTAGTATTTATCGTGGTAATACGTATATTTGACACCGTGATGTGCGCGAATTACCGTATTCATACATAAACCCTGTTCGTTCAACTTTTTATCCCTTCAAAGCCCATGGTTCCTATCGATAAAATCGAGGTGAGGAATTTAAATATCGAGGATTTTTCCGCGCTAATCTCTGACCTAAAATCTTTACCCAACGAGGAACTTGCAGTCCAATGGTCGGAATCCCAAATCAAAAAATTACTTGGCGTTTTTCCTGAAGGGCAAATCGTAGTCTTGGTGAATGGCATGGTGGTAGGTTATTCATTATCCATTATTTTATCGGCAGAGCAGTTGGAAAAAATGCCACATTTTAGAGAGATAACCGGGAATTTTTCCTTCACTACGCATCAGTATGAAGGAGATTTATTGTATGGCCTTGACACGTTTGTACTCCCCAAATTTCGCGGCTTACGTCTGGGGCGAAGACTTTCCGATGTTCGAAAGGAATGGTGTGAAGAAAGGAACCTAAGTGCTATTATCACCTATTCTCGTATGCCCAAACAAGTGGGGGAATCCTTAAAAAATCCAAAGGATTACATACGGAAAGTAAAATACAAGGAGCTTCAAGATCTTATTCTGGGATTTCATCTGGCGAATGATTTTCATATCAAAACTATCCTTCCTGACTATTTTTCCGGTGACAAGGAACAAACATTGAGCACAGTTATCCTGGAATGGAATAATATTTTTTATCAGAAAAGAACTCGGGAAATCAGTTATCGGACCAGTGTAGTCAGGGTCGGACTTATTCAATGGCAAATGCGCTTATTTCCCTCTATGGATGCGCTTTGCGAACAAATTGAATATTTCGTCGATTCTGTCGCCAGCTACACCTGTGACTTCATGCTTTTTCCGGAATTATTTAATGCGCCTCTTATGGCGGAATTCAATCATCTGAGCGAACCTGAAGCTATTAGGGAGTTATCCGCATTTACCATACCACTAAGAGATAAATTTTTGGAATATGCTGTTTCTTACAATGTCAATATTGTAACGGGAAGTATGCCTTTGATAGAAAATGGGCAATTATTAAACGTCGGTTATCTCTGTCGAAGAGATGGAACGTTTGAACGCTATGAGAAAATTCATATCACACCGGCAGAAGTCGATTCCTGGGGCATGGCCGGTGGAAGTAAAATGGAGGTTTTTGATACTGATTCCGGTAAAATTGCCGTGGCTATCTGTTATGATGTAGAATTTCCTGAAATGTGCCGGATTCTGGCCGACAAAGGGATGCAAATATTATTCGTCCCCTTTTTGACTGATACCCAAAACGGCTATATGAGGGTTCGTTATTGTGCCCAGGCCAGAGCTATTGAAAACGAATGCTATGTGGTCATGGCAGGTTGCGTAGGAAATTTGCCCCAGGTTCATAATATGGATATTCAATATGCTCAATCTGCTGTGCTAACACCGTCAGACTTCGCTTTTCCTTCTAATGCAGTGAAAGGTGAGGCTACGCCAAATACAGAAATGACCCTTATCGTTGATATTGACCTCGACCTTTTGAGAGAATTGCACGAATATGGTAGTGTGCGAAATATGAAAGATCGCCGCTTAGAACTTTACGAAATAAAACCTCCTGCGTAATTATTTTTTCCTTATGTGATAAAGGTAACTGAAGTACCTTTTTTATTGGCTCATCTTTGTATTGTATTTAATTCATCACTTCAATACAAGTACAATGAAACCAAACATGGGATCCACCGACAAGATGATTAGACTCATCGTCGCTGCAATTATTTCCGGCTTATTAATTGGAAATGTCATTTCCGGTATCTTCGGCTATGTTTTGCTCGCATTTGCCGCCGTCTTTGTACTCACTAGTTTTGTGAGTTTCTGCCCATTGTATCTTCCCTTTGGCATTTCAACGAGAAAAAAAGACCAGTAAATAGATTGGACCATGACTTTTTTACAAGCACATAAACTAACTATTATCGGGGTATTGATAGGCGCTATCGGTGGATACTTATACTATTATCATATTGGATGCGTATCCGGCACTTGTCTAATTACCTCAAAACCATTAAACAGCACCCTTTACGGCTCTGTCATGGGTGGCTTATTCTTAAACATGTTTCAAAAGGAAAATACTAAACAATCATAACATGACTTTGCAAAACATTTTAAAAGAGAAAAAAGGAACTATTGTAGATGTTCGTTCTCCAGAAGAATTTATGGGTGGAAATGTAGTGGGATCCATAAATATTCCCTTGCAGGAAATTCCACAACGTTTGGAAGAATTAAAAACATTGAGTCAGCCCCTCATTCTGTGTTGTGCCTCAGGTATGCGCAGTGGACAGGCTCATGGCTTTCTGAATCAACAAGGTATTACTTGTTTGAATGGCGGAGGTTGGACCGATGTGAATTATTATCAAACGCAAGCTAAGTAAATCTATTTATCATGGATGCTCATTATTATCATGTAGATGTAAACTGGCAAGTTGAACGCAAAGGATCCTTGTGCTCCCCTGAATTATCCAAAGAAAATGCCCCATGTATCGAGGTGGCTACCCCTCCAGAGTTCCCTAAAGGCATGCCAGGTATCTGGTCACCGGAACACTTATTTACAGCTGCAATCAGCAGTTGTCTGATGACTACTTTTCTGTCTATTGCCGAAAATTCTAAACTGAATTTTAGTAGTTTCAGCTGTCCGGCAAAGGGTAAATTGGAACAGATTGATGGTAAATTAATGATGAGTGAAGTGACGCTATCTCCTACGGTTACCATTTTTGACGAAAAAGATGAGGCTAAAGCGTTAAGAATTTTAGAAAAATCGGAAGCAGCCTGTCTTATTTCAAATTCAGTGACATCGAAAATAATAATGATTCCCACCGTTAAAACTATAATTCATGAAGGAGTTGTGGCTTAGAATATCCACTCAGTGGACAATTATCCGGGCATTTTATTTGTTAACCGGCTTATTTATCGCTTCTCAAGCGTTCATAGAAGGTCAATGGTTCGGCGTACTGTTTGGCACCTACTTTACCTCCATGGGTTTATTTGCCTTCGGATGTGCATCCGGTGCCTGCTTTTCAGGCGCTTGTGAAAAACCAACCGTTAACAAAGCAGATTAATTACAATGTCCGAAAGATAGTATTTCAAGTGATTATTTCACTTGATATGCTATGTTT
>JAJTER010000200.1 GCA_021299835.1 Saprospiraceae bacterium | reverse complement strand
GTTACATGCAAATAAAGCGTATAACCCACTAAATTAATTTATTTTACTATTCTTTAAGACGTATGATTCTCTTTGTAATCTGTTGATTTCCAAATTTAAGTACGGCTATATAAATACCTCGCGTTGCACCCACCGTTGGTTCCCATCGGAATTGATGTACTCCCATCTCATTATTTAATTCCGTTTCCATTATTTTTTTACCTGACAAATCTGTAATTGTTAAAATAGCTTCCCCCTTTTGAGGCAGATAATAATGAATATTCGTATTTTCAGAGGAAGGATTAGGGTAAATATCCATCCATAATTTATCCTCTGGCCATTTATTATCAAAAATGCCTTTATTTAAAATCTGGGTCTCATCTTCCTGAGCATCACAATTAAATTGAACCTGTATAGGAATAGGCGTAGAGAAGGAGGTAAAACATCCTGAAATTGGAAGAGTATATTGAACCCTGTATTCTAATGTACCCAGTCGGTTGGTGGGAGGACTA
Source organism: Saprospiraceae bacterium (assembly GCA_021299835.1). Lineage (GTDB taxonomy): Bacteria > Bacteroidota > Bacteroidia > Chitinophagales > Saprospiraceae > BJGN01. The sequence goes on along the minus strand of JAJTER010000200.1, from coordinate 3,927 downwards.
TACGTTGAGAGGGTATCCTTAAGCAAATAAATGTAGGAAGTTCCTGGAATCCTGTATTGCCAGACAAACCGAGGATTGGGATAAAAAGGATTTGTACCTGTTACCCTCAGCTGGATGGGTTTATTTAAACAAACCAAGGTATCTGTTGCGCTTACCTGTATCCTGGGCTGTTCCGAAATGGTGGCCTTTAAAATGTTGGAGGTTAAAGTGCCACAACCAAATACGGGATCTGTCATTCTGGCCCGGTAAGACAATCCTGATGGTAATCCTGCATTCAATTTATATCTGCTAAGTTCTGATGAAGCAAGCAAGTTCCAGTTAAGGATAGATTACCACCACCCAGTTTTCTGGCATCCAAGAAGAGATTACCCCCTGTACAAACTACCGTATCTGTTTGAGTGATTGAAAAAGTGGGCGTTCTCCTAACTAAAACAGAAAGCGTATCAGAATAGGTGGGTTGACAATTAAACAACTTCGATCTTACAGCCACTCTAAAGAAATAAACGCCGGCCGTATCAGGAATATGATTATAAAAGGTTCCGACGGCACCGGTGATTGGACGCCAATTGGTAAAGCTATCCCTGACTTCCCACTGATAATTTATAGAATCTGTGAATGGCTGTGGCCTGAATGTAGTGTAAAGTACATTCGTAGAACCAACACACACTTCCTTATAGTTGGCATTTAAGGTAGCCTTAGGCGCTAAAAGACCCTGCACTGCTATATTATTGGAATATATAAAACCACAAGACGTTCCGCCCTCTATAACCATTCTGATATAATACAGTTGTGGAGTGCTCACCGTTAAATTTTCAATGGGTTTTGTTGCCTCCAATATGGTAAACCAATTTAGTTTGTTTACGCTATATTGCCAGAAATATCTTCTACCCGGTTGTGTAGCCTGATTGGAAGTGACCTGAAAAAATTCTCCAACACATATTTCTATCGTTGGTGAAGAAATAAATACACCAGGTAAATTGACTCCAGCTATTTTTATTCCAGGGGTAATCACGGAATCACATAAATAATTGGGAATTACCGCAATCATCCTGTAAAAATTAATTCCAGGATTTACAAATGACCTGTAAATGAAACTATTAGCTTCAGGAATAGTCTCCCATTGTACACTATCTGCACTTATCTGCCAGGCATAACGAATAGTACCAACATAATTAGGTGTAACAGGTGCCCTCATTTCAAAGGCTTCACCTGCGCAATATTGTGTTTTAACCGTAGTGATTTTTGTATAATAAATGACGCCGGCCCGAGAAGTTGGTACTTGATAACTAAGCTGACCTGCACCGGCGATGGAATCAAATTTTAATCCGTCCACGCTGGCAAACCATCTGTATTTCAATCTATTTTCCTCTATAATATTAGAACTCATGGTTAGATTCACCACATCATCCTCACAATAGATATTATTTACCTGATTTAAAGCTACGCTGGTAGCACCGAGCTGGGTAATAACAACAGGTCTGGAGAAAAATTCAGGACAAGAAGAACCACTTGAACTTACACGAACTCTAAAGGTCAATACCCCTGGATCAGGTGCTGAAACTTTAAGCGTAGGACCAGTCTGACCTGTCAGATTTAACCAATTACCTATATATTCCAATTGTTGCCACTGAAATCTTAATCCTTGAATATTCCCGAGAGATTTAACCTCAATCAAGGAAGTGCCGCCAAAACAAAGTAAAGTATCCTGAATATTCGTAGTAAAATCATCAAATCCGGCAGACCTAATATAGATAGCAGGCGTAGTGACGGCCGGGCATATACTACTATCTACTTGAAGAACTGCCCTGTAATAACCTGCTTTGTCACCAGTTAATTGATTAACGGCCAGTTTTTCACCCACCGCATTATTGATATTTGTCCAGTTAATGCCATCCACGCCATACTGCCATCTATATTTAACGGGAAAAGATAGATTCGCGCCCATGGAAGCAGACAAGGTCGTAGTGACTCCGGGGCATAGGATAGGATTTTCACCCTGATTGGTCGTCAAAGTAGCCGTATTTGTTTGTACCCCCCTGATAGTTATTGTATTAGAATAAGCAACACAAGTAGAACCCAATTTCAAAATCTGCACTCTGAAATAATAAATACCGGTGGTAGTTATATTAAATCTTTCCGTTAGTGAACCTGCTTCTGCAATGGTATTCCAAAACTTGTTGTCCCTACTAAATTGCCATCTATATAATACGGGGAAGGAATTATCAGAAACGGTGGCAGTAATAGGCACAAAATCGCCTTTACAGGCATATTTTATAGCTGACTGAATACTCACTGAAGGGAGTTTTGTACCTGTTAGCTGAATGGCATTTGAAAAGGATAGCCCACAAGAACCCGCTAGATTTTGAACCCCCACTCTATAGAAATAACCTGGATCTGTAACGGGTGCATACCACTGAAAAAAGGAGGGCACATCTACAAATTCCCATTGAGAACCGTTCAAACTTCTTTGCCATTTATAGATTAAGGAATCGCGATTTGCTCCAGTAACCACGGCGAAAATGCGATGGAAATTTGCTACGCATTTTTCATCAGCATCTTGTTGAAGGGATAGCGTGAAGTTTGGATTAACCGTAATTTCTAAGGAAGCGGATGTTGAACTGGCACAAATGGCATCACCCACCTGCATACGCAATTGATAACTGGTTTTTCCAGCTGTATTAGTGGGCGCGATATAAAAAGAATCATTAGCCCCTGCTATTTGGTTAAATGCACCTGTTCCAACTCTTCTAAACCACCTCCAGGTTACGGGCAGATTAAAGCCTCTGTTAGAGATACCTTGTAATCTAACCTCCTCCCCTGCACAAACCGTCAATTTATTGGCCGTTAGAACTACATTTGGAATGGAAGTGATGGAAACTCTTACAGAAGGTGAAATAGTTAGCGGACAAGCCAACGTATTATTTATAAGTCGTAATCTATAAAATTTATCTGACTGAACACTGGCTTGAACAGTATAGGTGACAGCAATAGCCCCCAGTATAGGTTCCCAGCTCCTATTATCAGCACTTGATTCCCATTGATACAGAACGGGGGTATTTCCTATATTGGTTACCACTGACTTTATAACTACCGGTGAACCTAAACAAGAAATGGATTGGTCTGCATTCACTGACACAGCAAGTCCTCCTTGAAATGATACAGGAATAGGTTCAGAAAAAACGATACCACAGGAATAACCTGGCACGGTGAGTTGTGCTCTATAAAAAATAATACCCGGTTCATTGCTTTTTATACTGACTTCTGCCTTCTCTCCACCAGGTATTAGCGTGTAATTAATTCTATCCCGGCTTGAATACCATTGAATGAAGGGTTGAACAGGTATGTCCCTCCAACTAGCCCTTAAAGTAACACTATCATTTTGACAAACTTCAGATTTAGAGGCCATTCCACTTACGGCAAACGTTGGAATCACGGAAAGGTTAGACACAGAGGAAGTACCTGTGGCACAATTACCCCCAATGCTACCGGTAATGACTCTGAAATAAAAGAGACCGGAATCTATGGCCGGAAAGCGGTAATTGGTAGAATCCGCACCAGGTATATTTATCCAACTCGTTCCATTTCTACTTTGTTGCCAAAACACGGGAATGGATACTGTTGAACCGGATAATTGAGCTGTCAGCAAAATGGGCTGACCTTGACAAAAGGTACCCGAAGCGGGGATAATCTTAATTTCAGGATTATTAAAAATATTAATTTCCTGTCTTACAGAATAACTGGTGTCACAAGAAATAGGATTATCCCAAACTTTAATCCGAAGAAAAATAGTTCCTGTCGAATCGGGAACCCATCGCAGTCTTAAGCCTGTTGCACCATTGATAACATTCCAACGATTACCATCTTTACTCCATTGCCACTGAAGACCTTGAGTACCTGTAATACCTGTTATATTTGCTTCTCTTATTA
>JAJTER010000020.1 GCA_021299835.1 Saprospiraceae bacterium | reverse complement strand
TTAGTTATGGCAAAAATTACTCAAGGATTCCAATGGCGACATCCATTTTCTTTTTGTTAGGACTTTCATTTATTACCATTCACGAAATGGATGCAATTCGATGCAAGGAATGGCACATTTTCCCCGGACTTTCGATGCTCAACGATAAGTTGGGACACATCTTTTTTATATTCGCTCACATTCCCTTGTTTTTCTTCATTTATTGGCAGTTAACGCATAGTGAAAATACAGATGCGTTTAGAAAAGGATTTGATATCTTCATGATTGTTCACCTATTTCTGCATCTCATATTTCTAAAACACAAAAACAATGAATTTAAGGATTGGATTTCTTGGTCTATCATTATTGGTGCAGGAGTTTGTGGGCTAATTGATTTGATATTGAAACAATGGGGTTGAAAATTATGTGCTTTCGATAACAAATATTGAGATGTGATTGTTGAACATTTACGAATGTGGCGTTTAGCAACAAGTTACCAGCTATGTTAGAAGACCACACAAACAACTAAGACGACTTGTAAATGCTTGACAAAACTAAAATTTGCAATTTATATGATAAAGACTGTGAGTAAGATTATAAAACAATTATCCTCAAAACCAAAAAAACTGCTCCTAATAGACATTATAGGTGCTTTGACTACTGCGTTTTTATTGTTTATTGTATTGAGAAATTTCAACGAATACTTTGGAATGCCTGAAAGAATTCTGACTTATCTTTCTGTGTTTGCAGTTTGTTTCTGTATTTATTCAACGACTTGTTTTTTTATCATTAAAGCGAACTGGACACCTTTTATTAAGGGCATTAGTATTGCTAACCTGCTTTATTGCGTCTTGACTATTGGTCTTGTAATTTTCTATAACTCTCAACTTTCAACTATTGGGATAGCATATTTTTTAGGGGAAATAGCCATTATTTGTGGGCTTGTTTACATTGAACTTAATGTTGCAAATGAAATCAACAAAAGCAGAATAGATAACAACACAAATGACTGACAAGGAAATACAGCTGGTAAAAACACCTAAAAGAAATTGGCGGTTCAGTGGTTCAATGAAGCTTTATGCTTCGTTTCAAGATCAGTGCCAGCAGACAGTTTTGTACTTTGAATTCGCCAAATTCTTGTAGCTGCAAAACGTTATAGGGCATAGTAAAACAAACCGCAAACAGACAAATAGATGGCATACTTAGTTTTAGCATATCCAGAACTGACAAGTGAAAATTTTGACAGAATTCAAAGTTATCGAAAGGACAATGATGAACTATTTTTCAACATAGTCAATCCTTATTTCACAATTGTTTTTCCTGTGATTGATATTTCAGAAGAATAATTTACTGGAGAAGTAAAAGATAAATCTGCAAATTCGGTAAAATTTGACTTTGTTATTCGGTGTGATACAATTAATAAAGATGCTTTTAGTGACTATTTTCATAAGGAGGAGTTTGAGTCACGCGGTACAATTTCACGGCTGACAATTGTAAGATATGAAAACGATGTTGTAACAACAATTGAAGAAATTAAGCTTAAATAAATAAAAACGCCCTGTAACGGCGGTTTCCCTACACGCGGCATCAAAGGTCTCCATAAAAATCAACTTGCTTGTAAGTTTGAGATTCAATTCTTACATTTGGGTATATGAACCCGCACTTCTGTCAGCCGCGGACAGTTAATCGATGCTCACCACTCCTATATCAATACTCAAAGAAACTTGGAAAATAGTAACTTATAAGTTACATTTGTATTATGAACGAAAAAGTCCGTGAGGTAGTAGAATTTGAGAATCACTTTAGTGAGTTCTTGAAAAAGCAACCCGAAAAAGTTCAGAATAAGATTTTTAAGATAATTGAAGCAATAGAAACGCTTGAAAGAATTCCTGGTAATTATCTGAAAATGCTTTTTGGCACAAATGGACTTTATGAAGCACGGATTCAATTAGGATCAGATATTTGGAGGGTCTTTTGCTTTTTTGACAATGGGAAACTGGTTATATTGTTGAATGGATTCATAAAAAAGACCCAAAAAACCCCAAAAAATGAAATTGAAAAAGCACTCCAATTGATGCAGAAGTATTACAAAACTAAAAAGAAATAAAATGAGTACAAGAAGTTGGAAAGAAATCAAAGATGAAGTATACGGTAAAAAAGGCACCTCTAGGCGTGATGCTTTAGAACGTGAATTCGAGTCATTTGAGATCGGGTTACTATTAAAAAAGGCTCGAGAGGATAAACATTTAACCCAAGAACAACTTGCGGAATTAGTGGATAAGAAAAGAACTTATATTTCAAGAATTGAAAATGATGGAAGCAATATGACGCTAAAAACATTATTTGAAATAGTCGAAAAAGGATTGGGTGGTAAAGTAAAGATTTCTATCCAAATATAAGTGCATTCTTTAATAACAAATAAGCTCCACTTTCACGAACTCCTATTTCCAAACCGTTGGTAGCAAGGTAAAATCGATATAATCCTTTCTTCATTTCTGGGAATTGAGAGGATCACTTACTCGCATAAGAAAGAAGTTGACGAAAATTACATTTTGACACATTTGTGTCAGGTCGAAAGCAACAATCTTAAGGAACTTTGTATCAATAAAAAGATTCAAATGAAAGTAACCATATTTGGTGCTACCGGCTTTTCAGGTCAGGCGATATTAGCAGATTCCATCAAACAAGGTCATGAAGTAACCATTCTCGTGCGTGATGCATCCAAAATTCCAATCAAGCACCAGAACTTGACTATTGTTGAAGGCAATGTGTTAAATCCACAAACAGTTGCTTCCGTTTTGCACCATCAAGAGGCGGTTATCCAATGCCTGGGAGTTAGTGGTAAAGGAGACGGCAAACCAACCACATTTATTTCCGATGCAACGAAAATCATTGTCGATGAAATGCAGAAACAGCAAATCAAACGCCTTATTGCCATGAGTAATGTTGGAGCCGGAAATAGCATTGCTTTTCAGCCGTGGTTTTTTACCAGAATCATTCTTCCTTATTTCATGAAATGGCTGAAAGTCATCATCGAAGATAAAAACCGCATGGAACCAATCATTATGAACAGCAACCTCGATTGGACGATTGTTCGTTGTCCCAATGTCGTTGATAAACCAGCGAAAGGAACGTGCAACGCTACACTAGATGGTAAAGGCCTCAAACTGTCCATTACGCTTCCAGATTTGTCAAAATTCATGATCGATCAATTGACACAAAAGGTTTTCATTAAACAAGCACCATCTGTTAGTAATTGATATGGTAAATCAACAACCTACTTCGCTCATCCATACGACTATTGGTAAGATTGCTATCTACCAAAAGGAAGTTGATTCAAATAAAATACCTTTCATCTTTCTTCACGGTGTTTACTTCGATCACCACCTTTGGGACAAGGTAATCGATTCCGTAAACGACCGAACTATTATCGCGTTAGACATGCCTTTACACGGTTTGAGTAAGGAAATAACTAAAAACGACTGGTCACTGAACGATTGTGCCGATATGCTTCTCGAAATTCTGGATCATTTAAAGATTGCCAAAGTTATTGCTGTGGGCCACTCATGGGGCAGTATGACCATTTTACGAGCAGCATCCAAGCAACCGGAGCGATTTGAAAATGTATTGCTTTGTAATATGCCGTTTCTTGCAGCAACAAAAAAACAAAAGATCACGTTCGTACTTCAGCATTCGATGTTGATATTTAGGAATTTTTATACGAAACAAGTGGCTAAAGCATTGTTCGGAAAGACATTATTTAAAGAAAATCCTTCTCTAATCGAAGACCTAAAACGCCCCATGAATTTGTTGTCAAACGCACAGATTAAACAAACGGACAAAGCGGTAATTATTGATGCTGAAGATGCGAGCGAATTAATCAAAAACTTAAAGGTTAGAGCGATTGCTCTGAAAGGAGTCGAAGATTATGTACCTGCGCCTCCAAACATTGAAACGATCGTTATTGGAGGTGGTCATATTAGTCCTTTAGAAAAACCTGATGAAATTCTGAGTTTGGTGAAGAAAATATCTAATTAGAGCCCAGCAGCTAACGGCGGTTTTGCGTCAGGCGGGGCTAAGTGCTCTGCTTGATACTTTTTGCTATATTTGAAATGTGGTGCTTTAAATAAAGTTTAGTGCTAAAAGCCCGCCCGAACGCAAAACCGCCAACCGTTGATAAGCAAGCCCAGAGAAAAACCGTGCAACTATAACAGACATCAGAAAATCGAACTTTGACATCTTGACAAGAATATACGGACTGACTTTGGCGACACACAATCTAACCCGAATGTTTTAAAAATTTTCCCACCGCACATTGGAACATTTGCAAAACCGTAGCTGCCGACCCACAACCCAAGTTTTGTAAAAGAGCCAATTTCCCAATACACTACAGAATGTTGAAAATAATTTGAAATAAGTGGAGACAAATCAAAAATCTTTTTCTAATTTTGACACATTATGTCAATAGGATTTATGTCAACAGAAACAATAGGCGAAAAGTTAAGGCACATTCGAGAAGAAAAGGAACTTCCATTGCGGAAAGTTGCTGCATTACTCGACATTGATGTTGCTATTTTGAGCAAAATGGAACGTGGGGAACGCAGAATTACAAAAGAGGTAGTTCTTAAACTTGCGAACATATACGACTATAACGCAGACGACCTATTGGTTTCATTCCTTAGCGACAAGATTTTATATGAAATTCAAGACGAAGATTTAGGAATTGAAGCACTAAAAGTAGCAGAGGAAAAGGCCAAATATATTAAAGCGAATAGGAAGAAATGACAATAAAGCCAAATAAAGCATTTAACGATTTACCTCTTCTTCCTCCAAAAGAATCTTTGGTAGAAACAATTTCAATCCTAAAACAGGAAAGCAAATCTGCTGTGGTATTGGCTGAATTAAAGGGTCTTACAAACACATTACCAAATCCGAACATTCTTATCAATGTTGTGATTTAAAAAGAAGCACAAGCGAGTTCTGGAATTGAAAATGTGATTACAACTCAAGACAAACTTTATCAAGCTTTATATGCGAAATCGGCTAAACCTGATGTAGCAACTAAAGAGGTTTTAAGATACCGAGAGGCTCTTCTTATGGGAACACTCTTAATCAAAGAGAAGGGGTTTCTTAATACAAACGGAATAATTACTATTCAAAAAGAGTTGGAAGAAAACAATGCTGGACTTAGAAGACTTCCAGGTACCGCATTAGTTAATGATCTGACTAATGAAGTTATTTATACACCTCCTGATAATTTTTATACGATAAGTGATTTGATGAAAAATTTGGAGGAGTACCTAAATGATGATCATGATGATGTATCTCCATTAATCAAGCTAGCCATTCAACATTATCAATTTTAAAGTATCCACCCTTTTTATGATGGTAACGGTAGAACTGGTAGAATTATCAATGTTTTGTATCTGATTTTGAAAGGACTGTTAAATGAACCTGTATTGTACCTGAGTTCTTTTATTATCCAAAATAAAGGTGATTACTACCGATTATTACAGGAAGTTCGGACTAAGAATAATAGGGAGGATTGGATTCTGTATATGCTCAAAGGTATAGAACAGACAGCTCAAAGCACAATTGAGCAAATCAACAAAATTAATCTACTGTTCAACGAAACACAAAAATTGGTGCAGGAGAAGTTACCTAGAATATATTCGAAAGATTTGATAGAGCAGCTTTTTATCCATCCATATAGCAAGATTGAGTTTTTGGTCAATAATTTGGGGATTGAAAGGAAAGCAGCATCAAGATATTTAAATGGTCTTGAGGAAATAGGAATTTTGAAATCACAACAGAAAGGTAAAGAGGTCATTTACATCAATACCAAACTTTATAATTTACTGAAAAAAGGATGAAATAAATCGTGTACCAAGTTGTCCCAAGAAAATAAAACGCGTACCATATACCTTAGATTTGGTACACGAAAATAAAACGTGAGACATTTTGGGACATAAAAAATGATAATTCAAAATCATCAAGAACACATCAATATCTTCCACTCCCTATTCAAAGGACGTGAAGATGTGTTTGCTGTTCGTTGGGAGAAAGGAAACAAATCGGTTTATTTGCCAGCCTATTTTTATGACCTTTATCGTTTTCGGGTACATAAAATGAATGAAGGTACATTTCAGAATTTTACAGAAAAGTCATATCTGAAGCTTACTGAGGAACAAATCCAAAAGCATTTGGTAGGTATTCACCATATTGGAGTTTATACGTATTAACAAAGAGGTGGTTGAGGGCGTGAAATTTCAATTTCTGAACAAAGAATTACTCAAGCAATTCACTCCAAAAAAACAAAACATTGTTACATTTGATGAATTACAAGAGCAGGGTAAAATTTATTCAAATGCTGAGGAGTTGTTGAATGAAATTCTGAAAAACAAGCAATACAAACATTTCCAGCACATTCAATATTTTGCAGACAGACACGAAAGTAAAAGTAATGAAAATTCGTTTTGTGTTGAACCCATATTCATTTGTATTTCTGCTTTCAGGAGAGCAAAATTATTTTGTTATTTTGGAAACATTGCACACAGAAGAAGCTACATACATTTGGAACATTTTAAAACAAACCGTAAACAGACAAATAGATGGCATACTTAGTTTTAGCATATCCAGAACTGACAAGTGAAAATTTTGACAGAATTCAAAGTTATCGAAAGGACAATGACGACCTATTTTTCAACATAGTCAATCCTCATTTCACAATTGTTTTTCCTGTGTTTGACATTTCAGAAGAAGAATTTACTGGAGAAGTAAAAAATAAATCTGCAAATTCAGTAAAATTTGACTTTGTTATTCGGTGTGCTACAATTAATAAAGATGCTTTTAAAATAAAAATGATAACAAAATGGAACAGCGATTAACATTTATGACTTTAGGAGTAAAAGATTTAAATTCCTCCATTGATTTTTATGAAAATAAATTTGGATGGAAACGTTCTGAATTGAGTAATAATGAACTCATAATTTACCAGTTAAACGGGATATATTTAGCATTATACTCAAGAAACGAATTAGCAAAAGATGCCACCGTTGATTCAGTCGGGAATGGATTCAATGGATTTACTTTTTCATATAATGAAAGGAGTGAGAAGGAAGTTGACGATTTGATTAAGGGATTGAGAGATAAAGGAGTCAAGATTGTTAAAGAACCACAAAAAGTATTTTGGGGTGGATATAGTAGTTATATTGCGGACCCAGATGAAAATCTTTGGGAAATTGCCTATAACCCATATTTGAAGAATGACTAAACCAATTGCCAGCGGCTAACATGCGGTCATAAAAAATTGGGCTTATGTGGCATACCAAATGCATCACTCGCTGGCAAGTTTCTTATCGGTGGATAAGTTCGCAGCCCCGAAATCCCCAACGTTTCATACCGCAAACCGTCAGCGGTCATTCTAAAAGAAAAAAAATGGTAATACAAATGATGTTCAATTTTCTTAAAACATTACTTTTCATTTTTCCAATGACAACAATTGCACAAACATTTCCATCTATTGCAGATAAATATATTGATATTGAAAATCTTAAGATAGCATACAAGGATGAAGGATCTGGACAAGTTCTGCTTTGTTTACATGCAGTCGGACATAGTTCAAAAGACTTTTCTACTTTGTATCAGTTGGATTCTAATAAGTATAGGATAATAAGTTTGGACTTTCCTGGGCATGGTGATTCGGACAAATCAACAGAAAATATATCTGCAACTTATTTTTCAAGTATTGTCCTAAAGGTTATTGACAGTTTGAAATTAAAAGATTTAATTATTATTGGTAACTCAATTGGTGGAGCAACAGCCATAAGAATTGCTTCTAATAACCCTAACATTAGAAATTTAGTATTAGCTAATCCAGCTGGGCTTGATAAAAAAGGATGGCTTGCACCACTGTTTTTAAATTATATGATACACTTCTTTCAAAATGGGGTAGATAAGAAGGCAAATTTTCAAGATAAGTTTTCAAATTACTACAAAAAAGTATTGACAAGCGATACTGCTTTAGATAGAAAAAATGAAATTGTCCGAGATGCTTATAGGATAGCCCCAATTTTAGTGCAGGGATGGACAAGCTTTAAGAAAGATGAAGAAGATCTACGTTCACTAATAGAAACATTAAATTGCCCTGTATTATTTACCTGGGGAATGAATGACAAGTTCGTTCAGTTTAATAGAAATAAAAAAGCAATAGAAAAATTTAAAAATTACAAACTCATAAAATACAAAATCGGTCATACGCCATACATTGAATGTCCTGATTTGTTTTTAAAAGATTTTCAAGAATATTTGACTAATTATAACGAAAATAAAAAGGAATAAAACTCTAACTTGGGTTTGTCAAAAGTGGCGGCTCAGTGCCCCGCAGACACTTTTGCGTTTAATCAAAGTTTGGTTCACCGCATCAACATTTGTTGTAAAGATCGACACCTTCACAAGTCAACAAACCATTGTTTGGAAAATCAACATTAAAAGAAAATCCCTCACTAATTAATGAACTAGAGCGCCCCATGAATCTTTTGACTCAAACAGATAAAACAAACTGATAAGGTGTAATTCTTAACGAAGATGATTCAACCAAACTAATAAGTAATCTAAAAGAAAAAGCAATAGCATTAAAGGGAGAGGAGGATTATTTGCTTGCGCCGCTAAATATTGAAACGATTATTGTCGGAGGTGGTTAGTTTTCTTCTGGACAGTAGTACGCAACAAAGGAATATGTGTTTGTTTGCTGGTGTTAAGGCTCTCCAAATAATTTCATAATTAAACTTTAGCTGGCTTGGCGTTAAAATCTTTTTTCTAGGCTTATAGCCCATTGCCAGTAATTGCAATTGCAATTTTTCATGTTGCCGCACCCAACGTCCTAATTGAGTGCTGGCACTTTGTTTATTACTATTTGGGAAGTAGAGTAAACACTGCTTTACCTTAGACGAAATGAAGGGAAGGTATTGGTCGTGAATGAATGGATTTTATAAAGTCTTGGTTTGTTGATTCCAATAATAAAACTGGTTGTCGTTTTCTGGTTGTAGATTTATACAACAAAGAACATCCAATACGATATTATATGAAGAATGGCTTCAAATTTATTTTTGATAACGGAAGGCATCATTGCCGACTTTAAATGTATCGCAAGCTGATACAGGCAATATTTTTTGAACAGCTTACAATCCCGATTGCCATTCAATCAAATACTTGCGAATGGAAAACCGAATAAAAGCAAACATTGTTTTCGGACTAATCCAACCCTTTTATCAATCTTCTACTTCCGCTGCTTCCAACATGAAATAGTGCAATTCGGTATTTTTCATGAAGGGTTTCATTTTATCACTACCCGGGCCAAACATAGCCAATTCTACATAATCTGAAGAATGATCCATACTTATCCAGCTAACACTGGTTCTCGATTTTTGTATTTCAGCTAAGGTGCGGAAGGGTAAATTGGCATAATTATAAATTCCATCCTCTCCTTTCGTCAACTTCAGATAATAATTCTGGAGTGTTTTAGCCTCCTCGTCTGTCATGCTAACATTAGTGGCAAAATTTACTCGTTCTTTTATTTGTGCCAGGGTAGATTCCGGTGTAAAGCCACGAAGAATCCAGTCATTGGAATGTTTGTAAGTGTGAAGGGAATCAAAATTGGCATTCACATTACTTCCCGCTACAAGTCCTGGATTAGCATTTCCATGATCGGTAGTAATTATAACCAGCGTATTTCCATCAGCTTCCGCAAAGTCAATGACTGTTTTAACTGCCTCATCAAAAGCAATCTGGTCATAAATGAGACCGGCGGCACAGTTGGCATGCGCAGCCCAATCGATTTTACCACCTTCCACTTGAAGAACGAAGCCATTTTTAGCCTTCTTCATTTTATTGATAGCCACCATGGTCATTTCAGCCAACGACGGAATCTGGTCAGCAACTTCCTTGCTGTTTTCCCTATCAACTGAGTAAGGCAAACCATCTTTATAGAACACCCCAAGAATGGGTTTTTCGTTATTTAAGGCCATCATTTCAGATCGGTTATTAGCGACCTGAAAGCCATTAGCGCGATATTCGGCATAAAGATCTCTTTTATCTTCCCGCGTATCTTTGGAAAAATATTCATGACCACCGCCCATCATCACATCAAATTTCAGCGACATATAATTTACGGCAATCTCAGGTTGAGCATTTCTGCTTTTGCTGTTTACACAAAACCCGGAAGGCGTTGCATGGGTGATAGGAACTGTTGTAACACAGCCTGTCATTTTACCCGCTGCCTTAAATTTTTGCCAGATAGGCATATTCTCTTCTCCGTTTGGACCAATGTTTAAGGAACCATTATTTACCCGTTTGCCTCCACCCCAGGAAGAACTTGCGGCAGCGGAATCCGTAGTAAGTGAATTGGCGGAAGCCATATCCATGAGTCCACGACTAACCTTATTTTCCCTGTACAAATTAAGCCAATTTGAACCTTTTCCCATTTTGCGTTGAAGCAGCATGTCAGCCATATTCAACGTTCCCGTACTCATGCCATCACTTACCATCACAATGATATTCTTAGCTTTTCCCTTTGAACCAGGAAATAAAAGCTTACTATTTTCACCCTGACCATTTGCCTGGCTCAGGAATAAACTGCCTAATGCGGCGAGGGAAGAATTGCGAAAAAATTGCCTGCGTTTCATCATGATTAATTTGTTGGCGCTAAAGTAGCTAAAAATTAAGAAGTAAAATCAGCCTTTAGGTAAAGGTTTTGTTAAATATTCACTTGTTTGCCCGTTTCCACTGACTTATAAATGGCTTCTACGATAATGGTGTCCCTAAGTCCTTCCTCACCGGGAACCAACAGATTTGATTTGGACATAATGGCTGCACAATCTTCATCCATTTGTTTTGCCTGCTGATTTGGCACAGCAAATTTTATCTGGGTGCCATCAGACAGGCTGCCCATATTTCCATTATATGAGGAATGCGGTTCCATTTTCAACCAACCTTTTTCGTAATTGACGTGAAGATGATTCATATTCACCCCATAACTGGACATGCAAGAAGCCCTTGCCCCACTCGGAAATTCCAGAAAAAACTGAATCGTTTCCTCCACTTCCGTATATATTTCAGGACGGGTTGTGGAAGCCTGTGCTAATACATTGATGGGTTCTTCGCCGGTAGCTAATCTGGCACCTTGAAGAGCATAAACACCCATATCACCCATGACACCGCCACCCATAGCCTTTTTCTGTTTCCAATGGGTAGAACGGCCATCAAAATATCCGGCAGCACTGGTCAGTAATTTCACTTTCCCAAACTTTTTCTCTTTGGCAACTTGCATATAAGCCTGGATATTAGGGTCATGTTGACACCTGTAACCAATGGAGAGATTAACTTTATTCTGAGAAGCGGCGCGAATCATCTCCATACAATCTGCTACAGAGGGCGCCATAGGTTTTTCACAAAACACCTGTTTTCCTGCATTGGCAGCACGAACTGAAAATTCTTTATGCATGGAAGGAGGTAAAACAACATAAACTATATCTATGTCCGGATTATTGGCTATATCATCAAAATTCTGATAGTTATAGATGTTTTTTTCAGGTATATTATATTTTAGTTTCCAGCTTTCAGCTTTTGATGGCGTTCCGGTTACAATGCCAGCGAGGTAGCATTTTTCAGTTAATTGAAGGGCGGGAGCCAGTAAATCGGTGCTGTAATACCCCAAACCTACTAAAGCAACACCCAATTTCTGTTTTTCAGGTCTTGTCGCACCCAATAGAGGAAGAGATGAAAAAAACGCAGATGCACCGACAGCGGAGGAAGCAAGGAGAAAATCTCTTCTTTTCATAATTCAGGGATTATTATTTAAAACGCACTAAAAATGGCGTTGATTTAGCTAAAATAACATTTAATCTCCTCTTTTTTTAAAATAAATTGGAAACTATCCTTATGACACAATTATTTCTAAACATTTACCGACCTCTATTTGTATCCTTTACTAAAATATAAATATCATGAAAATGACCTATCTTATTGTGCTTGCATTACTTGTATTTTCTGGATTGTATGCTAAAAATTATCTTAAGATGGGAACAAAAACGGAGGAACAGCCCTACAAAGTGGTGCTAAAAAAGGATAAATTTGAAATCAGGTATTATCCGGCAGCTATTTTTGCTCAGGTAAAATCACCGGCAAAAGGGTACAGGAATGAATCTGGAAATCAATTCAGGAAATTAGCCGGATTTATTTTTGGTGGTAATTCTGAATCTAAACAGATTGCCATGACGGCGCCTGTTCACATGGAAAAGTCAGAGGAAGGAAGTGTCATGCATTTTGTGATGCCTGAATCTTTTACTATGGAAAATCTTCCCAAGCCTTTGGACCCTAATGTGAAAATCTCAAAATCGGTACCAGGTTACTATGCTGCCTACGCTTTTGGTGGATTTGCAGGTGAAGAAAAAATATTAAATGCGGAAGCTGAATTAAAAGCTTTATTGCAAAAGGAAAAAATTGCAACCAAAGGGAATTTCAAGTATTTAGGTTATAATGCACCTTATGAGGTACTTAATCGAAGAAATGAAATGATTGTGGCCGTCGATTATTCCCCGGAAAATAAGTAAAGACTCAAAAAACAAAGTAGCGCAAAGGGTGGTGAAGGTCCTTTTCAAGAGCCTCCATCTCAGGGGTGAAGCGCTTACTTTTGTCTTCCCTAATGATGGATAGTTGTTCTTTTGCCAATCTGCCGTTGCCTAACCCTACATT
This sequence comes from Saprospiraceae bacterium, assembly GCA_021299835.1. Classification (GTDB taxonomy): domain Bacteria; phylum Bacteroidota; class Bacteroidia; order Chitinophagales; family Saprospiraceae; genus BJGN01. The sequence continues at coordinate 25,899 of JAJTER010000020.1, read as the reverse complement.
GCTTAATATATGTAGCCAATTTGAAAAATATTGCAGCCTTTTATCACGCAAATTGAGCAAACTCTTCGCCAGATCTCTCGAATAATTATATTTTCCCTGTTCGAAATAAATGAAGGTGGATAATAATCGGGCCTTGCCAAAAATGGGATCAAGGGGAAAAATGCTGTCTAAATGCAAAAGAGCCTGATCCCATTTTTTGACGCTGGCAAGATGTGCTGCTTTGGAGAGATACAAATTACTTGCATTTCCCCAGGCATCAATCTTATAATCGGGTCGGATATAATGTTTTTCTATAAGTGTTTCATTACCATAGTAGTAGGTTGCATATCTACTCAGAACCAAAAAGGCCAGAAGGCCGGTCATAGCCGCAACAACAGTCCAGTTTGGTTTTTTAGATAGCATCGGTAATAAAACTAAGGATTAATAAGACTTGGCAAATAAAACACGTTTAGTGGATGGTTTACCCGAGTAAATGCAGGTTCCTTCCTCCTCTTCCTGATCAAAAGGAATACAGCGAATAGTCGCTTTTGTAATTTCCTTGATGGCTATTTCTGTTTCACTGGTACCATCCCAATGGGCTGAAATAAATCCAGGAATATCTGAATCAACCAAAGCTTTAAAATCATCAAAGGTATCTACTTTAGTTGTTTTTTGACTTCTAAATGATTTTGCTCTCTGGAAGAGATTTTCTTGAATATCAAGAAGTAATTGAGCCACGGTTTCTTCAATACCATCCAGACTTGCCGTAAATTTTTCTTTGGTATCCCGTCTGGCAACCTCGATTTCATTTTTCTCGAGATCGCGTTGCCCCAGGGCCAGACGAACAGGAATACCCTTCATTTCATGTTCCGCAAATTTAAAACCAGGACGGTTTTTCATATCCTGGTCATATTGAACGGTAATTCCCTTAGCTTTTAGGTTTTTCATGATTTTATGAACAACCTCGTCAATTTCGGGAGATGGTTTCGGAATGGGAATGATAACCACTTGAATTGGCGCCAGATTTGGCGGTAAAACCAACCCTTCGTCGTCAGAGTGGGTCATAATAAGACCCCCAATAAGTCGGGTGGAAACACCCCAGGAGGTAGCCCAGACAAATTCCTGATTATTATCTTCTGTTAAAAATTTAACATCGAACGCTTTGGCAAAATTTTGTCCCAAGAAATGGGAAGTACCCGCTTGAAGTGCTTTTCCGTCCTGCATTAAGGCTTCAATACAATAGGTATCCACCGCTCCGGCAAATCGTTCATTGGCTGTTTTAACCCCTTTAATAACGGGCATGGCCATATAATTTTCTGCAAACTCTGCATATACATTCAGCATTCGTAGGGTTTCTTCAACCGCCTCACCTTTTGTAGCATGTGCCGTATGTCCTTCCTGCCATAGAAATTCTGTAGTTCTCAGGAATAAGCGGGTTCTCATCTCCCAACGAACCACGTTGGCCCACTGATTAATAAGTAGGGGAAGGTCCCGATAGGACTTTATCCAATCTCTGTAGGTATTCCAGATAATAGTTTCAGAAGTAGGACGAATAATCAGTTCTTCTTCTAATTTTGACGTAGGATCCACTATAACGCCACTGCCGTCGGGCGCGTTCATTAAGCGGTGATGCGTGACTACAGCACATTCTTTGGCAAAACCATCAACATGCTGCGCTTCTTTACTTAAAAAACTTTTAGGGATAAATAAAGGAAAATAAGCATTTACATGCCCTGTTTCCTTGAACATCCTATCTAATTGATCATGAATTTTTTCCCAAATTGCAAAGCCATAAGGTTTAATAACCATGCACCCTCTAACGGCAGAATTTTCAGCTAAATTTGCTTTTTTAACAATATCTTGGTACCACTGGGCGTAATCTGTCGATCTGGGCGTTATTTCTTTTGCCATACAATGCAGGATTAGGTGAAAAAAAGAGTAAAATGCCGAAATGTCAAAATAAATATTATAATTTACTAAACATTAACAACTTTATTGCGACAAAAGTAATAAATTAGATGTTCTATTTAAAAGATGATTTCATTAATTCCACGTTTAAAATAATTGTCATGAAATACGCCCTGATTATTACCCTGTTCACACTGCTGGCTATCAGTCCCGTGGGTGCACAAATGGATGATGTTTATTACAATCCTGACGAAGTGGTTAAATTAAAAAATAATCCATCTTCCTCTAACAGATTAGGTTCTTACAGACCAGAAGCCTATTCAGCAGATGAAACGAGTTTCTCTGACGGGGAAGATAGCTATTACGATGATTATGATTTTTATTACACCTCAAGAATTCGTCGTTTTCACAGACCTCTTCAAGGTTTCAGTTTCTTTGATCCATATTATATCGATATGGCTTATTATGATCCGTTTATGAGGTCTGCTACAACCATGTTGATTTATGATGATTTCTATTCTCAGAGAATGTTTAGCAGATTCAATCGCTGGAATAATTTCAATAGTTTTGGAAATTTCAACAGATGGAACAGCTTTGGTATGAATGATCCATTTAGTATGGGATGGAATTCACCGTTTTCAAGATTTGGTGGAATGGGAATGTCTATGAATAGTTTTGGTTGGGTCGGTTCTCCAATGATGTTTATGCCTTCTTATAATTTTTATAATTTCATACCTACCTGGGGTAATGGCTACGGTTACAATAATTTTGGCCAGAACAACAATAACAATAATCCAGTATCACCAGTAGATGCTTCTAATGGATATTATGGCCCAAGAAGAGGGGGAGGATCTGTAGGTCCTGTTCCAGGTGCGCGTAATCCTGAGATTGGAACTATTGAGAGTTCACCAAGAACAAGTCCTGCTGCCGGAAGAAATGTAGCCACAGAAAGAGGTTCCAGAATACCTTCTACTTCGCAGGGAACTACGGGAACAGATATGCCAAGATATGCTCCTTCTGTACAAGGCGCCGGTAGATATCCAACCAGTGAGAGCAGCAGAATGCCATCTACAGGGTATTCCCCAAGAACGAGTGATCCTTCCACGGAATATAGCCGTCAACGTCCAAGTACTACCGTTCAGCCTAGAACTTCTTCTGATATTAGAAATAATACAGAAAGAATCAATAGCTCTACCAGAAGTACATCACCTTCAAGAGGTTTTGAATCGCCTTCATCTTCTCCAAGTTGGTCAACACCAAGAAGTTCCCCATCAAATTCTGGGTCTTCTTCGTCACCTTCAAGCAGCAGTCCATCAAGTGGCGGCAGATCTACATCTTCTGGAGGAAGAGTTATTAATTAACCATTAAATAACAAACTATTGTTATTTTAACATAATTGAACGGGTGGAATATTACGTTGTTATATTCCACTCGTTTTTTTTATTCATTTTCTAAATAAAATAGGTATGAATACCCTCTCAATTAAATGGTCTGTTATTGTAATAATTTCCCTTTTGCCCTTCTTTTCAGTTGGACAAACTATTGCAGATGTTATAAGATTTAGTTATCAGGAATCTGGAGGAACGGCCCGATATTCTGCTACGGGTGGGTCAATGGGTGCCATTGGTCCCGATCTTAGTGCGGTGAACAGTAATCCAGCTGGCATAGCACTGTACCGTAAATCGGAATTTTCCTTTTCCCCCTCCTTTATCTCAACCAGAACAACGTCCAGACTCATTTCGGATAGAAACGGTTCTGCATTGTCCGAAAGTAAACTAGGTATCAATGTCCAGAACTTAGGAATGGTTTTTACTTCCCAGCCTATTTCTGAAAAGTGGAAGCAGATGAATTTTGCCATTACCTTAAATAATTTGAATCATTTTAGTAATACTACCCGATTTAGTGGAACTTCCCAGGGGACTCTTTTACAAAGATTCCAGGAAATTGCCAATTCTGATATTGGGTTGGACGATTTTGAAACGGGTATTGCCTCTGAAGCTGGCGCGCTATATGATCTGAATGGCGATGGTAAATATGACATTGATTACCAATTATCTCCAAAAGCCCTTTTACAAAGGGAACAGGAAATTCAAAATACAGGTTCCTTAAGTGAACTGGCTTTTTCTCTTGCGGGAAATTATAATGAAAAGGTATCTATAGGTCTTACTGTGGGCGTTCCTTTCATTTCTTATTATAATGTTAGGAATTATGCAGAGGTGGATCAGGTAAAAGCACCTGGCGGTGTTCCCTATTTTAAAGATTTGAGTTACAGGGAAGAATTGAGCACTACCGGCGGAGGAGCTAATGCTAAATTGGGCGTTATTGTGAAGCCTCAACCCAATATTCGTATTGGTATGGCTGTTCACACACCCACTTTCTTTAATGTTTCTGATATTTATCAAAATGAATTGACCTATAATTATTTTGAAAATGCGAATGAAACAGGTGCATTTTTAGGAAGTGAAGCTATTGCCGAAGGAAGTTTTGAATATAGGTTCAAAACCCCATGGAGGTATTTTGGAAATGTCGGTCTTGTTTTAGGTAAAAAGGGTTTTATTGGCGGGGAAGTGGAATATGTTAATTATGCCTCTAATAGGTTCAATTATAATGGCTTTGAAGAGGCTGAAAATGAATCTAATATAGAAATTACTGGTAGATTGGGTCAGGCGGTGGCTATTAGAATGGGTGGAGAAGCGGTCATTAGTAATTTCTATCGTTTAAGGGCAGGACTACAGTTTTATACCTCTCCTTTTAAAGATGACGAAACCTCAAAAACCATTTTAAGTATAGGCGGAGGAAGAAGAGGAGAAAAATATTTCTTTGATGTCTGCTTTAGATATAACCAGTTCAATGAAGTATTTTTTCCATATCTAACGCAAAATGCACCTCTTCAGGAGGTAGACAAAGCGATAATGAAGCAATCCTTGATTTTTACAGTGGGTTCTAAATTTTAAAATTTCCTCCTTATTTTGACCATAGTCCCAAAGTCGGATAAGCGCCTTGCTCCGTTATCATTTTTAATGCTTCCTTGACAAAAGGCTTGTCTTCCTGATAGGTAACTCCAAACCATTGTGCTGCAGACGGTATGACTACTATTTTTGCCTTATCAGAGGCAATAAGCTGGTCTGCAACCAATGGTATGTAGTATTCCGCTTTTGGGTGGTCCTTGTTTTCTTCAACAAATTCAATAAAACCCAAACGCAGATATTCAAAAATGGAAGGATGAAAGCCCCAGAAATTCATGGAAACCAATGTTTTTTCATTCAACGAAACCTTGGTACCATTTAAATCGCCTGTAATCTCCTGATTATTTTTAATGATTTGATGGGTTTCAGCAATACTGGTTAAAAATCCAGATTCATTACTGGTGCATACCCCTCTGGAAACCGCCCCAAAATCGGAAAGGGTATTATTTAAATAATAGCCAATCATAGCATGTTTTTCCGGAGAACATTCCGTGGTTAGAAATTTTGCCATAATAGCAAAACTATCAAAGCCATAAAAATCATCAGCGTTAATAACAGCAAATGGTTCTTTAATGACATCTGCTGCGACCAGAACGGCATGGCCGGTACCCCAAGGTTTTTCCCTCTCGGGTATAGGAGGAAGTCCAGCTATTGGCGAGGATGACTCTTGATAAACATATTCAACAGGGATAATATTCTCAAAAGTAATGCCTATTTTTTCCTTAAAAGGTTGCTCAATAGACCGGCGAATGATAAAAACTACTTTACCAAATCCAGCTTTGATGGCATCATACACCGAAAATTCCAGAATGGTTTCATCATTTAAACCAACAGGATCTATTTGTTTTAGTCCACCATAACGAGACCCCATGCCAGCGGCCAAGACCAATAAAGTAGGTTTCATTTTATATTTTTATTAATTTCTATAATCTAACGGAGGATTTCTATCGCCAAGGAGGGCTTCATATTTAAATTGATCACCACCTCTTCTCTTTAATAACTCCAGTTTAGCATTTTTTAACATTTCCGGGCTCACTAAGCAATCCATTATAGTGAGTGCCATGGTTTTAGCAGCCACCATCATTCCCTTGTGCCCTATGGACATGCCGCCTGCAGCAACGGCCTGCCAGCTATGGGCAGCGGTACCGGGAACCCAGGTGGCACTTGAAATACCAGCAGTAGGAACAAGCCAACTTATATCGCCGACGTCGGTAGAACCAAATGCCTCATCACTCTGGTCTGCATAAGGTTTTACCAAAGCTGCATCTGAAATATTTACGTCTTTTCTATTTAGAGAGGGGAAAATTTTAAGGGCAAAATCTTCCTCTGTTTTGTCGTAATTAACTCCTCCTACCGTTTTTAAATTTTCATATAAATTAGTAGAAAGGATTTGGTTAGGTAGCAAATTATAAACGCCATGTATCACCTCATAATCCATGGTAGTTCCTGTTCCCAGTGCAGCTCCTTCAGCCGCTTTGGTAACTCTGTTGAAAAGGTCTTTGACGACATCCATTTCCGGATGACGGATATAGTAATATACTTCGGCAAATGCGGGTACAACATTAGGGGCCTCTCCACCTCTAGTAATAACGTAGTGAACTCTTGATTTTTCCGGAATATGTTCCCTCATCATATTGACCATATAATTTAGAGCTTCCACGGCATCGAGGGCTGATCTTCCACGTTCAGGAGAAGCGGCGGCATGAGAGGCAATGCCACGGAAACGAAATTTAGCCGACTTATTTGACAGAGAAGAAATAGGATTAGCATTGTTATCGTCTCCCGGGTGCCAATGAATGACGGCATCAACATCTTGAAATAAGCCTGCGCGAACCATGTAAACCTTACCGGCGCCTCCTTCTTCAGCGGGTGTTCCATAAAAGCGGATAGTACCTTTCCGCCCGGTTGTTTTTAACCAGTTTTTAACGGCAATAGCTGCTGCTGCAGAGGCAGATCCAAACAAATGGTGACCGCAGGCATGGCCGTTTGTATTACCTGCCAACTCCTTTTTAAAAGGTACTGCATCTTGTGAAAATCCTGGTAACGCGTCATATTCTCCAAGCACCCCAATCACTGGGCTTCCGCTGCCGAAAGTAGCTGTAAATGCAGTGGGAATACCTGCCACGCCAGTTTCGATAGTAAAGCCTTCCTCTTTGAGCATAGATTGCAAGAGATTAGCACTTTTTCCCTCTTTATAACCTAATTCAGCCAGATTCCAGATATTGGTTGCAACATCTACATACTGTTGCTTTTTTGCTTCCAGAGATTGAATTACAGCCTTTTTTTCATTGGCTATCGACGATGGTAAGTTACTTTGCCCTATTGACCATTGAGCAGCCAAAAACAAAATAAATAGAGGATAAACTTTTTTCATACATCTTATTTACAGTCCGGCATTGGCCGAAATAGTTAACATTCTATCAATACATGATCTTCCTTTCTCAAGAACATAATCAGAGAGCGTAATCTCTGGTAGTTCATATTTCAGAGCAAGATATACTTTTTCCAACGTATTTAACCTCATGTGAGGGCACTCGTTACAGGCACAAGAATTTTCAGGAGGAGCGGGAATAAATATTTTATCGGGAGAATATTTTTCCATTTGATGAATAATTCCCGACTCAGTGGCTACAATAAAAGATGTTTTTTTACTTTTTATCGTGTAGTTTAACAGGCCAGTGGTGGAGGCTATATAATGGGCTTTACGTAAAATAACTTCTTCGCATTCGGGGTGCGCAATAAGTTCAGCTTCAGGATATTGAGCCATCAGTTTATCTATTTTTTCAGCGGAAAAAATTTCATGGACCATGCAGGCTCCATTCCACAATACCATGTTCCTTCCCGTTTTTTTATTTAAGTAAGCCCCTAAATTTTTATCGGGGGCGAAAACTATAGGTTGATCCTTTGGAATAGATTCTATGACCTGTACCGCATTACTTGACGTACAGCAAATATCAGTTAATGTCTTCAATTCAGCCGTGCAATTGATATAACTCACTACGGTATGACCTGGATATTTCTCCATAAATTTCTTAAACAATGGAGCAGGCGCGGAATCGGCAAGAGAGCAACCAGCTTTTAAATCAGGAAGAACCACTTTCTTATCAGGGCAGAGAATTTTAGCTGTTTCCGCCATAAAATGAACACCAGCAAAGACAATTAAATCAGCCTTTGTTCTTGCCGCTTCCTGCGACAATCCGAGACTATCTCCTATATAGTCAGCAATATCCTGAATGTCAGGTTCTTGATAATAGTGAGCTAAAATGACCGCGTTCTTTTCCTTTTTCAGCTTGTTAATTTCCTCAAATAAATCGATAGTGGGATCTATGGCCAGATCGAGGAATCCTTTTTTTTGTAAATTTGGAAGGGCTGATAATATATCCATTGGCAATTTATAAAAGGTTTGATTGGTAAAAATAAGTAAAAATTAGATAAGTTATCGCGGTGTTATTGCCCTATCAGAAATAAGGCGGGTTTTTTGTGAATATTCGGAAATCCGGTTTTTTTCCATTGCTGAATGGTTCTTGTGGAAATGAATTCTTCGGGTAAGGTTAGGTCTGCAGCAATACATAATCGGGTATTATCGGGTAAGTTTTGGAGTAAAACATCTAAACAAGCCTCATTCCTATATGGCGTTTCGATAAATAAAAAGGTAGTTGCATTTTTTGACATCTCAATGAGCATAACCTTAAGTTGAGCGACTAATTCAGGCTTTTTTACGGGCAAATATCCCATAAAGGTAAATCTTTGGCCATTCAAACCCGAGGCCATTAAAGCTAATAATATAGAAGAAGGGCCAACCATAGGAACCACCCTAATTTGCAAATGATGGGCCAGTTTTACTACTTCTGCGCCGGGATCGGCAATACCCGGACAGCCAGCTTCAGAAAATAAACAAATATCATTTCCCTTTAGGGCAGGTGCCAATAAAACTTCTATCGATTGAGCAGGTTGGTGCTTGGGAAGTTCCATAAAAGTTATTTTCTCCAGAGCCAGGTTGGGAAGTAATATTTTTAAATGCGCACGAGTGGTTTTTCCTCTCTCAGAAATGATGTAAGAGCAAGTTTCTATGCGTTGTAAAAGATACGGAGCAATGGCATGTTCTCCCCCTTCTCCCAGGGGAGATGGCATTAAATATATGATTCCTTTAGACATAACAAACTAATACTAATTTTAATCTGTAAATCTAACTATATTTGAGTTTTTTAAAGCTATTTGGGTAAATCCTTCAGTATGTACGCTACGGCAGAAACTTATACGATTCATCTCCCCCAATTTGAAGGGCCTTTCGATCTGTTGCTCTTCTTTATTGAAAGAGATGAATTGGATATTAATGATATTCCGATATCAAAAGTTACAGAGGATTTTTTAACCTACATACATCAAATGGAAAGGTTAAATATTGATTTAGCCAGTGAATTTGTCGTTGTGGCCGCTACTCTTTGCCGCATTAAAGCGAGATTGTTGCTCCCAAGAAAACCCGTTGATGAGGCCGGAAACGAAATAGACCCAAGGGAAGAATTAGTTAGCAGGCTGTTGGAGTATAAAAAATTTAAAGAAGTTTTAGACACTTTTCGCGATTGGGAAGAGGACAGAGAAAAGAAATTTGAAAGGGGGAATCTCGAATCTGAAATAAAAACGCTTGCTAATCAGGCATTGGCAGATGCCTCCTTAGAAACGATCTCCTTGTTCAAACTTTTGAGAACCTTTGAATCGGTGATGCGTCGGTTAGATGTCAAAAAACCTGCCGCAGTTCATGAAATTGTTCGAATTAATTATACCATCGAGGATCAACAGAATATTCTTGTTTCTGTCGTAAAAAAGAAAGGAAAAGCTGCTTTCACCGACGTTTTTCAACATTGTGTTGACAGATATCAGGCGATTGTTACCTTCCTTGCTTTGTTGGAGCTTTTAAATCTTGAAGTTTTTAGATTAATTTCGGGCGACGGTTTAAATTCTTTTTGGATAGAACCCTGGGAAGAAGTAAATTACTGATTTAAATAAATTATTGTTATGGAAAAATATTATCAATTTCGAGTTTCTTTGAATGAGGTGACTCCCGAGGTTTGGAGAACTTTTCAAGTGAGTGAATTGCATAGTTTATTTGATCTGCATCAAGTAATTCAAGTGGTTATGGGTTGGGAAAATGACCATCTTTTTCAATTTAAAAAAGAGGGTATCTGGTATGGATTAATTGATGAGGATGACGTAGTCAGTTCCAAAATGCAAGATGCAGATGATACGTTGTTGCATGAACTTGGCTTAAAGGAAAATGATTCTTTTGAATATGAATATGATTTGGGAGATGGTTGGATGCATACCCTTAAATTACTGAAAATAGTAACTCTTGATGAAGAACTCTTGCCTGTGGCGTTTGCCGGGGAAAATGCCTGCCCTTTTGAAGATTGTGGTGGCCCGGCTGCTTATATGGAGTTAAAGGAGGCCTTGCTGAATCCAAAAAATGAAGAGGAAAGGGAAATGCGTGAAACGATGGGTGATTTTGATCCTACCTTTTTTGATCTTGAAGAAGTGAACGAAATCTTAGAGGATATCGTCGAAGAAGATTGGCTCGAGGATGATGAAGATGATGATGGTGATGACGATGAGGATATAGATTTTGATGATTTGGATGATGACGGTTTGTTCGATGATTTTAATGATGATGTAAAGAAAAATTAAGTTTTTTTTATATACCATAGATGAGTTCTCGTCGTTTTTGAATAATGAATGCACTAAAAGCATGCACTTACCTACTATGCTTGTTTTAAAGAAAAAGATTATTCGGTTTATTTTTGCTTGTTTTATTATAGTATTTTCTAAAGTAAATGCCTGGTCCCAAGTGGGTTGGGAAGCAGGTCTGTGGGTCGGTGCTGCGCATTATTTCGGAGATTTGAATACCAAATATAATCTTGAAAAACCTGGAGAGGCTTTCGGATTAATGGCAAGGTATAATTTTAATAATAGGATAGCCTTAAAATTTGCCGCTAACTATGCCGTAGTTTCGGCTTCTGATGCCAATTCGAATAATCCTTTTGAAATAGAAAGAAATCTTTCTTTTCGCTCCCCAATAACAGAGGTTTCTTCCCAAATGGAATTTAATTTTTTACCTTTTACTCATGGGAGCAAAGACGAATATTTTTCTCCCTATTTTCTAATGGGGGCCAGTGTTTTTCAGTTTAACCCTCAAACTTACTATCTTAATAAATGGGTAGATTTAAGACCATTAGGAACTGAAGGACAGTTTAAAGGAAAGGAGTATTATACGCTCTCAGCCGCTTTTTTATTTGGCGTAGGTATGAAATACGATTTATCGGAGCGTTGGAGTATGCAGATTGAGTTGAGTGGAAGAACTACTTTTACAGATTATTTAGATGACGTAAGCACTGTTTATCCAGATAGAAGAAGTTTATTCCTGGAAAGGGGAAATGTTGGATCTCTCGCCGTTGCCATGTCTGACAGGTCATTAAGTAGCGCAGCCAGTTCCACATCTTTAAATAAAACAGGATTTATGCGCGGAAACGCTGATAATAAAGATGCTTTTGCCTTTTTAGAGGTAGGTTTTCTTTATTTTTTTGGAAATCTTCGTTGCCCTGATATCAGTCGACGGAAATAAAATGCTTACATCATGAACCTATTGGGTAATTTGATAAAAAGAGGTATTTTATTAGGAAATAAATTCACTGATTACCAAGATACCATTACACCCGAAAGAAAACAGGAAATTGTATTAAAGGGATTGTTACGCAAGGCGCAAAATACCACTTTCGGCAAGTATTATGACTTTAAGGAAATTTTGAAATCTGATAATCTGATGAATGATTATCGATTGGCTGTTCCACTTTTCGAATATAATTCCATGTATGAAAAATGGTGGCATCTTTCGTTACATAATGTGGATAATGTAACCTGGCCGGGAAAAATAAAATATTTTGCCTTAAGTTCGGGAACTTCAGGTGCTCCAAGTAAATATATTCCGGTTTCTAATGAAATGAGTAAGGCAATGCGGCGTGCTGGTCGCAAAATGTTTTTTAGCCTGAATAATTTTAATGTTGATCCTGAAGTGTTTACAAAAGGAATGCTAATGCTTGGAGGTACAAGTTCTTTAAAAAAAGAGGGGAAATATTATTCAGGAGATTTAAGTGGAATTAATGCCAATAAAATACCTGGTTGGTTACGCCCTTATTTTAAACATGGTGCCAGAATTTCCAGATTAAAGACTTGGGATGAAAGGATTGAGGCGATAATTAAAAATGCGGAAGAATGGGATATTAGCGTTATTGTAGGCATTCCTTCCTGGGTTCAATTAATGATGGAACAGGTTATTTCTTATTATAAAGTTGATAGTATTCATGATATCTGGCCAAATCTTCGAGTGGTTGTTCACGGCGGCGTACATTTTGAACCTTACAGAAAGGCTTTTGATAAAATAATGACTAAGCCTGTGGTTTACATGGATACTTATCTGGCTTCAGAAGGATTCTTTGGTTTTCAGCATCGTCCCGACCACAAGGGAATGTGCCTGGAATTACAAAAGGGTATATATTATGAATTTATTCCGTTCAATGAATTAAATTTTGATGAGGAAGGAAATTTGAAGAAGAACCCGACTACTTTAACTATTAATGAAATTAAAAAAGGTATTGATTATGCCATGATAATAACTACTTGTTCTGGTGCGTGGAGGTATCTTTTAGGTGATACTATTCGATTCATTCATCCTGAAAAATCAGAATTTATTATCACAGGTAGAACTAAACATTTTTTAAGTATTTGTGGAGAACACCTTTCAGTAGATAATATGAATCAGGCAATTCATAAGATTTCCCAGGAATTGAATATTAGCATTAAGGAATTTACAGTAGCTGCCATTGAGGAGGAAGGTAAATTCAAACATTCATGGTATATTGGTTGTGAAACAATGATTTCAGCGGATAAAATTTTACCTTTACTTGACAATGAATTAAATAGGGTTAACGATGATTATAATGTAGAAAGAAATAGTGTGCTGGGTCAGCCTCAAATTAAAGTCATTCCCATTTCTATTTTTTATAAATGGCAAGATAAACAAGGTAAAATGGGTGGGCAAAATAAATTTCCGCGTGTTATGAAAAGTAGTATTTTTAAAGAGTGGGAATCTTTTGTTTATCAAAATACCATTTCTGCAAATGGTTAACAGGAAGAAAGATGAATTATTTTATTGAAGGAATAAAGGTTGGATTTTTGCTTATTTTTTTGATTGGGCCTATTTTTTTCTCTCTCATTCATATTGGAGTGGAATACGGTACCAAAGTAGGTGTATTTTTTGGTTCAGGCATCTGGATTAGTGATATTTTCCTGTTTATGGGCATGTATAAAGGGATGTCGTTCATTTCAGAAATAGCCAATGCCTCTTATTTTTACTATACCGTTGGAGGGATTGGCACTTTAATATTAATTGTATTTGGACTGGCCGCTTTGATTCAAAAAGGGAATCAAGCTATAAATGTACCTCAACCTTTCATCAAAGAGCATAGTCCGCGATCCTTGTTCGGATTTTTCCTGAAGGGGGTATTGATTAATGTCTTTAATCCATTTACCATTTTATTTTGGTTAGGATTAATGAGTACGGCGCTGGTAGATAAAAACTTTGGTAATAATGAGGCCGTCTGGTATTTTGCAGGTATTATGAGTATTTATGTGCCTGTGGACTTATTTAAGATTTTTTTAGCCAAAAAAATAAGGAAAGTCCTCAAGCCTTCGCATTTAAAGATAGTAAGTAAAATTGCTGGTATTGCCTTGATTATTTTTGGAGTTGTTTTATTTGTCAGGGTATTTATACTGAGTTAGTATTTGTTTTTATTTCAGTATTTCGCAAAATTCCAGCCTTTCTCCATCTGGACCTAATATATAGAAATATTTACAGCCCTTTTCCCAAAATGGAAGATACACGGGTTCCATTTCAATGGGAGAAAAGCCAGCTTCTTTTAATAATAGATAAGTTTCATCAATATTGGATACATCGAATGCGATGTGGTCTATTATCCCATCTTTTCTATCCTTATCAGGAACAGGCATTTGATATAATTCCAGAATAATATCCTTGTACTTCATCATGACTACTTTCCCTTCTTCACCCTCATGAATAAATTTGTTTTTCATGACACAATGGAAGCCTAAAGACTCATAGAATAATTGAGACCGATGTATTTCTTTGACGGGAATGCCAATATGTTGTAAATGATTGATTTTTAAATCTATCATATTAATTATTTATTTGCTTAACGCGGGGATTCATCATTTTAAACCAGAATGGGGGAATCAGCGAAAGAAGAATAGATGCCGGATAACCAAAGGGCAGTTGCGGACTTTCATCAAAATGTCTTAACACCTGATATTTTCTGGTAGATTTATAATGATGATCCGCATGCCTTGTTAATTCGTAGAGGAAGATCCTTCCAATTTCATGATTTGAATTCCAGGAATGAGAGGGTAACACAGGTTCAAATTTCCCATTACCAACTATTTTTCTTTTCAAACCATAATGTTCTATATAATTTACGGATTCAAGGAGTAAAAAGCCAATGATACTTGCTCCAATGGACCAGAGAAGGACTTCCATTCCGAACCAAACCGCTATCAAAGAAATATAAGCCATAGAGCAAAGGGAAAAAACGAGCATTTGGTTATTTATTGAAAAAAATGGAACAGACAATTTTCGCCGTTGTTCATTATCTAATTTCCACGCATTCAAGTACCCACCAACAACAGAACGCACCCAAAAAAAGTAAATAGGTTCATTCAATTTTGACGTTGCCGGATCTTTTTCGGTGGCTACATTTTTATGATGTCCAAGATTGTGTTCAATAAAAAAATGCTGATAAAGAGCGGGGAGCAGCAATATTTTTGCTAAAAACTGTTCGAAGACTTTACTTCGGTGGCCGAGTTCGTGTCCCACATTGATACCGATGGTACCTATTATTATACCGGTACTTAGGGTTAAGCCAAATTTTTCGTACAGTGCTAAATTTTCAGATTGTAGGGTGGAAAAATAATAATATAGGAGACCGTATAAAATGGGAACATTAGCATAAAGCAATAAGTCAAAAAAAACAATGTTAGACCGTTTATCTTCAGTGTGAACGTCTATATTGGAAGATGTGAGTGGAAATAATTGATCGAAAATGGGTATAAGGATGAATGCAAGGTAAAAAGCAGAGAAACTCCATATTCCTCCCTGATAAATGGCCCAAAAAGCGGATAAGGGCGCTAAATAAGCAATAAAGTATTTTAGATCGCGCATCGAATTTGTATTAGTATATTCAAATATAATAAAAAAGCCCGCTGTAAGCAAATACAGCGGGCTTTTACATCGGATTAACTTAATAATCCAAATGATGAATATTATTTAAAGTAGTGGAGCAATAACCAAAGCTACCACAGACATTAATTTTAATAAAATATTTAAAGAAGGTCCGGAAGTATCTTTAAACGGATCACCAACGGTGTCACCAACTACGGCCGCTTTATGAGGATCGGAGCCTTTGTAGTACATAGTACCTTGAATATTAACGCCCTCTTCGAACATTTTTTTGGCATTATCCCATGCACCACCGGCATTTGACTGGAAAATAGCCATAAGAACGCCTGTAACGGTAACACCCGCTAAAAGACCTCCCAACATTTCAGCACCACCAGCAAATCCAATAAACACAGGAGACAGAATGGCGATTAAACCGGGAAGAACCATTTCACGAATAGAGGCTTTGGTAGATATCTCCACACATTTGCTATATTCAGCTTTGCCTTCCGCCTGGTCATACACGTGTTTATCTTCAGCACTCCACTCATTTTCCTCTTTCCCTTCATTTTTCTTCATAACGGCAAGAGCCGCTTTAAGCTCGGGAATATTATTGAACTGGCGACGAACTTCCTGAATCATATCCATTGCGGCTCTACCCACAGCACTCATAGAAAGCGCAGAAAATAAGAAAGGAAGCATTCCTCCTAAAAACAAACCTGCCATAACGACTGGATTGGCAACGTCAATAGTTGTAATTCCAGCTGTTGACATAAAAGCAGCAAAAAGAGCTAAGGCAGTAAGTGCCGCAGAACCAATGGCAAAACCTTTACCAATAGCAGCGGTTGTATTACCAACGGCGTCTAATTTATCGGTGCGATGACGTACTTCTTTATCTAATCCACTCATTTCTGCAATACCACCGGCATTATCAGAAATAGGTCCATAAGCGTCAACAGCTAACTGAATACCTGTGTTGGCTAACATACCAACGGCAGCAATAGCGATACCGTATAGACCAGCAAAATAATGTGCGCCAATAATAGCTATGGATAAAACAATAATAGGTAATGCAGTTGAACGCATACCAACACCCAAACCAGCGATAATATTTGTTGCAGCACCAGTAATAGATTGATCAACAATACCTTTCACTGGTTTAGTTCCAGTGCCTGTATAATATTCAGTAATATATCCAATGGCTAAGCCAGAAACCAATCCAATAATAACAGCATAAAATACTCCCATGTTAGTATAAGTGATTTCATTGAAAACCCATTCAGCGGGAAGCATAAACTTTACCACTAAGTAGGTTGCTACTAACATCAGAATACTGGAAACGATGCCACCCATATTGAGTGCTTTTTGTGGGTCTCCATCCTCGCTAACTCTAACAAAAAAGCAACCAATAATTGATGCGACGATACCTACTCCTGAAAGAACTAATGGAAGTAGGACAGCATTTAAACCATCAAATGCATTGGTAGATTCAAATCCCGGAAGATTTATAAATACAGCGCCAAGTACCATAGTACCAACAATAGCACCTACATACGATTCAAAAAGGTCGGCACCCATACCAGCTACATCACCTACGTTGTCTCCAACGTTATCGGCAATAGTGGCAGGATTGTAAGGATGATCCTCAGGAATACCAGCTTCTACTTTTCCAACAAGATCGGCTCCTACGTCGGCTGCTTTGGTATAAATACCTCCACCAACACGCGCGAAAAGAGCTATCGAAGAAGCACCAAAAGAAAATCCGGTAATAACCGTGATTACTTTATTGATATCCCAGCCCATTCCCTGATAAATGACAAACAAGCCACCTAAGCCAAGAATTCCCAGACCAACGACACCCATTCCCATTACAGATCCACCAGTGAAGGCTATTTCCAACGCTTTGGCTAAACTTGTTCTGGCTGCATTGGTTGTACGTACGTTCGCTTTAGTTGCCACACGCATACCAAAATAGCCTGCCAATGCAGAACAAAAAGAGCCAACGATGAAAGAAAGGGCAATCATCCACGATGAAGTGGAGCTATCGGCTGCTACAGCCAATAAAATGGAAACACAGACCACAAAAATGGCAAGTACTTTGTACTCAGCGCGCAAGAAAGCCATAGCGCCCTCTGATATAGCCTTTGCAATGGCCGCCATTTTAGGAGTACCTTCTTCTTGTCTTGATACCCACGCAGATTTCCAAAACATGTATATAAGCGATAATACGCCGAAAAATGGAATGGAATAAATAATTGTTTGACCCATAAATTAGTGGTTTAAAACTTGTTCAAAATAATGCTAAAGAGCTATTTTACTCTCAAGGAATTTTTTTTAATGTGCGAAAATAATATTAAATTATCTGTTGTCCAAAAAAAGGACGGTTTAGTATTCATTACAATGTCGCTTACATCCATATAATTTTTTCTGACGGGTCACCTCTCTCAACAGAAGCTACCTCTTTTTCAACGTAACCAACATAAAATAAACCAAGACAACGTTCATTTTCGGACAACTTTAAAAATGAATCAGCATTAAGCGCTGGTCTTGGCGTACTCCAGAATGAACCTAAACCTTCGGCAGTACAAGCCAGCGCCATGTTTTGTACAGCACAGGCAGTGGCAGCAATATCTTCCCACTCAGGAAGGCTCGCAGATAAATCTCTATGCATGACAATAGCGATAATAACCGGTGCTTTGAGCGGATTTTGTATCATTTTATTGAAAACAACCTGAGAAAATTCAGTTTCAGGCGTATTTTCCAAATAATAATCTGCCATGAATTTTCCTAAATCTTCCCTGCTTTTCTCTGTAAAAACATAAAATCGCCAGGGTTCTGTTTTTTTGTGGCTTGGTGCCCAGTTCGCGGCCTCCAGAATTTTCTCAATTACACTTCTCGGAACTTCTTTGTCCGAGGCATATAAAGGAGGAAATACACTTCTTCGCGTGCGAATAATGTCCATTAAAATATCAATCTTTTCCATTTGTCCATTTTTTTATTCCATTGAAAATTGAACTCTTTTGCTTACCAGATTTATTCAAAACCTGATGGATAGTATATATTTGATTTAATTCTAATATACCAATGAGTTCAGACTGTCGCATAACAGGGAGTGTTTTGGCATTCGATTGTTGAAATAAAAGTAGAGCATCCTGTAAGGTTTGTTCTTCTGTTAATACATTTTCAATGGGGAACGTAGCATCGCTTACTGTTTTTTCCCCTCCACCGTTAAGGCACAATTCAATGATTTCAAACGATGATATAGTACCAACGGGATTTTGCCAAACATCAAAAACAAGGATTTCCCGGTCGCCTGCATCTTGAACCAAAGGTAATATTTCGCTTAAAAGCTGTGAACTCTCAAAGTGAATAAAATCTTTTTTCATCCAATCCTTCACTTTTAATTCAAGTAAAGAATTCTCCATATTGGCCGCTTTTGCCTCTGAACCAGCAGCAAGAAATACAAAAACACCAATAAAAATTTGAGTAACACTCCCGTCTCCTAATATGCCATTGTAAACAAAATAAATGGCAATGACCTGACCTACTATGGAGGCAATTCTCGTTGCTTTCAAATGCCCCATAAAATGAGACAAAATAGCTCTTAATACTCTGCCTCCGTCCATTGGGAAGGCAGGGATCAAATTGAATATGGCTAAGGTCAGGTTAAGTCCTATTAAGCCTAAGGCTACATAAGCATAAACAGGTAAGTTACTGGGAAAGTAAAAGTTATCGGAATCTGATTGGTTATATAAACTGTAAAAAACATCTAAAATGGTGTCCGTTCCTAAAAGTAGTAACACAGGCAAAAGGACTAAAGCGATCGCTACATTTACCAAAGGTCCGGCAATGGCCACCCAAAATTCTTGTACAGGTTTTCTTGGCAAACGCTCCAAACGGGCTACTCCGCCAATGGGGTATAAAGTAATATCTCTCGTTTGTACGTCAAACCTTCTCGCCATTAAGGCGTGGCCAAATTCATGTAAAACAACGCACAAAAATAAAATGAGTACAAATAAACTTGCCGATACTGCACCCCAAATACCCCAGCTTTCTTTGAAGGCAAGGTAGATAACGTAGACAAATAAAAATAAGAAACTCCAATGTACTTCAACGGGAATATTAAATATTTTTGCAATTCTTAAGGATCCTTTCATTTTTGTGTTTCTTGTAAAGAAAAGTAAAGATAACTTTGTGGTGGAAATATTTTATTCATTCTAATACATTATCAATGGTTTTTATTACAGAACAACAATTGGATGACGCGGCGTCAGCCATTCAGGACGACGAAACAATCAATGAATCATTGGTTACTGAACTCAGCGAAATCCAACCTGCTGTTTTTGCTTTTTTGTTTACTGAAAATACAGAGCTTTTCACAGAATATGAAAAGGAATATCTGCTTTTTATCCTTCTAACTCTTTGGCAAGCTATTCGAACCCAAATTGATGTGGAGGATATGGACGAAATTGATTCAGACGAACTGTCCCTCGCAGAGGAAAAAAATTGGGAATTACTGGAATCCATTACAGCCAAACGTTTTCGAGATCGTCTGGACGTATTCTTCAAGGACAATAAACAAACAGATTTACTGGCCTTTGTCGAAGACATGCTCCTGGATGAGGAAGACGAACTTTTAACCAAAGAAGGCAGGGAACCCATGTTTGTTATTCTGAAATCAATCATCGATTGTTTTGACGCTTGTATAAAACCATAACGAATTCCTTATCGCATGGGTTAAATGCTTACTTATTTAACAAGGGATCTTCTCGAATAGTTATTTTTTTTGTTTCTGAAAATGCTCCTGCTTTCACTTCCAACTGATAATTACCAGCTGTTGCCTGCCTTTTTAGTTTCAGTTCTTTGCCCAAAACAATGCCATAAACACCAAAAACGGAATGAATTTTACGTCGTAAGGCTTCATAACCAGCCTTGTTTTGTGGCGAAAGGGCTTTAAGGGATGCTTTGAATTGGGTTAATGAATCTTTGGTAGCTGTCGATAAAGAGCTAAGGGAACCTAGATTTTCAAGAGCGACTCGCATGTTTTCCATTTCCTGCGTCCAGGAGGTTTCAGGTTCGTCCACCTGCATGTCCCAGTAAATTCTATTGATGCCAGGTTGCACAGGTACTTTCCATTGCCTTTTAAGTTGGTTGTCATTTTCAGATACAAGGTTCAATGAAACAGAATCGGTTTGGTTGCCTTTATTTACCCACAAATGGATAGCTGCCCCACTTCTGGGATTCTGTCCACGGAATTCAAAGAGGGGTTGCTTTCTCCCCGTATTTATTCGCAACCATCTGGTGGACCGCCTGCTTTGAAAAAGGTGAATTGGTTTGTTTGTAATTTGCCCGCTGAGCTGTCTCAGAGGACTGATATCATCTAAAATCCAGATACTTCTGCCATGAGTTCCAGCTATCAGATCGCCATCCCGGGGATGGATAACAAGGTCGTAAACGGCTACCGTGGGCATATTACCCATGAGTTCATGCCATTCCTGTCCCTGATTGTAGGAAAATAAAACGCCTTGTTCCGTTCCCACAAATAACAAATCAGGGTTTTCGGGGTCTTCCCGAACCACATAAACAGAATATTCCGGTAAATTATTTTGTAGCGATTTCCAGGTTTTCCCATAATCGTCAGTGACAAATACATAAGCATTCATGTCATCATATCTGTGATTATCCAAAGAGACATAACATCTACCTTTTATATGTGCTGAAGGGGATACTCTGCTTATCCAGGGCCTTTTTCCTCTGGGGGAGGAAGCATTTTGTCCAATAGAGGGAAATTGTTTAACTAATAATTGACCAACCTCGGTCCATGTTTTACCTCCGTTCAATGTAACCTGTAAGTTTCCGTCGTCTGTTCCTGCCCATATTTCCTGAGTATCTAAAGAGGATTCTGCGAGGGTAATGATGGTAAAATGATTTTCCCCACCCGTCACACTTCTGGTCAGATAGCCACTATTGGAAGGATTCCTGAACTCAGCATCATTGGTGGTCAGGTCAGGGCTGATGATTTTCCAGGAATTTCCCTTATCCGTAGATTTAAAAAGGTGATTGCCTCCGAAATAAAGCGTATTTACATTGCGGGAAGAGAGAACTAAGGGGCTGCTCCAGTTGAATCGAAATTGAGGAGGAAGTTTTACACGATCTGTATTTTCATAAAAAAACCAGTGTTCTCCAGGGTCGATAGAATATTTTATAGGATAATCCTTATAATTTGGATCAAAATAAGCTGAATAATTAGAGATAGTTTGTGGCGTAGGCGTGATATAATTATACTTTCTGGTTTCCACATTTAACTTCGCCGCAAATCCAACATGATTGACCATATAGATGGTTTTCCAGTCCGTTGGATCTATTTGAAAATGAAAACCATCTCCTTCTCCAACCCAGGTATTATGTTCATTTAAAATACCGCGTACCTCCCTGCTATTTGACGGCCCCATCCATAAGCCATTATCCTGCAGACCACCACCTATCCAGTAGGGATCTCTCATGTCAACGCCGATGGCATAATACTGACCAATGGCCATATTATTGAATGACAAAACACTTTCGCCACCATCCACGGTTAATCTTAAACCCTGATCGGTACCCATATAGATAATTTTACTATCGTAGGGAGCAATCCACATAGCATGATCATCGCCACCATCGGTTCGCCACTCTCTTTCGGTAAAGGTTTTGCCACCGTCGCGGGAAATTCTAAAGTCTCTGGAAACCAGATAAATAGATTGTGGGTCTATGGGGTCTATCTCAATTTGTCCATGATAATAAGGACGTGTATTGTGTTTTAGTAAAAATCGCCAGGTATTTCCGCCGTCATCTGATCTGTAGGTACCTGAACCAGGCTGACCGTCGGGAATATTTTCGTCAGCTTCTACAGAGGCTACTATAATGGAGGGAAAACTTTTGCAAATGGAAAGGTCAATTTGACCGGTTTCACCCGTTGGAAGGCCATTTACCAATTTTTTCCAGGACTTTCCTGCGTCGGTACTTTTATAAATTCCCCCATTTCCCCCACCACTTTTAAAAATGTAGGGTCTTCTTAATCTATGGTAAAAGCCTGCATATAAAATATTAGGATTACTTGGATCCATAACTACCTCGGTACAACCAGTGAGTGAATCAATAGGCAGACCCTGGTCCAGTTTTTTCCAGGATTTCCCCCGGTCATCGGTAAAAAACAATCCTCTGTCACCAGAATAGCCCCATAAATGTCCTACTGCAGCGACATAAGCAATATCTGGATTTGTGGGATGAAGGGCGATATCAGCAATATGGTGGGTATTGGAAAGACCCAGTTTTGAAAAACTTAGTCCACCGTCATTACTCAAATAAAGGCCATCGCCCCAACCAGAGCTGTTTCTATTGGCCGATTCGCCGGTGCCTACCCAGATAATGGATGGATTACCTTGAAAAAGGGCCACACTACCTATGGAAGAAGTGCCATATCGGTCAAAAATCGGTTCCCAGCTAACGCCCCCGTTTTTACTTTGAAAAACGCCACCTGATGCAGAAGCACAAATCACCTGTCGATAATCGGTATTCAAGGCATCGATGTCGGCAATTCTACCCATCATATTGGCAGGTCCAACATTTCTCCATCGTAGGTCTTTGGAATATAAATTATCAATTCGTTGAGCTAATAAATGTAAAGCACTGAAAAATAGAATAGTAAGAAAAAATATTCTCATTGGGTGATCCTTTAATTGCTTATCAATAACAGAAATATAATCATTTTTTCAGACGAAAATTTAAAATCGTATCCATTAAAATTTATTGGAACAAGCTTTTGTAAACAAATTATTAAATTCCTTCGTTTTAAACGCGTCGAATTGCTTAAATTTCGGCTCCGAAAGGGCAAAGAACCCAAATCTCAATTTTAAAGAAAAGGAAAATGTCAGAAACAAATTTTAAATCAGATGTAGAAGCAGTAGATGCCCTTGCAAATAAGTACCAGGATTTAAGGCAGGAAATAGGTAAGGTCATTGTTGGGCAAGATGAAGTGGTTAAGGCTGTTATTATTGCTTTGTTTAGTAATGGTCATAGTTTATTAGTGGGCGTTCCTGGATTAGCTAAAACATTATTAGTCAGCACTATTGCTTCTGTACTGGATTTAGATTTTAAAAGGATACAGTTCACGCCTGACCTTATGCCATCTGACATTATAGGCTCTGAAATATTACAGGAGAATAGAACTTTTCAATTTAACAAAGGACCTTTATTTGCCAATATCGTTTTAGCCGACGAGATAAACAGGACGCCACCTAAAACGCAAGCGGCATTATTGGAAGCCATGCAGGAAAAGGTAGTGACTGTCAGTGGAGTATCGCATGCGCTGCCTAAGCCATTTTTCGTTTTAGCCACTCAAAATCCTATCGAACAAGAGGGAACTTATCCTTTGCCTGAGGCGCAGCTGGACCGTTTTATGTTCAATATTCCATTAGATTATCCAACTTTTCAACAGGAAATCGAGGTAGTTAAAAATACAACGGGTGCTCAGAATGTGAGTTTAAAAAATATTGTGACAGCGAATCAGATTCAACAATTTCAACAGCTCATCAGGAGAATTCCAGTAACAGATAATGTGTTGGAATATGCTGTTTCTTTGGTTTCAAAAACTAGGCCGGGAACAGACCGCGCTGCTTCTATCGTGGATAATTATATTTCTTGGGGCGCTGGTCCCCGTGCTTCACAGTTTCTTATCGTTGGCGCTAAATGCCATGCGGCGATAATGGGAAAATATTCGCCAGATATATCTGACATTCAATCTATTGCAAAATATGTTTTGCGTCATAGAATAGTTAGGAATTATAAAGCAGAGGCGGAAGGTATCAAAGAGGAAAATATTATTGATCAGTTGTTGTAACCAATGCAGGATACACCCTTATTGGCTTTTTTTTCATCTTAAAAGATAAAAATTAAATGATGTATTTTAAAAAGGGTGAATCAATTAGCAAGGTCTCTATTTTATTGGTGTGGTTGACCATCGTTCTATTTTCTAACTCATGTACAAAGGATGGGGCCAGTCAATTTAAGATGAAACCCAATGCTTTCGGAGAAATTGCCAGCCTCGTCGTCGTGGCAGATAAAGAAATTTGGGATGGTCCGATTGGAGATACCATAAGATATTATTACTCTTCAGCTTATCTTATTTTACCTCAACCAGAGCCGATTTTAGATTTAAAGTATTTTAGTCCTACTGATTTTAAAAATGTTCCGCTAAAGAGGGAATTGAAGTCTTATTTGATTTTAGCCAATATAAATGATGAATCCTCCCCAACGGCTTCTTTAATGAAAAAGGAACTGGGACCTAAAAATTTAGACTTGTTCCTGACCAATCCTCAAAAAAATAATGTAGTTGTTGGCTATGACCGTTGGGCAAAAGGACAGCTAATTATGTTTCAAATGGCAGATTCTCAGGAAAGTTTAGTTAATAATCTGAAGGCAAATATGCCGACATTGGTAAAAAAAGTTAGAAGTCAAGACGCTGTTCCGTTGGGTGCAAATGCTTATCAGTCAGGACGTAACACTACTTTGGAAGCTGATATCGAAGCTAAAATGAAGGTTCGTTTGAAAATTCCAAATGATTTTTTGCCCGCCATTAACGATGGTAAAGCCTTTTGGTTGAGAAAAGAAACGGATAAAGCGTCTTTTAACTTGCTTATTTCTACTTTCAACTATACGGATACCAAACAGTTTTCTGTTGAAAATCTGAAAGCAATGAGAGATACCTTAGGTAAAAAATATGTTTCAACCAGAACACCAAATTCTTACATGATTGTAAACGATGTCGATCTACCCATCTATGGCCAATCCTTAAATTTTAACGGTAAATATGCTTTTGAGGGTAGAGGTATCTGGGAAATTGAAAATGATTATATGGCCGGGGCATTTATTTGTTACCTGATTCACAACCCTAAAACAAACCAAATTGTCCTGATCGACGGTTTCTTGTATGCTCCCGGAGAGACAAAAAGAAATAAAATGTTGCAATTGGAACATATTATTCAAACCGCCAGAATACCTTAAATTAAATAACTTTTGGAAAATAAAAAGCCGTTGTCCTAAGCATAAGACAACGGCTTTTTTAATGTAAGAAATATTAAATATTATCGATACTCTTATTTACAAAAGCATTCAACTCGGCACCTGTTAACATGCCAGCCTGAAGTTTTGCAATTTGAATGAGATACTTCATCGTTTCATTTCTGGCCGATTCATCCGATTGATTTAATATCTGCTCGTTTATAATTTTATGATTCGTGTTAACGACCACGTTGATAGAATCGGGAAAGCCATCCATTTTCATTCCTTGCATCATTTGCATTTCTTTCATTCTTCTCATGAACTCAGGTCTGGTAATCTGAACAGGTAAATCTTCAGGATTAAGTGCTTTGGTTACCAGGGTTGACATCGGATCATTTAAATTGGCAGTAAACCATTCTTTAATCTGTTTTTCCTGATCTTCTGACAAGACTGATTCCTTTTTTTCCTCTTTTTGAACCAGATTATCCGTTGTATCAGAATCTACGCGTACAAATGTGACCGTTCCTTGCTTATACTCAAGTTGTTGCATAAAATGAGCGTCAATGACCTGATCCATAACAAGTACGTCGAAACCATTATTTTTTGCAGATTGAATTTGAGCATATTGGGCTTCCTTATCATTTGAATAGATAAGGATAATCTTATTATGCTTGTCTGTTTGAAGTGTTTTCACACTATCAATATATTCGTCAATGGTCTTGTATTTAGCCT
>JAJTER010000101.1 GCA_021299835.1 Saprospiraceae bacterium | reverse complement strand
TTGGTGTATAGTTCGGCAAGTTCGGCAAAATCTTCACCTGGTTTTACGGTCCAGTCTATTAATTTACTGGTTAGGACCTTTAAGTTCTCAATGCCAAGATCAGAAGCTTTTATAGCATCATCGCCGATATCTTCTGTCTGACCACTTGGATCAATGGTATTGAACTGCTGTTGACCGTAACGGTAAATAGGATTA
Source organism: Saprospiraceae bacterium (assembly GCA_021299835.1). Taxonomy (GTDB): domain Bacteria; phylum Bacteroidota; class Bacteroidia; order Chitinophagales; family Saprospiraceae; genus BJGN01. The sequence continues at coordinate 18,314 of JAJTER010000101.1, read as the reverse complement.
CCCGCTTTATTAAGAATCCATGTATTTAGCGTAGGTTTCTCTTTTTCAGGATCACTGGTATCTTTGATAAGTCTGTATCCCCATTCAATAGACCATTTATCATAAGGACCGACGGCGGCATAAAAACCCGCACCTTTGTCCTGTGGTTGAGCTACGTAATTAAAACGGGCATAATCCATGATAGAAGGAGCAACGCCCATTCTTTGAACGAAACCTGGTGCACGAAGGGAATCAACGGAGTAAGCAGAGCTGGAACCCATATTATGGGGTAATCCTAACGTATGACCTACCTCATGAGCGGCAACGAAGCGAATTAATTCACCCATTAATTCCTGCTTAAATTTAGGCGTTCTTGCTTCTGGATTAGCCGCTGCGGTTTGAATGAAGAACCAGTTTCTAAGTAGGTTCATAACATTATGATACCATAAGATATCAGATTCAATGATTTCGCCTGATCTTGGGTCATGGACGTGGGGTCCAACGGCATTTTGAATATCAGTAGTAATATAACGTATTACAGAGTAGCGAACATCTTCAGGAGACCATTCCGGGTCTTCTTCTGGGGTTGGAGGGTCTTTGGCAATGATGGCATTTTTGAAACCCGCTGTTTCAAACGCAGCCTGCCAATCTTCGATACCTTTCTTAAGGAAAGGACGCCATTCCATAGGGGTACCCGGATCGATGTAATAAACAATAGGTTTAACAGGTTCAACTAATTCTCCTCTGAAATAAGCAGCTGGATCTTTGGGTTCCAGTCTCCAGCGGGTAATTAATGTTTGATTAGCCGCTCTCTGCTCATCCAAACCATAATTTGTTCTTGAAAGAGAAAAATAACCTACGCGTTCATCTAAAAATCTTGGCTGCCAGATCTTTTCAGGTAACAAGATAAATGATTGATTCATTTCAATACTGAGCGTATTAGTCAGCTGATTATCAGGTATGTTAGTTCCCGTAAAAGTAAGTACATGTCTTACTTCTGTATTTTGAGGATAACTCTTCATACTTGTTACGTAAGATCTCTTAGCATCTAATGCCTGTATTTCAAAAGTCCTTTTTTCAGCCTTAGAAAGTGGACCAATCATGGGAATGTCAGATGTAAACAGACTAGTAGCGTCGAAGACAACGGCACTGGAATCTTTTGACATGGTAGCAAGATCAAAAACCATGATAATAGGCTCAAAATTATTTCGTTGAACCGCTTTTGCTACAGGTAGAGAAGGATCTGCAATAGCGTCGTAAGTCACGGATTTCAATAAAACTTTGTCGTCCTGCATATACCAGCGAACAATCTGCTGAGGTCTGGAACGCATTCCTGCACCACCAAAATTAAGTCCCTTTACATGCCCCGAAATTACGCTGGCAACAAGAATATCCCTGCCCAAAATCACTTTTGGAACCTCAAAAAAGTATTTTTGTCCCACTCTGTGAATGGTGAAAAGTCCGGCGTCAGTAACAGCATCTGCTGGAATAATATCGGAAAAAGATTTTGCCTTTGCCGGTTTTTTTGCCGCAGCAGCTGGATCCTTCGAGGGATCTTCTTGTGCTTGGACCTGCATGAAGAACATACAAAGTCCTAGCGTAATGATTAATTTGTGCATAAGTAGATTAGTTTCAAATCAATAATTCGGTTCAAAAATTTATTCTTTCAAGATAATCTTTTCTTCCAATTTAGGCATTGGATTCTTAAGTTTAAGTTGTTCTCCAAGTTGGTGAGAAGCAGCAAATGACGTAATAGTTGAGTTTAACATATCACTTGCTGTTGTGGGACTATTTGGCAACAAAATAAGGTTGCTATTCACCTTTTCACTTAATGATTGCAGCGTGTCATAATGTTGTGTTACTACGATTAATGCAGAGGCTTCCTGAGAATTGATTCCCACCTTATTTAAAAGATGAACAGATTCTTCTAAGCCTCTGGCAATTTCCCGTCGTTGATCTGCAATTCCTTGTCCATGTAATCGCTTACTTTCAGCATCAGCTCTTGCCTTAGCAACAATTTTGACACGCTCTGATTCTCCCTCATATTCAGCGGCGATTTTCTCCCTTTCCGCGGCATTGATTCTATTCATAGCATTTTTAACCGCATGGTCAGGGTCAATATCTGTAACCAAAGCTTTAACTATACCATAACCGTAGGTATTCATCGCTTCTTCGAGTTCTCTTCGGATGGCTACAGCGATATCATCTTTTCTTTCAAAAACGTCATCTAGTCTTAATTTTGGTACTTCAGCGCGAATGGTATCAAACACATAAGCTGTAATCTGTTCGGTAGGGTTATCCAGTTTATAGAATGCATCATAAGCTTTCTCTTCCAAGACTTTAAACTGCACGGATACTTTGATTTTTACAAATACATTGTCTTTTGTTTTTGTTTCAACATTCACATCCAGCTGTTGGATTTTCAAGGAAATTTTTCCAGAAATTTTATCCACTCCAGGAATTTTAAAATGTAATCCAGGCTTTCTAATGCTGTGGAATTTACCAAATCTTTCCAGTATGGCTACTGTCTGTTGTTTGATGGTAAACATGCCGGACATGAATACAAAAATACCCAGTAAAACGAATAAATAATTTGCAATAATCCAATCCATGATTTTAATATTTAAAGAGATTTAATTTCACTGTTTAATTTACTAAGCACATCCTTTGCGTCACCAAATAACATTTTAGTTCTTTCGTGAAAAAACAAAGGATTTTCAATACCCGCGTACCCGGAACGCATACTTCTTTTCAGAACAATAACCGATTTTGCGTTCCATACCTTTAGTACAGGCATACCATAAATTGGACTTCCCGGATCATTTTCTGCCGCTGGATTTACCACATCATTGGCACCTACAATGATGGCAACATCGGCGGAACTTAGGGCACTGTTTGCCTCGTCAAGGTCTAATAATTTAGGATAAGGTACATCAGCCTCTGCTAAAAGTACGTTCATGTGGCCAGGCATTCTACCGGCAACAGGATGAATAGCGTATTTAACATCAACCCCATTGGCTGACAGCTGGTCATCAATTTCTTTACAAATTTTTTGCGCCTGGGCAACCGCTAATCCATAGCCAGGTACAATTATAACTGATTGAGAATAGTAGAGTTGTATAGAAGCGTCATTCAAAGAAATTTCCTTAACAGTACCACCTGTTGCGGTAGCACCAATCGCTGAAGTTCCACCAAATCCACCAATTAAAACATTCCAGATGGAACGGTTCATGGCATTACACATCATTACCGTTAATATAGTACCTGATGCACCTACTAAAATACCACCAACTACCATGAATTGACTATCAAATAGAATACCTGCTGCGGCGCCGGAAAGGCCGGAAAAAGAGTTAAGCAGTGAAATAACCACAGGCATATCTGCGCCACCAATAGGGGCTACGAAACTAACGCCATAGATTAATGAAATAACAAGGAAAATAATCGCAGCTTCCATCCCTATGGCTTCACCTTGCATTAGTATGTAGGCACCTAATCCAATAAGACCAGCGAGCATAACCATATTAATAACACTATGTTTAGGTAAGGTTACCTTTTTGTCGTCAACAAGATCCTCTAATTTGGCGTAGGCAAAAATACTACCAGTAAAAGCGACACCACCAATAAATAAGGTTAACAGGACGGTGAAAAAACCAAGCGTATCGACCACCTTAGTTCCGTCATAATAATGCAGGACATCAGCTAAACCTAATACAACAGCACAGGCGCCGCCTAATCCATTAAATATGGAAACCATCTGAGGCATAGATGTCATAGCCACTTTTATTGCTGAATAGTATCCAATAATGGTACCAACAATAAGCGCTGCAAAAATCCAAATATAATTATTTGGAACATTGCCATCCAACGGCATAATCAAGGCCGCGATAATGGCCAGGGTCATACCAACGCCGGCATATATATTTCCTTTTCTTGCAGTATCTGGTGAACTCATCAATCGAAGTCCCCAAATAAAGCCAATAGAACCTAAAAGGAAAAAAATCTCTATAATAAATGTAAGTAGCATAGTATTATTTCTTTTTCTTTTTAAACATTTCAAGCATTCTGTCAGTGACCACAAATCCACCTGCTGCATTAATCATACCCAACACAATTCCAGCAAATCCAAGAGAGAGGGTAAGATAATCTGTTGGTTCTGTTAAACGGACCAATAAGATGGCCCCTATGACAACCACGCCGCTTATGGCATTGGAACCGGACATTAAAGGGGTATGTAGAACGGTTGGAACTTTTGCGATAATCTCAAATCCCAATAAAACGGTAAAAGCTAATAAGTATATTATCAGCAAATTATCTAAAAAAAAGCCATAAAAATTTTCCATAAAAAATCGTTATTTTATAAAATTAAGCGAATAACTCAGGGGTTATACAAGCACCTTTAATGATTTCGTTATTGAAATCAGCATGTAGAGTACCTTCCCGAACCATAGTCTTTAAGAAATTCAAGACATTGTTGCTATATAGGAAACTTGCGTCCTGAGGCATTTGTGCGGCCAATTGAGAATTTCCAATGATGGTTACTCCATTAACTACAATCGTTTCATTGTCTTTTGAAAGCTCGCAATTTCCACCGGTAGAAGACGCTAAGTCAATGATAACAGAACCCGCTCTCATTTGATTTACCGTTTCTTTTTCCAGTAAAATGGGTGCTTTTCTGCCTCTTACCTGAGCTGTGGTAATAATAATATCTGATTTTACAGCTCTGGCCTGAACTTCAGCTCTCTGACGAGCCAGGAATTCTTCCGTTTGCTCAACGGCGTATCCACCAGCACTTTTGTCATCTTTTGCTCCTTCAACTTCAATAAACTTACCGCCTAAACTTTGTACTTCTTCTTTTACAGCCATCCTGGTATCAAACACCTCAACAATGGCACCAAGACGTTTTGCCGTAGCAATAGCTTGTAGTCCCGCAACCCCGGCGCCCAAAATCAAAACTTTAGATGGTTTTATACTTCCTGCCGCGGTAATCAACATAGGTAAATACCGGGGAAGTTTAGCTGCGGCAACCAGCACTGCCTGATAGCCTGCGATGGAAGCCATAGAGGACAAAACATCCATTGATTGAGCCAGCGTAGTTCTGGGTATCATATCCATACTAAATGCCTTCTTTCCTTCCTTTAATAAGTTCGGAACTGCCTCTGCATCAGCAAATGGGGCAAATTGGGAAATCATTATGGCATTTTGATTGACCAACTTCCATTCTTCCTGAGATAGCGGATTAAATGTAACAATAATGTCTGCTTGTTTCAAGACCTCATCCCGATTCAATACGGTTGCCCCAACATAATCATTATCAGAAAAAAAGGATTCATCCCCGGCACCCGCTTCCATAATCACAGAAACGCCTAACGCGGACAATTTAGAAAGAGTGTCCGGTACAATGGCTACCCGGGGATCTCTGCTCTCTTTTACTATTCCTACCTTCATTTTTAGTATTTTTCAACAAATATCAATGATAATTACCTTATTTGCTATAAAGCTGCCTACCTTATTTTCCAAGATAGACAAATATGCGGCATTTTCCGCCAACTATTCTATAAGTTTTTTATCTTATCGCTAAATTTCTCAATGACTTTGGTCACTTTGGGTTTAACTACATAAGTACAGTAAGGATTTCGATCACCTACTTTTTGGAAATAGTTGTTATGTTCCCCCTCTGCCGGATAAAATTCCTGACTTTTTACCAGCAAGGTTACAATATTGGAACCCCAAAGAGGTTTTGCTTCCCTTTCGATAGATAATTCAATTATTTCCCTCTCTTCCTCATCGGCATAAAAAATAATAGACCGATACTGAGGCCCCACGTCATTTCCTTGTTTATTTAGGGTTGTAGGGTTATGAATTTGCCAAAACACCTTTAAAAGGTCATCTAAACTGATTATCTCCGGGTTGTATATTATTTTAACGACCTCGGCATGACTTGTTTGTCCTGAACATACCTCTTTATAATTAGCGGTTTCTTTAGACCCTCCGGCATAGCCAGATTGAACAGATTCTATTCCTTTAAGAATTTGGAAGGCAGCTTCAAGACACCAGAAACAGCCACCTCCCAGAATGATTTCATTCATGATAATTATTGAAATAAGTGATTTGAATATTGGTCTAATTTTTCAAAAAACAGGAACATTCCCGCTTTCATATCTTCATCTAAATGATAATATATATTATTTGAAAAATAGCTTTTTAAGTCAAAACCGGTGGGTGAATCGGGTAAGAGCAAGAGTAGCTCGGGTATAGCTGCTAATCCTGCGCTGAGGGCATTATTAAAATTGTCTTCGAAATTTTCTCCTACTTTATGGTTACTTACCCAGGCAGCAAACACGAAGGGTAGGGAAGTATGTTCCCGCCAGGCTTCACCTAAGTCATAAAAATAAGGATATTTTTCGTGCAAGCCCATCGTTCTGTCACCAATGATAAGAAGGCCTGTATTTTCAGAAACATGATTTTCAAACCCTGGTTGGCCTGCTATGAAATGGAGTTTTTGTTGCCAGAACTCTTTTAATAAAATTTGAACAAGAAGGACAGATGTTCGGGAATGGAAATCGAGAATTAAAGTATCTAGTTGATCTATAGGTTTATAAGAAAATATACCAACTGTTTTTACTTTGTTTTGAGCGCCAATACAATAATTGGAAAACAAAGTGGCATTAGGTATTTGAGGAATTACTGCGGTGGGAATAAGTGCTAATTCTACCTCTCCATGAATCATTTTACTGGCACAGGCAGACGGAATATCCAGCATGAGGTTGATTTTTCCTGCCAAAGGACTATTCAATAAACCATATAATAGAGGTTTGGTATTCAAATAGCTTACCGCTGCAATATTTAATTTATCTGATAATTGATTAGAAGGGAAAGCCATTGTCGGAATTTAAATGGCTTATATCGTTCATTAAAATAGAATTAAAGCCATTTTGATCTTTTAAAAATTGGTATAAACCGGTATTTTTATGGCTGAATTTTTCCATTTCCGATACGGGGAGACCAAAAAAATAAGTCATCATACAACGCATTGCTCTACCATGGCTACAAACTAAAATGGTGGATTCCTCCCTTGTTTCAAGCCACTGCATAAACACCTCCATTCTTGCGGCTAGTTCTGCTGTATTTCCTGGTATTTTTGAAAAAATGCTTTCGCTTGTTCTTCCCCTTTCTGATTTAACGTTCCGTCAATACCTGATCCCTGAACAATAGCAAGACGATTATTCTCTGTTTCTCCGTGGCGAAGTATATAAATATTTTTATTCATTTATTGATTATTAACAACGGGTAAAGAAACATAACCTTTTATTACTTCGTCTTCCACAAAGGTTTCGTTAGTGTAATCATGTAGGACATTATAAAGTGTGTCCCGCTCTAAAGGATGTTTCCCGACCGCTTTTATTAAATTGACCAAGTCGCGGGTACTCAGAGAAGGGGTTTGCTCTTCTGACCCCGCCATACTGTAAATTTTTGTAGTATCATCAATGGTTCCGTCAATATCATCGACACCAAATGACAGAGATAATTGGGCCATATTCCTACCAATCATAGGCCAATAAGCCTTGATGTGGTCAAAATTATCGAGATAGATGCGACTCACAGCATAATTTCGAAGGTCGTCCAGCGCGCTAACTTCTTTTAGGTGAGACAATTGATTATCCTTATTCCTAAATTTCAGGGGAATAAACGTTTGAAATCCACCCGTCTTATCCTGTAAATTCCTTAATTTTTCAAGATGATCTATTCTGTGAAAATAGGATTCAATATGTCCATAAAGCATGGTAGCATTTGACTTTTTACCTAAATCGTGCCATATTTCATGAATTCTCAACCATTCTTCACCGGAACATTTACCACCAGCAATCTGGTCTCTTATTTCAGGGTGAAAAATTTCAGCACCCCCACCTGGCATAGAGTCCAGACCAGCCTCCAACATAAGCGCCATGCCCTCTTCGTAGCTTATTTTTTCTTTCTTGAAAATATAATGGTATTCGACGGGGGTTAAAGCCTTTATGTGTAAATCCGGGCGATGTTTTTTTATCGTTTTAAACAATTCAGCATAAAATGAAACATCATATTTTGGAAGAACACCTCCCACAATGTGAACTTCGGTAACAGGTTCCTGATCATACTTGCGGACTATATCCATCATTTCATCGAGGGTATATTCCCAACCGTCCTTTCTCTCTTTTATTAATCGGGAATAGGAACAAAAAGTGCAGGTATAAATACAAACATTAGTAGGCTCAATATGAAAATTCCTGTTAAAATAAGTGTTCTTCCCATTTTTCTCTTCCCTTATAAAATTGGCTAAGGTACCCAAGAAACCAAGTGAGGCATGTTCAAAAAGATATAATCCTTCTTCCGGCGTAATCCTTTTTTTGTCAAAAACTTTTTTCGCAATATCAGCTAAATGTATATCCTTGTTATTCAGGCAAACTTGCTTTGAATCGTTTTCCATAAAACGGTATTTTAATCTTAAACGCAAAAGATGAAAAGTCGTTCAAAACAAACAACTAGAAAATAGTAAGAAGGAGGAATAAAATTATAAAGCCAATATTTTTGCTGCTATAAGATCACCAATTTCGGAACATTTACAAGTATGGGGCAATTGCAATTCTGCGGTGCCGTAACCACTCTCTAATAGGTTTTTTACACTTTCTCTGATAACTTCAGCCTCTGTATGCAGATTAAATGAATCTAACATCATAGCTGCAGATAAAATGGTTGCCATAGGATTTGCAATATCTAAGCCTGTGGCTTGAGGATAAGATCCGTGAATGGGTTCATAAAGCGATGTTTTTGCACCGACCGACGCGGAGGGTAATAATCCCATAGAACCTGTAATAACACTTGCTTCATCACTTAGAATGTCACCGAACATGTTTTCAGTGAGCATAACATCAAATTGAGAGGGAAACTGAATGATTTGCATGGCAGCATTATCAACAAAGAGAAAATCAAGTTCAACATCGGGATATTGGGCTGAAATACGCTTTACTTCATCGCGCCAAAGTCTTGACGTTTCCAATACGTTTGCTTTATCTACCAGGGTTACTTTTTTTCGTCTAAGTCTGGCAGCATCAAAGGCTAAGATGGTGATTCTGGCGATTTCCTCCCTGGAATAAACGCAGTGGTCATAAGCCGTATCATCCTTTCTACCTTTTTCACCAAAATAAATACCCCCGGTCAATTCTCGATAGATAACAAAATCTACGCCTTTAATTTTTTCTTCCTTTAAAGGAGACAAGGACAAAAGGGTTGGATAGGTAGTGACGGGTCTGACATTGGCAAATAAACCTAAACTTTTCCTAAGTTTAAGTAAGCCCTGTTCTGGTCTCACGGGAGCACTGGGGTCGTTGTCATACTTGGGATCACCAATGGCACCAAAAAGCACTGCATCACTTTGTAAACAGATGTCAAGCGTTTCTTCGGGAAGTGGATTTCCTGTTTTATCTATGGCTATGGCACCAACCAAAGCAAATTGAGTATGGAACGTATGATTAAATTTTGTTTCAATGGCAGTTAATACCTTTAAAGCTTGTTCAATGACTTCCGGGCCGATGCCATCACCGGAGAGAACGGCTATATTCTTTTCCATAGTTAGTTTATTGGATTAAAAGGGTAGCGGTTGTTTTCTTCAAAGGTGCTTATGATTGTTTTTTGGCTTAAAAGAAAGTCAATATCATCGTACCCGTTCAACAGACATATTTTTTTATAAGGATCCATTTCAAAATATTCCACTTCTGAACTATTTGAAATGGAAATAGATTGGTTTTCAAGATTTATTTCAAGTCCGGCATTGGAGTCATTTTCAATCGCCTCGAATATTTTGTTTAAAAAACTATCGGATACCGTAACGGGAAGGAGGCCGTTATTAAGTGCATTGCCTTTAAATATATCAGCAAAAAAACTTGATACCACAGCTTTGAATCCATAATCAGCTATGGCCCAGGCAGCGTGTTCACGACTGGATCCACAACCAAAATTTCTACCTGCCACGAGAATGGCCCCTTTATAGATAGGGTTATTTAAAATAAAATCCGCTTTTTGACTACCATCAGGTTGGTATCGCCAATCTCTGAATAAATTATCTCCAAAGCCTTCGCGTGTAGTTGCTTTTAGAAATCTGGCGGGAATAATCTGGTCGGTATCAATATCTTCAATCGGAAGAGGAACAGCAGTTGATTGTAATAGAGTAAATTTTTCCATGAGTAAAATTAGGCTGGTTTAATCGAGGCTTACGTCAATAATTTTCCCATTAATCGCTGCGGCTGCGGCCATTAATGGACTGGTCAAAATAGTGCGCGCACCCGGGCCCTGTCGTCCTTCAAAATTACGATTAGAGGTAGAAACACAATATTCATTCGCCGGAATTTTATCTTCATTCATACCAAGGCAGGCAGAACAACCAGGTTCTCTAAAATCAAAGCCAGCTGTTTTAAAAATAAGGTCAAGACCTTCTGAAATAACTTGTGCCTCGACCTGTTTTGAACCTGGCACAATCATAGCTTTAACATGCGGCGCTTTTTGTTTTCCCTTCACATATTCGGCAACCAATCGCAAATCTTCCATCCTTGAGTTGGTACAACTACCTATAAAAACATGCTGAATTTCTTTACCCAAAAGAGATTCTCCGGCTTGTAAACCCATATAAGCCAGTGACTTATCGAAACTATTTCTGTTGGCAGGATCCAGTGGTTGGGGAATTGATTGTCTTATACCCATCCCCATACCCGGATTAGTTCCATAGGTTACCATTGGCATTATATCGCTTGCCTGGAAAGTAAATTCTACATCAAAGGAGGCATCCTCATCGGTAGGTAGCGTTTTCCAATAGCTTACTGCCTGGTCAAATGCGGCATCTTTTGGGGCGTATTTTTTACCATTTACATAGTCAAAAGTTTTTTCATCAGGCGCTATCAGGCCACCTTTTGCTCCCATTTCAATGCTCATATTACAGATTGTCATGCGACCCTCCATAGAGAGATTGCGGATAGTACTTCCTGCATATTCAACAAAATAACCGGTCCCACCGCTGGTGGTTAGTTTTGAAATAATATACAAAATTACATCTTTTGCCGTTACGCCCTGGTGAAGCGTACCTTCTACATTGATGCGCATTTGCTTTGGCTTCAGTTGTAAAAGACATTGAGAAGCAAGCACTTGTTCTACTTGACTGGTTCCGATTCCAAAGGCTATACAACCAAATGCACCGTGGGTGGAAGTGTGAGAATCGCCGCATACTATGGTCATTCCGGGTTGAGTGATACCCAATTCTGGTCCAATAACGTGCACGATACCTTGGTATGGGTGACCTAAACCATACAGGGATACACCATATTTATCACAGTTCTCTATCAATTTATCTACCTGAAACTTAGATAAAGGTTCGCTAATAGGTAAATGTTGATTTACTGTTGGGACATTGTGATCGGCAGTGGCAATCGTCTGAGCCGTTCTGAAAACAGGTATGTTTCTGGAAGCTAAGCCGTCAAAAGCCTGAGGGCTGGTAACTTCGTGTATAAAATGACGATCGATATATAATACCGCTGTTCCACCTTCTACGGTATTTACTACGTGATTATCCCAGATTTTGTCAAATAGGGTTTTAGCCATGATAGAACGTTTTTTATTTAAACGGGTGAATTTACTCTTACTTTTGCAATTAGTTTTTCCAAATCTTCATTTATCACCTCTTTTTGAGCGTCGGCAACAGACAAAAATAAGGAATAAACTAAATCCAGTTCATCTTTCGTCAAGTCAAATCCTATTTGTTTAAAACGATAAGCAATAGCCGCCCTGCCACTTCTTGCTGTAAGAACAATTTTTGAAGTATCTACACCGACATCACGAGGATCCATGATTTCATAAGTATCTCTTTGCTTTATAACACCATCCTGGTGAATGCCCGATGAATGAGCAAAAGCATTATCGCCCACAATGGCTTTATTGGGTTGCACTGGCATACCCATTTTGTCTCTTACCAAATGACTTATCGGATTTAATAATTTTGTTTCAATACCCGTAATCAAATTGAGATAAGGGTGTTGTTTCATAATCATAACTACCTCTTCTAATGCGGTATTACCTGCTCTTTCACCAATACCATTAATGGTACATTCTATTTGTCTGGCGCCATTTAAAACGCCTGCTATAGAGTTAGCTGTAGCCAATCCCAGGTCATTATGACAATGGGTAGAAAGAATGGCTTTTTCAATACCTGGAACATTATCGCGGAGGTAGGCTATTTTTTGACCATACTCCTCGGGAAGGCAATATCCGGTAGTATCAGGAATATTTAAAACGGTGGCTCCAGCTTTCAAAACAGCTTCAATGACTTCCGCCAAAAAAGCATTATCTGTTCTGCCGGCATCTTCTGCATAAAATTCTACGTCCTCAACAAAGGTTTTGGCATATTTTACCGCCGATACCGCTCTTTCAATTATTTTTTCTCTTGTAGTATTAAACTTATGAATAATATGAGAGTCAGAGGTCCCAATCCCTGTGTGTATCCTTGGTCTTTTAGCATATTTAAGCGATTCGGCCGCCACATTGATATCTTTTTCAACCGCACGGGTAAGTCCACAAACAACCGGATAGGAAACAGCTTTACTAATAGCCTCGACCGAGGCAAAATCGCCAGGACTCGAAATAGGAAAACCCGCCTCAATGACATCCACTCCCAATCGTTCGAGCTCTAATGCAATATCAATTTTTTGATTTGTATTAAGTTTACAACCGGGAACTTGTTCCCCGTCCCGAAGTGTGGTGTCGAAGATATATATGCGATTATCCATGTGCGTAGTATTTTGTATGTTTGCAGAACGTAAATTTACCTAACCTCTTCGGCCGTTATAGGTTCAATAATCCATTTTAATACACCTTAACAAAGAGCAAAATAGTGATTAATGATTTGAAATTGTGTAAATTGTAAAAATAAATTCTACAATGCCCAAACAAAAAACAGATGATCTGTTGACCTTGATTAATTCATTGTCCAGAGCAGAAAAACGACATTTTCGCTTGTTTGTTAAACGCAATCAAAATTCAGAAGATATTTTATTCCTTCAACTATTCGATTTTCTTGAAAAAAAGGGTGAATATGACGAGGATCATATTTTAAAAAAAATTATAGAAATAAAAAAAACACAGCTTTCTAATCTGAAAGCTCATCTTTATAAACAACTACTCACCAGTCTTAGATTATTAAGCACAAAAAGTTCTCTGGATATACATATCAGAGAATTATTGGATTGTGCGCGTGTCTTGTATAATAAAGGTCTTTACAGACAGGCACTCGATATGTTGGATAAAGCTAAATTAAAAGCTAAACAAGCTGAGTTTAGCTCATTATCTCTTGAAATTCTTGAGTTTGAAAAGCATATCGAAGGACAATATATTACCAGAAGTATTGAGGGAAGAGCTGATATTATTACCAACGAAACTATCGAGTTATTAAAGGTTATCAAAAATAATCATCAATTTTCAAATCTTTCCCTCCAATTGTACGGTCTTTATTTAAAAATAGGATTCGTTCGTAATTTTAAAGATTATGAAATGGTCAAACTATTTTTTAATGCCAAATTACCCAACGTACCTTATGTGGAACTTGATTTTATGTCAAAGATTTATCACGACCAGGCTCATGTTTGGTTTTATCACATGACACAAGATTTTCCATATTGCTATAAATATGCCTCCAGATGGGTCGCTATATTTGAAAAAAATGAAGAAATAATTCTCATTCACGGTATTTTATATTTAAAAGGTCTTCATAACTTATTAACCGCCTTATTTAACATGTGGCAATATGATAAATATTGTGAAGTACTGAAAAAATTATTAGTTTTTCCAGATTTTTACCAATTGGAGAAGGAAATGAATATGGAAGGTAATTACTACCTTTTTAAATACAATCACCTGATTAAAAAGCATTTTCTGGAGGGTAGTTTTACTGAAGGTATTCAACTTATCCCAGAATTGATGGAGCTTATAGAGAATGATCAGTACAATTGGGATAATCACAGAATCATGGTTTTTTATTATAGAATTGCCTGTTTATATTTTGGAGCAGGTGAAAATAAAAATGCCATTACTTATTTAAATCTTATTTTAAATGAGAAAAATTCAGATTATAGGACGGATATACAGATTTACGCCCGAATTTTAAGTTTAATTGCTCATTATGAACTTGGAAATGCGCAATTAGTAGAATATCAGGTTAAATCGGTGTATCGCTTTTTAAGCAAAATGGAGGAGCTCAGTGCCGTACACAAAGAGATTTTCAGATTTATAAGAAAACTTCCAAGAATTCAGGCAGCAGGTATTAAAGAAGAATTTCTTAGCCTAAGACAGAGATTGGAACAATTAGAATTGGATCCCTATGAAAAAAGACCTTTTTTATATTTAGATATTATATCCTGGCTGGATAGCAAGATAAAAGGTAAATCTGTCCAGGAAATTGTCCAGCAAAAATCGTTAGATCGACGAAAAAAGGTTTGATTTAATTTTTCTGCCTGAAGATTCCATGAATAAACTGCCCACTAAAATGTTGGGGAAATTTTTCTATTCCAGGGAAACCCAATCTTAAATCTCTGCCATTATATGGCATATAATCGGTTTTAAAAAGATAATCCCAAATGGCTAAGGTCAGTCCAAAATTTATACCATTGGGTTTATCCACAGGCAGGTCAAAACCATGATGCCAAATGTGCATCTCAGGGCTGTTAAATATATACTTTACCCTAGGTCCCAATATGTAATAACCTACAAGACAAATAAGTATAAAAGAAGATACCGTGGTAAATAAATTGGCGTCTTTCAAAATAGTAATGTCAAAACTAGACGTAACGACAGCTGTTCCTATTAATACGGCAATAAACAAACCGACAAATTTACCGGGAATAGAAATATTAGCGTGATTATAATGCCCATATGCCAGGGTGAATAGATGAATAATAAAAAAATCATACAATCCTATGCCCAGAAGCGCCAAAGGTAGGTATTCAATCGTTCTGTAAATGATGGTTTCCATCCAATGAAATCTTAAATGGGCAGCAAATCCCATTTGTTCAACAGAATGATGGACTTGGTGGAATTTCCACAAAAAAGGCACTTTGTGCAGTAAACGGTGAATCCACCATTGTATAAAATCCCTGATAATAAAGCCTATCAGTAAAATTAACCAGAGCGGTGCGCCAACCAATGGATTGAAAGAGGTTAGCTCTGCATTGAAAATTTGATAAAAAGCATCATTAAAAAAGTTTACTACCACTCTTGATAATGCAGCATAAATGACTAATGAGAAAAGGAAAAAATTAAAAAATAAATAGAAAAAATCTAACCAAAAATCTTTTCTAAAACGGGCTTGACTTTTTCGCCAGGGACTGATCCATTCCAATGCTAAAAAAAGAAAAGAAACAGCTAGAAGCCAATAAAAATAATTGTCCCATGACGGGTTATTTATAGCATGCCATAAATAACGGGCATAACCAGTATAACTATTTTTTATGGTGTGAAGTAAATTCTCCAATGCTTTTATTTTTCAAAACAAAAGGTTGCAAACAAAGTTTACTTCGCCGCATTTTTAAACCTTTAGATATGACGCTAATTTAGTATTTTTGCCGCATGGAGAAAATAACCATAGCTGATTTTTTTAAAAGGAATGATGATAATATTTTACTAGATGTTAGAAGTCCGGGGGAATACGCAGAAGGTCATATTCCTGGCGCAGTGTCATTTCCTCTGTTTACTAATGAGGAAAGGGCTGAAGTGGGTACTTTATACAAAAAGAAAGGGCATGATTTTGCTTTTTTAAAGGGTCTTGAGTTTGTCGGTGCTAAAATGGCCGATTATGTTCGATGGGCAAATAAGCGGGTGCCTGAAAAAAAATTATATATTCACTGTTGGAGAGGTGGGCAGCGAAGTGCCAGTTTGGCCTGGCTATTGGAAATGGCAGGATTTGAGGTGAAACTTATCATAGGTGGCTATAAAGCATACCGACAATATATTCATCGGCAATTTGATGAAATTAAACTGAACCTAATCGTCCTGGGAGGTCCAACAGGTTCAGGTAAAACCTTGATTCTACAATCGTTAAAAGACGAGGGAGAACAAATCATTGATTTAGAAAAATTGGCTCACCATAAAGGTTCTGCTTTTGGTTCTTTAGGCGAATTTATTCAACCAACAGTAGAACAATTTGAAAATAACCTGTTCGACGAGTTCAGAAAATTAGATCCTAATAAAAGAGTTTGGGTGGAAAATGAATCGAGATCCATTGGTAAAGTTTTTCAACCAGAAGGGTTCTGGAACCAATTCAAAACGGCAAAATATATTGGTCTGGTTATTCCTTTTGAGGAAAGGCTAAAATTTTTAGTTAAAATTTATGGGGAATTCCCAGTGACTGATTTAATCGAATCATTTGTTAAAATTAGTAAAAGACTCGGTGGGCAACACGTTCATGCTGCCGTTGCCTATCTTGAAGCTGGCGATCTATCTAATGCTGGTGCTATTGCCCTGCGCTATTATGATAAATCATATCCTTTAGCTAATCTTAAATGTGATTTTTCAAGAAGCTTTTTATTTACTCCCGATATAACTTTGGAAACACGAGCTGTCGCTCAATCGTTAATAAAATTTTCAGATGGAAATGATTTATAAATTGACACAGTATAGTCACGGAGCCGGTTGCGGTTGTAAAATATCTCCTTCAACTTTAGATAAAATTTTGGCAGGGTCGGTTAAGAATAATTTTAACCCCGCACTTCTTGTGGGAAATGAAGAAAGAGATGATGCTGCTGTATTGGATTTGGGTGATGGAACTGCCCTGATAAGCACGACGGACTTTTTTATGCCTATTGTGGATGATCCTTTTGATTTTGGCAGAATTGCAGCGGTAAATGCTATTAGCGATGTGTATGCAATGGGTGGAACTCCTATTTTAGCTATTGCGATACTGGGTTGGCCTATTGATAAATTACCCCCTGAGGTTGCTGGAAAAGTGATTGATGGTGCAAGAGAGGTTTGTAAACTGGCTGGTATTCCATTGGCTGGTGGTCATAGCATTGACAGCCCTGAACCCATTTTTGGCCTGGCGGTGAATGGCCGTGTACGCATCGAAAATCTTAAGAAAAATGGAGGTGCTAAAACAGGAGATTTCTTGTTTCTTACCAAAGGATTAGGTGTTGGAATATTAACTACTGCTCAAAAAAAGGACTTATTATTAAGTGAGCATGCCAATATCGCCCTAGAGTCTATGACTAAATTAAATGTTTTTGGCGAAAAAGTAGGCGCTTTATCCTATGTTAATGCACTCACAGATGTTACCGGATTTGGTTTGGCAGGTCATTTAACAGAAATGATGGAGGCGTCTAATACCTCCGCACAAATTGAGTTTGAGGCTATTCCTATTTTAAATAAAGAGATTATTAATTATTATTTAGAAAAAGGTTGCATTCCAGGTGGAACAAAGCGAAATTATGCAAGTTATGGGCACAAAATTGAGTTTTCAGCAGATAGTCAATTAAATATTTTATGTGATCCTCAAACGAGTGGGGGCTTGCTTATAGCAGTGGATAAACTTCATGTAGAGGAATTTATTCTTTTTGCAAATGAAAATGGGTTTCAATATTTGAAACCCATTGGTACCGTCATTGACGAGCAAAATAAAAGAGTAAGCGTATTTTAATTAATTATTTTTAAAATAAACAAAGGCTTTTTTACCCTCAATTTTTTGCTTTCCTATTTTATTTTGCTTGTAAAGTTTGGTTAACGATGCATTCAAACGCTGAATTAACTTTGTGTTGCCTTCATCAAGGATGTATTTCTTGTCTCTGGCATTAACTAAATCCTGCAATAGTTCATTGCTCGTTTTTGGATTCTCTTTGGTACCCATGTTATCTGAAATGATCCTGTCCCATTGAGTGTTTAGAGACTTTCTCCCTTTTGAACCCGGCGCTTTTTTATTCGTTGCCGCTTTTTTAACCGTGGGCTTGGCCACCTTTACTTTAGCGATTTTAAGGGTCGATTTTTTTGCTTCCTTCACCTTAGGTTCAGTTAACTCATTCTTTTCAGAAAGAGTGCTATTGCTTTCAACCTCGTTATTCACCTTTTTTAAATTAGAAACTTTCTCAGATGGAACGCTTTTACCCTTTAAATGATGAATGGCTAATTTGGTTTGTTGAAGTTGGAATTCAAGTTTTCTTAAATCAGAACTATATTGCCTTAAAAGTTCTTGCGCTTCAAAATCAGTTAAATTGTTTTCTGCCATGATCTAATTGTAATTTATTTTCAAAACAAATTTAAAATATAATTTCTATATAATATTT
>JAJTER010000199.1 GCA_021299835.1 Saprospiraceae bacterium | reverse complement strand
AATTTTGGAAATGCACCGGCTGGTTTCAATAAAATAAATCTTGACAACAGGGTATATGTAGAACATTCCTCCACCCGGTCTTCTGGTTCATTTGTTATTCCATGGACAGCACCTGCGGTAGGAACGGGTAGTGTTAGGTTTTATAGTGCGGGTGTGGCAGTAAATGGTAGTGGTGGATCAGGAGGTGATTCACATGTTCAGGCTGCCCTTCCTGTGACCATTGCCGAAGATTTGGCTACCTTAACAGTTTCAAATGCCTCCATCAGCTTTACAGCATCTGGTGGGTCGCAAAATGTCGATATTACCTCAAATACAACTTGGACGGCATCAGAATCTTTGGCTTATCTTTCCGTAAGCCCAACCTCAGGCACAAATAATGGTACAATTACTATTAAATGTGACCCAAATACTAGCACCGTTGCAAGAACAGGTAGCATTACTATTGCTGGTATTGGTGCAGCAAGTAAAACGATAGCGTTTACTCAGGCTGGTTTGGCGCCCGTATTAAATGTAACACCTGATTCCCTGGTATTTCAAGATACTGGTGGAATTCAACAGATTTCCATTGAATCAAATATGACCTGGACTTTATCGGAGTCTCTTACTTTTGTGTCGTTGTCAGCAACATCAGGGTCAAACAATAGGATAATAGATGTTATTTGTCAACCAAATACATCTGCTATAAAAAGAACGGGTACAATAACGCTATCTGGCACAGGAGTGTCACCCAAAACAATAAGAATTTCTCAAAATGCAGCGGCTCCTACGCTATCTGTTTCTCCCAAAGAATTAGCTTTTGATCAAACAGGGGGTAATAAAATACTCTCTATTTCTTCAAATACCAGTTGGTCTGTCATCGAATCTTTGTCTTATGTATCTTTAAGCCAAACAACGGGCACCAATAACGCGAGCATAACGTTAACCTGTCAACCGAATAGTGCTACTGTGTCCAGATCTGGAATAGTTAAAATAGCCTCACCTGGTTTAGATACACAAGTAATTAATATTTCACAGATAGGCGCTACAACTTTATTGAATGTATCACCAGCCGTCATGACCTTCAATGCATCCGGGGGTTCCCAAAAAGGGACTATCACGTCCAACACAAACTGGACAGTTCAAGAAAACCTAAGTTTCATAAAAGTGGATTCCCTTTCAGGATTGAATAACGGGGGTATAAATGTAGTCTGCGATTCAAATTTTTCGGCGGTAACAAGGACCGGCGTCGTAACCATTTTGGGTGTTGGAGCAGTGTCCAAAACCATAAATATTTCTCAAACCGGGGTACCAGGATTTATGAATATTTCCCCCACGTCCCTGGATTTTAATGCAGCTGGTGGGAAACAATTCTTTTTGGTCAACTCCAATACCAATTGGACGGTAACGGAGGCGCTCACTCATATTTCCTTAAACAAAACGACAGGAAGTTTTACAGATACAGTTTGGGTTACTTGCACCCCCAATACCACAACCATAAGCAGGACGGGTTTAATAACTATATCAGGCGTTGGAGTTCAGACTATAACGTTGACTGTTAATCAAATAGGTGAACAACCCAGATTATCAATCTGTCATTTACATCAACAGCGGGTACTAAAACCATTACCATAACGTCGAATATCCCCTGGACTATCACAGATTCAGTCACCTATTTATCATCCAATGTTACTACCGGCTCAAATAATGCCACGGTCACCATTTCCTGTACCGCCAATCCTTCTGCATTGGTTCGAAATACGACCTTACTCATAACTGGGTCCGGGGTTTCACCTATTTCTATTCCTATTTCTCAAACTGGAGCGTTGGCGGCGATGACATTGAGTCCAATAAGTTTACTTTTTCCTGCAAATGGGGGTGAGAAGACATTTAATATTACGTCAAATACAAGCTGGAGCATCACGGATACCTTTCCGCATCTTTCTTTTTTTCCGCAAAGTGGATTGAATAATGGGACCGTTAAAGTGGTATGTGATAGCAACATGGCTACTTCTCTTCGGTCGTTTTCAGTTCCTGTAGCTGGCTTCGGATTATCTGCCAGGACAATAACCATATCGCAAAGTGGGGCAGATGAAATCTTTAATGCTTCACCTAATGCACTTAGTTTTACTTCAACTGGTGGGGAGAAAACGTTTAATATTTTTTCAAATACTTCCTGGGCTTTATCAGAATCGAGTAGCTTCATTTCTGTTAATCCATCTTTTGGTGATGTGAATAAAAGTATTACCGTTCTATGTGATCCCAATATGTCAGCCATAACCAGAAAGGGAAAAATTACCTTTACAGGGAAAAGCGATGCGTCCATTTCTATCGATATTGTTCAAACGGGGGTTGCCCCTTTGTTTAAAGTTCTTTCCGATTCCATTATTCTCGATTCTTCTGCTACGCAATCGTCTGTTAAAATTGAGAGTAATACCCAATGGTCACTGACTAAAGATGTGGATTGGTTTAGCATTAATACATTCTCAGGGTCAGGAAATTATAGCGTGTTACTTTCCGTTGCTGATAATCCGGTGATGCAGGAACGCATAGGTCGTTTACAAATTAAAAGTGCCCAGACCGATTCGGTAAAAACAGTACTTGTGCGTCAAAAAGGTAGAAAATTACAACTACCTACTAACTGGCAGGTAAAACCAACGAATTTAGTTCATACTATCATTTTACCAGCTAACTTATTATCGTCTATTGACGGCCAACCGCTGTCAATAGGTGATTTCATCGGCGTTTTTTATAAACAACAAGATAAAGAAATGATGGCGGGGTATGGTGCCTGGACCGGGTCATCTACTAATTTTAAGGTGTTTGGTGACGACCTTGCTACCCCAAACATAAAAGAAGGTCTTAGTGTCGGCGAACCTTTTGTAATTAAAATCTGGTTGGTAAAATTAAAAAAGGAAATAATGGTTCGATCCGATTTCGCTTCCATTGGTACGCAAGGTTTGGTTATTTCAACGGACAAATTTACAAATGGGGGAATTTCTATGATTTCAAAAATAACAGGAACCAGTACCTCTTTACTTACTTTGATAGATGAAAATAAAGTGAAAGTTTTTCCTAATCCCAGCAACCAATTCGTTCAAATTCAATCAAATATTGAATTTCTGGGTCAAACCTTTCTTGAAATTTATAATGCAAAAGGACAGCGTATTCAGCAACAATATTTTCCCGACGGCTGGGCTGTTGGAAAAAATATACCGCTCGATTTTTCTGCACACCCACAGGGTATATACCAACTAAGATGGTATAACCATCAATTTTATTGGTACGGAAAAGTAGCTATTATAAGGTGAGTTTCTTTATTTAACTACCTTTGAGTTAAATTTTATGTATGTACTTAAATATTCATCCGCAAAACCCAGAACCCAGAAAGTTAGAGCAAGTGGTGAAATGCCTCGAAAAAAATGGGGTGATTATTTATCCCACTGATTCGGTGTATGCTATTGGCTGCGATATGAGAAATCCTAAAGCCATTGAAAAATTAGGGAATATCCGTAAAATTGATGCAAGAGATGCTCTTTTTTCATTGGTTTGTAAGGACATGAGCCAGGCGTCTGCCTTTCTTGCTCCAATTTCAACAGTCATTTATAGGGCCATAAAACAACATACACCGGGGCCATTTACCTTTATTCTTCCGGCGAGTCCTGCTATTACAAAATTGTTCGATAAGAAAAGAAAAACCATCGGTATTCGATTTCCAGATAATCCCATCGTTTTAGCTATGCTGGATCGTTTGGGAAGTCCCCTTTTAACCACTTCCCTGCATTCTGAAACGGATGAAATTCAAGAATATTATGTTGATCCTGGAGATATTAAAAATGATTTCCAACATAAAGTAGATATGATTATTGATGGTGGAGTAGGGGGTAATATTCCTTCCACTCTGGTGGATTGCTCCGCAGATGAAATAATTATTTTAAGACAAGGTCTGGGCGTTTGGACAGATTAATTTCAAAAATTCAGGATCAATGCTCATGAAAATAGTTATCCCTTTTTTAATCTTTTTTTTCTGCGCCTTCATTTCTTTTGGCCAAACGGGTACGCTTAGAGGTCATATTTATGATGCTGAATCAGATGAACCCATTGCTTATGCCTCGGTTCAAATAATAAATTCAAAGGAAGGAGTTATTTCTGATGAAGATGGTTTTTTTCAATTGAGTGCCGTTCCTTCAGGTATCCAAAGGGTTCAGGTTTCCTACCTTGGATATTTAGATACTTTATTGGAAATTGATATTATTTCCAATAAGATTAAATATCAATTGATTTATTTAACCAGATCAACCAT
>JAJTER010000100.1 GCA_021299835.1 Saprospiraceae bacterium | reverse complement strand
ATTATTTTCCTTTGTTAAGCCTATTAAATCATAAGCTGTATTAGTAAAGAAAAGTGGTGAAATAAAAGATTATAAAAATATTCTGCCCATGAAATGTAATAAATTGCATCGTTTAATTTGAGGACATGATTTGAGTCTTTCAAATAGACTCGTTGTTGTGCTCCTTCGCTTACATACTGTGAAAAGCCTATAGACTGAATCCATAAGGATTCCTTAGAAATGAAATCTTCTAATTTCTTTGTTTCTTGTTCTCTGATTTGCTTTGAGTTTTCAACTTTTGAACCTGATTGCGCGCCATTTCTAAGGTAACAGGCGATTGCTTGGATAGTTGTTCCAAACTTAACGTGGCTCTTTCCTGAAATGACATTGTGTAGTTCATTTTTTAGTTGATTTGACATTAGGTTAAATATAAGACAAGTTGTGAAATTTTCAAAACTTGCTCATTTTTGATCATGCCAATACCAAAACATGGACATCGGAATGGATCGATTGGCAGGATAAGAAGATATTCGTTGTTTGGGTTTGAAATAAAAGCCTTCCTATAATGATGGCTGGTCAACTGTCAATTTTTTTCTTACTCCTTCATTGGTCAGCGTCCATTTACTGGCAAATTCATCCGCTTCCCGTTCCTTTTCCAGATTTTTATCGGAGTAGTCAACTTTCTCCAAAAAAATATCCTTTTTCCCATGTAATAAAATATGGCCTGCTTCGTGAAAGAAAGTGAACCAGAAACTATCGTTGTGAGGGTAGTGGTCGGTAAGCTGAATGAGCGGTGTATTGTTTAACCAACGGGTGGAACCGCTGATAGGTACTTTATTGATGGAGGGAGTTTGTACCACTTTTACGCCAGCGTCGAGACAGATGTCTTGTAACTGATTAAAGAATCCTTCGGGGTGGGTTGCCATGATGGACTTTATCTTAGGTAAAGCATCTTTGAATTTCTTTTCCGAATAGACATTCGCTGGCAGTTCGGCTGCCTGTAATTCTCCTTTGCGAAGCCAGGCAGAAAGGGCATAAGGTTCTTGGATTTGTGAGAGGGATATTCGAAAAGCTACTTTAAGTTGCTGCTTGAAGTAGTATTCTTCCCAGGCTTTGTGATTGGAGAAACCAAAAAAAGCCAGCAACTCCATAGTTTTTTCCTGAATGGAGGAGACTTGTGGCAGCCAGCCCTTATTTATCATGTCTGTCAATGGAAAATGTTTCGCCCATGGCACTGCTTCCTCAATAGTCACTTTGCGTTTCTCTCTGACAATAAACTCGTCATAGCTTCTTTGGTGGTTCATCCAAAAGTGAGCAGGAATCTTCGTAACACCTTCAAAACGCACTGCCATATCGGGTGTAATGGAGCTTTTGCCATTCATCACGGCAATGATTGTTTTTTCGGGTTTGTCGGTACGCAAAGAAAACTCTTTTGGCCCCATTTGCATTTCCTCCAGCTTCTCAGTTAAAGTTTCGCCGGGGTGGGGACTTGTCTGCGGAAAATATTGATTTTGCCTGGTCATGTTTATTTTTCTTTGTGGTAGTTTACAATATCCAGGACTTCTAAGCCAGTAATCTCTATCCAAATATACTGTCCATCGGAATTGGAAGGAATAGGGGTTTCATGAGGAATGAAAACCAGCCTGTATGGTTGGTCTAAGTCGCATCCCCATTGTCCTTTTCGGTCGTTATTGAGTTCATGGTAGTTTCCAGGCAGGTTTCTAACATCTTCCAGGGTAGTAGCATTCTCCAATTGGGCGAGCCTCCGTCTCAATATGGTAGCCCGAATTTTGCCTAATGCTGCAAGCATCTTCCGGTCATCATTAGCCAGGTTTTCCAATTTTTTATCTGCAAAAGTTATTTTCACATCAAAGATAATTAATTTTTAGTTAACACCAAATGTAAGTTAAAAAAAGGATAAATGATTTTTTATTCTTTACCTATGTTGTAAATCAAATAAAATGGAAAATTTTGGGGTATGAAAAATATGGATTATCTAACCTGGTTTTCGTAGGCAGCAGAACCTGTTTTATTTTACCTGTAAAAACACCCACCACATTTCCTGTGCTATTTCTAAGCTTCTTTCTCTGTATTTAAAAACAAGGAGGAACAGATTCATATTTTTAACGATAAGCCAGTTGCAGGATCATAATGAGAAGATTTTATCCGGAAATAATATCTAAATTTACGTTTTTAGTAAAGATTTTTAAATAGTCATTATAAACGAAATGATGTTTTAACATCATCGTTAAGTAGTGTTTAAACCATCGCAAAATGAAAGCTTGTCCAAAATGTGAATCGCAATATGCCTATTCCTCAGGAGATGAAATGTATACATGTCCTGATTGTGGATTTGAGTGGAATCCTAATGAATTTGTTGATTCAGAAATCCTTAAAATTGTTGATTCAAATGGAAATGAACTAAAAAATGGCGATTCAGTAATAGTGATTAAAAATCTTCCAGTTAAGGGTTCTCCAAAACCTATTAAAGCAGGTACAAAGGTTAAAAATATTAGGCTAAACCTTGAAAGTGATCATAATATTGATTGTAAAATCGACGAATTTGGAGCAATGGCTTTGAAATCAGAATTTGTGCGAAAATTTTAAGACAGTATAAATTTTTATAATGTTCTTTGCAATGATGAAACTTTAAATAAAAAGCATTCATATTTAATACTATTTTTTTTCTAAAAGGTTAGACCTAATTATATTTGTTAGATTTGTAGTAAACGTATTAAAGTTCTTTAATTAAGAGGGCTAAACCTTATTCCTGCTTGAATCTTTTTGGAAAAATCACCATGAATTTAAAAATAACCCTGACGTTTTTTTTATTTAATTTATTCTTTCATTTATCTGCCACAGATACCCTATTGGTTGGAATAAAGGATCTAGGAACCCCTATTCGAAGTATGGTTCAAAATGATAGGGGTGAAATTTTTATTCAATTGGGTGATCAAGTTTTTAAGCTTGAAAATGAAAATTTAGAAAAAACCAATATTAAGATTTCTGCAGATGATGAAATCTTTTTTCAAGACGGTAAATTTACTTCTATAAATAGATTAAATAGATTAAAAGAAAAAATTCAATATGCTGAAAATCATTGTTTTAAATGGAACAAGTTTTTGGCAAAAACGGGCACGGAGAACTATGGGATATATTACAAGGATAAACTGAATCACTATTGGGTATCTAACGGTACAAATTTTTTATATAAATTCATTGTTACCGATTTTTTTGAGAGAGATCTAAAGCAAATGTCTGTTAGAGGCATTTTAAATGATGGCAATGATTTGTATGTAAATAGTTATTCCGGTTTTTTTAAAAATGGAGAAAAAATCGGTCCAGATTTTTTAGGAGGGGGTTCGAATATTTTCAAGAAGGATGGTAAATTATATTTTGCAGGTATTAGGGAATTACATACGTTTGAAATTAAGTCGGGTGAATTTAAAATAATTTTTCAGGATAATTTATCTAAATCTATTGGTGAAATTTCTTGTGTGTTTTTTTTTGAAGAAAAGTGGTGGATAGGAGGTTCTAATGGCTTGTTTTATTTTGCTGAAAATAAGAAATTAGAAGCCACGCCAATAAATGAAATGGTTAATAATTTTAGAATTATTGAAGATAAATTATATATTTTAGGTTTTGAGAGTGTATTTACTATCAAAAATGGAAAATATAAAAACATTGAAAATTTACCCTCAAACATAGAATGTAATGATATAGCTAAAGTGAATGACCTCTTATTTTTAGCTACTTCAAGAGGTTTATTAAAATATGATGCCCAAAATGAAAGATTGATAAATTGTTTTCAAAATACGGAATATGAAAACAAGGAAATTTTTTCATTAGAATTGGATGAGTTTAACCTTTTATGGGTTGGTACGAAACTGGGATTAGTTCGCTTTAATGTTAGCACTGAGTCTTTTGATCTCTTTATGAAAGATTTTGAATTTAATAAAAGATCAAGTTTTAAAAATGAGGATAAATTCTATTTTGGCACTACTGATGGTTATGTGACATTTTCGCCAATGACTTTTTTTAGCTCGGATTTGACTGGTCAAAATACATTAATAGAGGAAAATCACACAAGTATCTATAAGTTTTTGCTAATACTAGCGGTAGGTATAATACTATTTCTGGTCATTTATATGAATAGGAAATTAAAAAACCAACATAGGATTGAAATACCGATGGATAAATATACCGAGCCATTCATTGAGGAAAAATTATACGTAGGTATTGGAAAATACAATATGAGTAAAGTTGAACATTATATCATTGAAAATATAGAAACGATCAATGTCGATAAATTGAGAGACGATTCTGGGCTTACTAAAAATGTCTTTTATAAGGTTTTTAATCAACATTACGATATCGCACCCAAACGATTAATCGAAATCTTAAAGGAAGAAAGGATAAATAGCAGAAAAAAATCTCAAAGGAGAGATTAGTCTTTTCAGGGCTTTAAACATCTTCCATTTATCCTTTTTTTGCTTGTATTTAATTTATATTAAATAATTTTAAATCAAGATATTATACATATTTAAAATTAAATATTTTCCTTCATTTTGTTTGTCGTTTTTTTATGAAGGAAAGAATAAGGATGAATTAATATTCCTTTTTCCTCTATGTAAGGGTGGTTTAATGAAATATTTGGGTATTCATTTAACTAAAATATTTCACGATGAACCGAAAAAAACTATTTTCTAGGGTTATACCTTTTATTGCGTTTTCCATGATAAACATAGCGCTCAAAGCTCAGGAACCTGTAATAATGGATTCAAAAATGAAGCCGGGCATATCCAATGATATGCGCATAGAGGAATTAAAAGTCCGCTGGAAGAAATCAGCGTTGGAGAATTGTCCGGGGGTGCCGTGTGTGACTACATCATTTACATGTGGTACTTCAACGATTTCAGACATTGACGGAAACTCATATAACACGGTTGCCATTGGTACCCAATGTTGGACAAAAGAAAATTTAACAGTAAGTAAATATAACGATGGAACAGTCATACCACTGGATCAATCAGGGGGAACAGTTGGTAATGGCACTCCAACAGAAACCTGGTCTGCTTTTAATTCGGGTGCAAAAACGGTTTTTGAGCATAATCCTACTTATTTGAATGAGCTGGGTTATTTATATAATTGGCATGCGGCTGTTGATAATAGAGGAATATGTCCTACGGGCTGGAAAGTTCCTACAAAATTGGAATGGCAGACTCTTGAAACTTTTTTAAGTATAGGAGGAGACGCCGGACTTAAAATGATGGTAACTACAAGGCCTTATGGATGGACAACTTCATCAAAAACTAATTCAAGTGGATTTACAGCACTTTCTTCGGGATACAGATTAGGAACAGGAAGCCCAGGATTTTCTGGTAAATTCTTTCGTGCAGATGTTCCTGGGGCACTATCTCCTCCCTTTTATGCAAGATATTGGAGCATTGATTCTGTATCTCCTACATCTAAAGATGTAGTTATTTTAGAAGATCAAATGACAGGTGGATTTTATTTAACCCAAGATCCACCAAATCTTGGCGCATCCATTCGTTGCTTAAAAAATTAATTATTCAAAACTTACATCTTTCTTTTCTCAGAATTAAATAAAGCCCCCATAAAGACAATTAATAATTCGTCTTTATGGGGGTTTTATCATTTAAAAATAACTACTCTTTTGGTTCCACTAGGAACTCTAATAGATAGATAGATAGATAGATAGATAGATTCAATTTTGTATAAGTATGCACCTGGTTTTGAATCAGGATTTACAGGATTTTTAGGATTATAGAGGGCGTCTTTGGTTTGGGTGTAATGTTGATTCATAGAGGATTACTTTTTATACCGTTTTTCTGTAGAGACGCGATGCCTCGCGTCTTCTCCCCGATAGGTTTCAATATAAATTTACCGGCTACCCTTGGTTTTGAATCAGGATTTCGAGGATTACAGAGGACGTTTTCGGTAATTGAAATTTGATTGGTAGCCACGATATTATTTCATAAGAAAATCCCTGTAGAGGCGATGCATGCATCGTCTTATTATCGTCAGGACACAAATTTAATAGGGGGTAAAATACGAAAGAACCGTTTAATAATAACCTTCACCACCTAATCGGAGAGATTATCTATCATCCTATAAAGCCTTTTATGCCTGATTCAAAAAGGGAATTGGCGGTAAATATTACATGGCGAATTGTCGGGGAAAAGACGATGCGTGCATCGCCTCTACGAATCCTGTTAATCCACTAGGACACTCTTTATCCTATAATTATTTAAGTGAATATACATGATTATCTATTTTGATACATTGATAAATAACTGTATTAAAAAACCTTTATTGTTTCTTCAAAAGACAGCATTCGTTGTTTTCTGCCAGGTTTATCCAACCTATCTTATTGACCATCTATTAAAGATGGTCAATAAGTTTAGGTTGGCTCTAGGTTAAAATTTATTTTTCCTTTAATAAACTATATCAGATCTCAGAATCCTTAATAAGTGGAAATATCTCCATCGATTTTCTTAAGGGATAAAATGGAAGTGTGGTCATCAATTGATTTGCTTTTTCTTCATCGATATCTTTAAATATCAACACCGCCCCATTTTTGGTGGGTCTTAAATATAATTGTTCTAAAACCCCATCTTTTTTCCATTGAGATACCACCTCACGCTCGTGTCGTAATATTTCTTGAAAATTGCCTGGCAAGTTTTCCATGTCCAGGGTGAGAATGACAAGTATTCTGTTCATGCATTTAATAATTTTGTCCTAAGTTCTGGAAATCGATAAAAGGCTACTAAAAATAGGAAAGATTGGATGATACAAGGTACAATAATGGATTGCCCATGTTCCAAATGTGTTGCAATAGCTCCGCCCATATAGGCTACAAGTAAAAATGTCCCTAAAATGCCGGTTCTGGGAATCACAAAAAGAATTAAGCCCAGTAATTCAACAATACCTAATATGGTATTTGTTTCTGCATCTAAACCAAAACTTGCGGCCATTTTTAGGGCTTCATCATTGGGAAATAATTTGCCAGAAGCACTCCCAATAAAAATAAGGGACACCAAACCTGTCAGTATCCAGTAAATGATGTTGCTTGATTTTGTACTCATAATATTAGTTGTTTAAAAATGGATAATCAATATAACCCTGATCATTACCCCCATACATGGTGGCTCTGTCTGCCTGATTCAGTTCGGCATCGATTTCAAATCGCTTTGGCAAATCAGGATTTGACAAGAATAAGGTTCCATAAGATATGAGGGTTGCCAATCCTTTTTGTAAGGTTTCTTCGCCAGTTTCACGGGTATATCCGCAATTGGCAATAACAGGATGTTTTGAAATTTTTCCAAAAGTTTCCAATGCATCCACTGGGTATTGAGGGAATTTATCTGCAGGAAAGGGTACTTTCATGAGATGAACATAAGCCAAAGGCATCTTATTCAATTGCTCAATCAACGATGTGAATTGTTCAATGGGCTGTGCATGAGTTATGTTATTATAAATACTGGTAGGTGATAACCGAATAGCCGCTTTATCTTCACCAATGGCCGCTACAATCTCCTGCATCACCTCCAATACAAAACGATTTCTATTATTTATACTTCCTCCATATTCATCGGTTCGACGATTGGAGCTGTCAGCTAAAAACTGATTGGGTAAATAACCAAATGCAGCATGTAGTTCCACACCATCAAATCCAGCTTCCATGGCATTAATGGCCGCGTGTTTGTAGTCTTGAATAATCAGGTTTATTTCTTCAATGGTTAATGGGTGAGGTGTTTCATAATCTTTCATTCCCTCCATAGTAAAATGCTGTTGACCTTGAATGCCAATAGCGGAAGGAGCAACAGGTAATTCGCCATTTTTTACCAGGGAATTACCTACACGACCCGTATGCCAAAGTTGGGCAATGATGATACCATCTTTTTCATGCACCTCTTGTGTCACCTTCTTCCAGGCATTTACCTGTTCCTGAGTATATATTCCTGGAGTCAAAGGGCTACCGGTAGCTTGTTTACTAATATTAATGGCTTCGCTGATAATTAATCCAGCGCTTACCCTTTGCTTATAATAGAGGACGGTTGATGGTCCGACAACACCCTCCATATTTGCTCGCGAACGGGTCATTGGAGCCATAGCCATCCTGTTTTTTAGCCTGAAGTCACCTAATTTGATAGGTTCTAATAATTTCATGTTATTTGTTTTTAAATTCATTTGCAAATGTAAACTTAATACTTTACTTTTGAAAGTAGTTACACTTATGTATAGTAGTACCCCAGAGTAAAGTAATACTTAAAATCAATATGTTATGGAAAATAATAAAGGAAACAAATCTCAAAAAACTTGTGGTATTAAAGATGTATTGGATATTATAGGTGGTAAGTGGGCTATGCCTATCATTTATAATTTATCGAAGGGCAAACTGCGATTTATGGAAATTGAACGCTCGGTTGCCGGCATAAACACCAGAATGTTGGTGAAAGAATTAAAGAATCTGGAAGCTAACGGCATAGTTACCAGGACGGTTTTTGCAACAGTGCCTCCGACCGTTGAATATGAACTTACCAACAAAGGTGAAAAATTATTGCCAAGTATCAGATCCTTACATGAATGGGGGCAGGAATACGCTGAAGTGGAAATGAATGAATAACTAATCAAAGGACCTTTATATTTTGTAATTACTGGAAATTTAAACAAATTAGCATAAGCATCAATATAGAAAATATAGATTTAACTAATCATTGTACTTATTTTTTACGTACATTTGTAAAAAGAATTTATCATGAGTACCGCACCTAAAGAACAAGCACGATTTAATGCAAGGCTCTCCAGGGAGCAAAAACAATTGTTTGAGAAGGCGGCTTCTATTGGTGGTTACAGAAGTTTGACTGACTTTGTGATTTTGACAATACAAGAAAAAGCGAAAGAAATAGTAAGAGAAAAAGAACAGATAATATCTTCTGAAAGAGATAGTCAAATTTTCTTTGATGCCATTACAAATCCTAATATACCATCGGAAACACTGAAAAATGCTTTAGAGGACTATAATGTTTTTACCTCAAAAGTTAAAAAGTGATTGAATTTTTGGAAAAAAAGCACCGTCGTGAAAATTTCGATTGTGGAAAAGCGCTTTTAAATAATTATTTAAAAACACAAGCTGGGCAGGATATTAACCGGAAATTATCTACTTGTTTTGTCCTGGCAGATCCCCAAACAAATGACATTCAAGGATATTATACCCTTTCAAATAATAGTATTCCTATAAGTAGTTTTCCGGAACAAATTCAGAAGAAACTTCCGAAATCATATACTTCAATTCCCACCACTTTACTTGGAAGATTGGCGATGGACAAAAAACATCAAGGAAAAGGGATTGGAAAAATTTTGTTAATAGATGCGTTGAAAAGAAGCTATGAAATTTCCCAAAAAATAGGATCACTTGCTATAGTGGTTGACCCAATGGATGAAGAGTCAGAAAATTTTTACAAAAAATATGACTTTTTAACGCTGCCTGATAGTGGAAAAATGTTTATAACCATAAAAACACTTAAAGTACTTTTTGGATAAAAAAGCTGGAAATAGATAGTTTATACTGGCCTATTTTCAGGATAATCAATTCCTTTATAATATTTAAAAATGTTATTACTATGGATTCGACACCGATGATTTCGAGAACTTTTGAAAATTTTGAATGGATTGATTTTTGTGATCCAAATAAAGAAGATCTTAAAGAAATAGCAGAAAAATACCAGTTGGATTTTCATCAGATTAAAGATAGCCTCGAACCTGGGCATTTACCTAAATTTGAAAAAGAGGCTAATTATCAATTTTTAATCTTAAGAGCTTTCACCTCCAGTATGGGGCAGGGGGCAACGTCTATTACAGAATTTTCAAGTAAAATTGCCTTTTTTTATAATGAAAAAAAATTGATTACTATCCATAGGATTAAGTTTGATTTTATTGATTCTTTTAATGCAAATTTTGCACAAGTTGAAGATCTTCTGTTATTCCTCATTCATAAAATGCTTAATACTTATCAACCACCGCTTGATGAATTAGATAAGAGGATAGAGGAATTTGAAAACACCATTTTCCTGAAAAATGATGCAAGGGTTTCTATGGAGGATCTTTATTATTTGAAAATGCAAACGCGTATCACAAAAAAATTACTGGTTATTTTCCAACATGTGATGAATCAGCTGGAAGTTGGCAAAAAGAATAAATCGGCCGTTCAGGATTTTAAAGACAGACTTTTTCAGTTAATCCTTAAATATGATGAGGTTTTGGAAAATGCCAATAATCTTCTCAATACCTATCATTCTGTAAATTCAAAAAAAACCAACGATACCATTAAGTTACTCACTGTATTTTCAGCATTTTTCCTCCCCCTTACCTTTATTGTTGGCATTTATGGGATGAATTTTGAAAATATGCCCGAACTAACCTGGGAATATGGCTATTTTTTTACTTTAGGATTAATGAGTTTCATCTCGATTTTTATCTTCGTATGGTTTAAAAGAAAAAGGATTATCTGATAAAGGGCGGTTGTTTTAAAATATCTTATAGATTCTTACGCTTCCTCATGTAACTCACTTTCCACCCTCCTCTTTTGCAACCTTGCAAACATTCTTTTAATAGTCGCGATTGTGCGACTTTTGATGGAAAAATAAGAGGCATGAAATTAGCATTCATTTTGGCGATATCTATGTTATGTTTGGAGGTTTCAGGGCAGGCAAGACTTGGTTCCTCCTTGACTGATATCAAAAAAGAATTTTCAGAGAAAAGTAATGAATTAACAAGTGGCTATGATTCCGATAAAAATTACTATATTAGAGTTTTTACAGATATAGCCACCGTTTTTTACTTTTTTGATGAAGATTCCTATTGTGACCAGGTATTAATTATCCCCGATGATAATGGAAAATTGAATTTTTTTGTTGAAGACTATAATAAAAGTTATGTAATTATTAATAACCAGGAATGGAAGATGTACAATGAATCCGGCATTGCCAGTATAAGATTGGTTTTTCCCGATGTAAAAGGTGAAAAACCTTATTTTGTATGGACACCAAACGATTAAATGATTAAAGTATGCCGTATTTTCTGGCTCAGTCAGCCATTTTCCTGCCAAAGCATCCTCACCTTTTTCAAAATCTCAAATATGAGTATAAAAAAGTTGGAAGATACAATAGCTTTCATCAATACCCATTAAGCAATATTACAGTGTTTGTCGTCGGATTCGTTGTTGTAATATTGTCGCCGATTTTATTATTAATCGAAGGTTTTGTATTCTTGACGAATGCCGATAAAAAAAAATCCGAGATTTTTGCTAAGATGGCTGAAAAGGCCAGAATTAGCTTTCAAAAAACTTTTTTTAAACCTCCTCGACAGAAGAGGAACAATTAGCTTTAGTGACCTTAAAAGAAAAGGGTTGGGTATATGAATATATTCAGCTAGAAACATTTCCCGATCTTTTTGTTTATATGACAAAGGCTAATTTGAAAGTAGGTTGTTGCTGTTTGGTTGTTTTGACGAACCAGCAATATGAATTATCCCAACTCCATGGTTTTCAAAGCAAAAACTGGTTCAATACCAATGTATCACACTGGGCTCCAGAGGAGAATAGTGCGAGAGGTATTTTGTCGAAATATACCTTATTTGAAGACAATGCGGCATTCAATCCGTATATCCAAGGTACTTCAATCCCTGGATTTGATTTTAATACCATACTACTTATAAGCAGCGAAAACAGGCCTTTTTTTAATCAATATGTACTGGAAAATTATGCGGTGCTTCAAGAACAGGTAAAAAAAAGGGGTTTTCATTTCCTTCATTTTCCTACATTTATAAGCTTAGGTACAAACGAGCTTTCATTAGATTATCTTAGATATCATTGTCCAGAATGGAACGCTTTATCAGATAGTGAACTCCAAGGGGTTGTCAGTGTCTTGGCAAGCAAATCGGAACGCGAATTATATGAATTACTCGTAAATACTGGGAATTTGCCCGAATTTAAGGGCACAGCCACTTTGAGATATGTAAATTATTTCCGGAAAGAAGCAACTTACACATCATTAAAAATACCAGATGAAGATGACAAAAAAATCCTGGATGCTTTTTTTGTCGAATATATTTTACAGCTCAGACCTATTCCAAATGAGCATTTTTATAGTTTAAATAAAACAGTCAAGGATGAGGAAGAACAAAGAGAAGAACGGGAATTGGAATTAAAACTTCGCGAAATTTTTACCTCTAAAAATCTCTCCGTATCGTTTAGCCTCTTGATGAAAGTATTAAGTGAAGTCAAGACAGAGGACCTGGACCTTAATGCCAAGGTCAATTATTTGTTGCAAAACAGTAGCATTATCACAGGACAAAATGTAGTTAGTTCTGTTTTGATTGATCGTAATTATCGCATCTTTTTCCCCGAGTACGGAAATATTGAACTTAAAATGCCTACGCTCTCTAAGGTGGTTTACATCTTGTTCCTTAAACATCCGGAAGGTATAGTATTAAAAGATATCTATAAACATAAAACGGAGTTGAGAAATATTTATATGCGTATCTCCAGCCGCTCCGATGAAATGGAAATGGAAAAATCTATTGAAGATTTAATCGACCCGCTAAGTGGAAGTTTAAACCAGAAAATAAGTAGAATTCAACATAAACTTAAGTTATTGATGACTAATATTTTGGTGAGTAATTATAGCATAAGGGGGGCAAAAGGCTTAGTTTATAGAATATTCTTAGATAGAAATCTATTGAAATTTTTAGGTGAAAATTATATTGGTACCATTAAAAAGGAGTAAATGTCTCTAGCTATTTTAAAAAATGAGGAAAGTGATGAAGGAGTGAATGTAACTGCCCGGATTGATAATTTTGCATTTCTTTCCTGGCTTACAGACGAGGAAACCATAAGAGATGAAGGTGCCATAGCTGGTAAAATTAAGGCAAACCCAGAACCTACGATCCAACTTATTGATAAATATCATGATTGGCAATACCTACAATTTTATAGAAAAAAGGGGGTTTTTAGTGTCGAAGAATCAGAGAAGATTTTACTACGATTAGCTCAAATAACAGAAGATATAAGGGGCGTTAAGGAGGAAAATTTTAGATTGACTCGCGATTTTCCACTCAGCAATAGCTCGTTTTTGAAGCTTTTTGGTTTCTCTTTCCTGAACCTCGTTTTAGCGGGATTATTATTTTACCTGTTTTTTCTGCTCCTTGTGCCTGAAGAATTCATTAGTATAAAATGGATAGTTGTCTATTCGCTAAACA
>JAJTER010000019.1 GCA_021299835.1 Saprospiraceae bacterium | reverse complement strand
TACCAGTACACGCTGAAAGCCATAAAATGAAACTTGCCGTTACATAAAAGATGATCCCTTTCATATCAATAGAGTTTGGGTAGTTGATTGCAATAAACGCTGCCGGAACAAGATAGAGGCGTGAAAATCTCTGCCCGGATCTTCCAGCCGCCATTCATCTTATGCCACTTGGCGTAGTAGGTTCCAGATATTTTTACCGTACCGTCCGGCTCCTGCCATTGCCCGGTCCATATACCGGTTTCAGCAGCCATATTCCAATCAAGAAAAATGTCTATCTGCCCGGGCGTTCTGGCATAGACTACATTTTTTCTCGTGTTGAACTCGCGGATGAAAACCTGTCGGTTGGCTTCGCGGCTAACAATATTTATATTGCGCGATGATAACACCTGAAAATCTTCAGTCCAGTAATTACCAATGGTTAAGCTGTCATGCATAGCTATGGCCTCGTTAGAAAGATGACGAATGTTTCGAATTTGTATTTCATCAGGTGAAGGTGAAGCCTTATTTGGTGAACAGCCAATAAGAACCATGAGTAGTATGCTATTGATAAAAAACGCCGCAGAATTCTTTACCTTTTTCATCTCAGCTGAATCGTTTGGCGTTAAGAAATCCGATCGGCTGCTGCGTATGACCATTCATGGCGAGGTCTGCCATAATTTCACCTACCACACTGGCAAACTTAAATCCGTGGCCGCTAAAACCGGCAGCAACAACAACATCTTCATAACCGGGAATAAAATCCAGAATGAAATTTTCATCAGGGGTGTTGGTGTACATGCAAGTCTTCATTACATGAGTTGATTCATATCCGTCAGGTATGAACTTGTTCAGTGCATAAGTCAAATTATCTTCATCGGACTTAGTGAGGTTACGGTTTATCGTATCCGGATCTGATGCTGTACCATGAAAATGATGCGCAAGTTTAAGACCGATTGGACCACCAAATTGCCCGACAGGCAAAATGGGGAAGCCGTAGAATATTCCCGTCTTTTCAGGATCGGCAATGGTCCAGCATGGGAAATTACCCCATTCGAATTTTGTCCACGTCTTGGGTTTCACCCATGCAATCACCTGGCGTGTTACTTTCAAATTCCTGGCCAGGTCGGGTACCATTTTGCCTGCCCATGGTCCGGCGGTGATGATAAGTTTTTTGCACTGGTAGACCCCTTTGGTTGTCTTTACAAGGATGGCACTGCCCGTTTTTCTCCATTCAATGGTCTTCTCTTGGGTCTGAATGACGGCACCAGACCGCAATGCTTGTTGAGTGTAGAGTAAAACCGATCGCTCAGGCGTAACGAAGCCTGCATCAGGTTCAATTAAGCGTTCGTAGTCAGAAGGTATATTGAATTGGGGAAATTGCCTGATCTGTTGTTGTGCAGTCATCTCATCTACACGAATGGAATACTGTGATGCTGACAAGCGTAAACCCTTGATCAATGCATGATCAGCTTTTCCGAAATAAAGCAAACCTGTTTTGAAATATAGTTTTTCGCCTGTTTCTTCCTCCAGCGACTTCCAGTTCTGATAAGCCCGTTCCAGGAGCGGCACATAGTCAGGGTGTTCAAAATAGGCTTTTCGAATGATCCGGCTTTGGCCTGCATGCGAGCCAAGCTCATGCGGGATATCGAACTGCTCCAGACCCAAAACCTTATAACCTCGTTTGGCCAGGTAATAGCATGCAGCCGATCCCATGCTGCCCACACCCAGTACAATCACATCATACATCTTGTTATGTGTACTGAAAGACTGCAATTGCTCGTTCACCTGTGCCTGCAATTTCCCTATAGGAATGGCGGCTGCCAGAACTGCCCCACTTTGAATAAACTTCCTGCGCTTCATACAAAGTTTTTTCAAAGTTAGATAAACTTGTTAATATCTCCATGAAAAAAAAATTACTCTATATCTGAAGAATGAAAATCATTAAACTAGCGGCTGGTCCAGCAGTATGTCTTTATTAAAAGTAAAGCTGGACACTTATTTAATATATTTGAATACTCTACATTACATGGCCAATGAACTATAAAAACTATAAACACATCCAAAAAATTGTATCCACTGCCGTATGCATTTTTCTCAGTTCCATTTACACTAACCTGAATTCACAGGAATATTTTGCTGATAAATGCATAGGCAAGTGGGGAGGAATGATGTACATCTATGGAAAAGGGAAAATCAAGGACAGTGTCCAGGTTGAATTAGTCGTACAAAAGGCCTCTGTCCCAGGTACTTGGGTATGGAAAACAAACTACCTGTCGAAAACCTACCCAATGGAAAAAAACTATACGTTGGTTTTAAAAGATACAGTTGCCCAAACGTATATCACGGATGAAGGAGATGGTGTTGAATTATGGAATTATTATTTCAACAACAAGCTATATTCTGTTTTTGAAACTCATAATGTGATGTTAACCTCCACCTACGACCTACAAGGTGACCGGTTGATTTTTGAAGTAGGATCAGGAAAGAAAATTGAGAACAGGAAAGAGGTGACCAATTATAGTGTTCTTAATTTACAACGGGTTGTGTTCAAAAAAACGATGTAGTTCCTGGATAGAAAATATTGAAAATTGAGATAACTGTGGATCTTTAGCGCTTACTGATTTTATTCAGGCTGATCTGTCGCTGGCGCGTGCATTTAAACCGGTCGATTTCTGGATTTCGTTTCCTCAGATGTTTCTGACTTATTCCACTGTTCACCAGTTCTCTCCAGAGCTGAAAGCTTTTGCGAAACGGGGTTCGATCTTCCCACGCCATTTCTATGACCCGGTCGGCATCTGCAACTGTCAGCATGCTTGAATAACAAGAAAATTGTATTATTGCTGTTGTACGATTTTCATTGACTATTGGTATGTTGTTCCGATCGGGCAAACCTATCGCGCAAGGGCTATTTTCGGAAAAGAGGCCACCGCTATTACAGGATTTGATGAAGATGAATCTGCATAAAATTTGACCACACGAAATATTTCTTTTTTGTCGCTGCCATTTTTCTTGCTTGTAACAACCCGAAGAATGGCGAATTCAAAAATGTTTTACCCAAAGATCTCATTGGAAAAACAATTGAGTATACATATGGTGAATCTATTTATAAAGTAACAATCGATACCGATTCAACCATGCACTGGGAGGCAATTACGGGTGATGAAAAAGGTACCCAAGAAAAAGAAACTTATTTTATGGAATCCGTTGGTGATAATAAAATATTTATTTCCTGGGGCGAAGCCAACGGTATTGGTGTATCACAAATTCTGGATTTCAATGGGGGAAAAGTATATAATCACCTTTTGCAAGATAGAAAACTGGAAAATGGACATGGAACTATTCGAATCCTAAAATAGTTTTTGAAGCGGTATGAAATATCTGGTCAAGAGTCAATAGAAATCTATCACTACATCCGCATCATAAACATTATCTGGCACTGCATATGTCAATGTCTGAAATTTTTCATTTAGCAACGCAGGGTTGTTGGTAGCTGTAAGTAAAAGATCAAAGCAATTGAGATTGTTGGTGCCGGGCACCAAATTACTATATGACTTGAACATGGCTTTATCATTGCTTAAGATCAATTCAACGGAGGATATACCCTGTCGATTATCGACTTATCGCCGGAAGCATGCATTTTTATGCTTATACATGCATCTCCCTTGAACTAAAAAAGCCTGATAATCAACAATGTTTTTGATTATCAGGCTCTAACTGTGGTGTGGGGCGTGCAGCCTTTTCAAAATCCTGTTTATAGCAAATCTTTCAACTTTTTGATTTTCACCCACTTTAGCATTGATCAAAATGAATATATGTTGAAATAAACGCTGTCAAAACTGAAAAAACTGCGCACTTTTCTGTGCACTTTCTGCGCACTGTTTTAGAATCATTAAGAACTCAAACTGTTACCACATAAAGTGGATATTTTCATGTAATGCTTTTTCTATTTTACGGCAAGAATATATATTGTTTGAATAGGCATAAAACAATATTTTTATCATCATCCGGGGATGATAACTTGTAGTGCCTCCTCCTTTGTATTGCTTAATAACAGCATCTATATTTAGCTGATCAACCACTTCACTGACTCATCGAACGGGATGATTAACGGATATTTTTTCAAAAATATCTTCTGGAAATAAGCTCGGAGCGGATAATGGAAGTTGTTTGAATTGTATGTTTCCCATATTGTCTTTGTTGCACCCTAAGATAATAATCTTCAAGGAACAAACAAAAATCCCCGACACTTTTGTATTAGGGATTTTTTTTTATTCCAGCCAGGCTTTTTAGACAGCCTCTTTTTTGTTTTTATCCCCTCCATTTTCGTTTAAACAAGGATTTTTATCAGCTGCATCTTTTTTAAAACTTACTAGGGAAAAAATGTACCTAGATGCAGCTCTGATTTTCAAATAAATGGTTTTCAATCCATTAAATTGATTCAAGGATTGGAGTGGGATTCCCCCTTTTCGTTAGTTTACGATTGGATAAAACGCTGAATTAGTTGAGTTACCCATTTCTTCTCTGTTAAGGTATGGATTAATACCACTCATATCAATCATTGGATGCCAAACCTATTCTTGACTAGTTATAATAATTTTTCAACTGTCAACTTGTCCGCGGTTCGGGCATTTTTTGAGGTTGTGATTTTCATATTGTAAACCTTATGGTCTAAGTTTAAATAATAATACTCCCAAGCAAAGAATACCAGTTGCAACGATGTCAACTATCATAATCTTTTTAAGTTCTGAATTAATATCTTTTCCAATTAGAAAATAGAGTAGAATAAATGATACCATACTAATTAGTCCAACAGTCGTTGCAATCGTATAATACTTTTTAGCTATTGCGGAGTATATCATAAGTCCACCAATTATTCCAAAAAGGATTGCCCTATGCCTAAGAAGTAGCTCATAATTTTCATTTGGCAATTCAATTCCGTAAGATTTTGAAATCCTGTCAGGTATAAATGCTAAAAAGGCTGGCAGTAAGTTAATCATACCTGCTAAGAAAAGTGCTATTCTGTAAATATTTTCCATAGTTACTTAGTTTGAGTTGTCTACAATCGCTTTATGATGATGTTGAACATGATAAATTGTAAAATAAAGCATCTCACGAATTGTAGTTTTCCCAATAAGTGGGTGTGGCAGAATATAATTATCCAAATCTTCTTCGTCTAACTTATCTATTTTTTTAGTCAAGGACATTATCAGGTTGGTTAAGTCAATAATTAATTTTTGTTTTTGGTTGATCGAAACACTTTTGGGAATATATAAAGCACTTGCTTTTCCACCATTTCTCAATGAGTTTTGATAGGTCTTAATTATCTCCTCGTAAGTTCTTTTTTCCTTTGGTTTACCGAAAAGTCGCAAAAGAAATTTTGGAAGAAATAGGGCAAAATTTACAGGTCTTACAGACAAAAAAATATGTTGAAGTTGTTGTCCCGCAGACCATTTCCCATTATTTTTCTTTTCTACAAACTTGTCCTCAGACAAACTACTTATGTAGTCTGTGTAAGATTTGTGTGTTTCTATCAGCTCTTTTTTGATTGCTTCTTTGTCCATGACCTATTCTGTTTTTCGGTGTGTCTTTCTTGCCTGACCGCTAACGTTTCCGGGCTTTGTGTTCGGGCGGGTTTCGGAGCACAAAACTGTCAACCGGCAATGAACTTGAATAGGAGCAGAAAACTCCAAGTTTGCAAGTCACCCCGCCTGACGCAAAACCCGTGTTAGCGGTAGGTTTTATTATCAATGGTTATTAATAAAGTTATTAAATTCTGTTTTCCCAATTGGGCTTTCAAATAAAGAGCCGTGTCCACCACCTGTAATCTCAACAAACTGGCTGTTTTGGCAATTTGTACAACTTAGTACATCTTGTTTAAAAGTTGGCCAAGTGTATAGTTGAATAGGAGAGTCACTTAATCCTTGAACAAATAAAATGTCGGACTTAAACCCATTAGCAAAATTAAGTAACGACCTTTGAAAGTATGGACTAGGATTGCTTGACGTAGTACCATATACATTTTTCAATTTTGTACATACAGCACTTGATTGAATTTGCCCATTTTCCTCTAATTGACATCTATAAACAAGATTCAATGGACCTGGTGCATTTGCTATTACTCCATTTGTCTGATGCATTGTGTTAAGCCTTGTTGCCATATAGCCTCCTTGTGAATGTCCTCCCAAGAATATTTTTTTTACAGTTATCCCTAATTCTTGACTTGCTTTATTTTTCAACCATAATAATGCAGCCTCACATTTGACTATATTATCACCTAACAATACAAATTCTTGCGGATATGCTACACTTACAATCATCATATCATTTCTGTCTAAAATTCCTTTGAATTTATCGAGGGTGTTATTTGCAGCAGTAAGAATTTCACTATCAGAGGTTACACTTCCGTGAAATAAAAGCAAAACATCTAATTCGCTTTTTGCTGGTTTATCTATTATAACATCCACACTAACCGAATTATAAGAAATGGTCTTAGTTTGCCGATAAGCAGTTGGGACAGGAGTGTCCGTGCAGTTTTCCTTGGTGCAAGAAAAAAGTATAGTTGAAAGTAAAATTAATAGTCTCATATTTCCTTTTTTCAATTAGACATGCTATTGTCAGAATGGTTTAGTGTCGTCAGTAAACTTACCGCTGACGGTTTGCAGCTACCCGAAGATGGCGGTTTTCAGCAGAAAGTTTCATCTGAAGAACGATTTTGCATTAACCACAATTTTTATTAAGTTGTACGATCCCGCAACTTTTGGGTAAGTGCTGTTATAGGGCGTTAAATTTTGAAATATTGTCAACATTTCGCTTAAAATTTATTTTTTAGTGGTGTGCATGCTGGTGAATTCCTTACAAGTATGATGTATTGAAAATAGTCACGGTTCTGATAACCCTTTTTCCTATTACCGACTAAATCTATTTTTTGGGGAATGCTGTCCACGCTGAGAGGGTAATTAAAATCTCTGTTTTTTCTTTTCTTCAAGAAACTTATTCCGGATACTTTTGACCAAATCTTATCATTATTAAATGCTCTAGTCCGAATATATTTTTTATTACCAAACATCCAACGGGCAAAACGGGGAATGAAAAAGGTTGGCAAATTAAATGAGGATTTCGTGTAAAGAATTCTATACTCTGATTGGCTTACTTCGGGTTTTTTATATGCAATATGCCCTGCAATGTATGTAGTGCCCTCTTTTGTTTTAGCCTGAAAGATGGGGTCTATAACCAAAAGTACAAAAGCAATATTTTCAGCAAAGTGTAAACGTTCATTGTGCCATTTGAAGTTTTCGTAAATTAAACTGTCACGGGTATTATTCCACAAGGAGCTAGGAAACGACTGGCAGTAAGTGATGTTGTAAATGTTCTTAATCAAATATTTTATAAGTTCGTATTGCCATCCTAACATTAATTTATAATCCTCCTCATTCTGTATTACATCATCATATAACTGTTTGTAGTAATTAAGAAAATCAATGCTGTAACGCAATGGTTGACGGATTTGGCTAATTATTCTGTTACTGTCAGGGATTGATGAAGGAAGTAGCGAATCAATTATAAATTTGTGTGTATGCCAATATCCGTGTTCAATGTCTATGCCTACAAATTGAATGCGATTTTCCTTTGTTTTCTTTTGTTCGTGGGCATAAATTCTTTCATAGTATGATTTATGTTCTTTTGTCCATCCGAAAGTGCCTATCGAAGTACTGAAAGCGAGGTTTAAATGATTGCTATCACCTGATTTCATATAGTTATTCAGATGGTGTGTTTGTAAAAAACTTGATTCCAAAAGGATATAATTAACACCAAAAGCAGAGTCTATCTTACAGTATAAATCGAATGCAATATCGTAATTCAAAGTCGTGGCATGTCCTTCACCGAGCCAATATATGTTAGACTTAGGCATTGAATTTTGTATTAAACGATTTTCACTACTTGGCTGTCCAAATAAGTAGGTTGAATTTTGGCAGCATAGAATCGTTAAGAAAATAATGGATTTTATTAATTTCATACTTTTAAACCCTTTTTAAGACCTTTATTTCGATGATATAATTCCAATTCAAATTACTCGTTCAAAAGTTCCTGTGTGGTCTTAATTCGTTGTTGATTGAAGTGTATAAGTGTTAATACCTCATCACCTTTTTTAACATTGATTTGATGGACATCAACTTCCTTCCAACCAAGTTTTTTTATACAATGGTATCTACGGTTGCCACTGACAACTCTCATCCGATTATCTATTACTATAGATTTCAACAAACCAACTTGTTGAATGGATTCTATCAACGATTCAATTCCCGATAAGGAGTATATCCTTTCGTTGAGGGGATGGTGTTTTAACTTTGATACTGGTACTTTCATACCTGAAAATTAGCAAACCTATAAGAACCACGCAAATATTCATATCAATTATTTTATAATAACTCTATTTCAGATCATTGTTGTCCGGTAAAACCGTAAAATGGTTAAAAAATTGGCATAACATTCTGATAATGAATACCTTTTTTTTGGTTTTTCAAAAGTAAGCCCCCTCATTCTGGGAATAGCGAATATTTATATTTATCCTTATTTTCCTTAATAA
Organism: Saprospiraceae bacterium; assembly: GCA_021299835.1. GTDB lineage: Bacteria > Bacteroidota > Bacteroidia > Chitinophagales > Saprospiraceae > BJGN01. Next base: position 33,647 of record JAJTER010000019.1, on the reverse strand, counting down.
TGGCGCGCCAACTTTCTTCAGGGTCTTCCAAAAAGCCGTACATATCGATATAATTCATTAATTGTTGGCGTATTACCGATACAAGATTGGAAAATGCCCAAGAACGTTTTAATTTGCTTTTGGCCAAGGTTATTAATAGGTTTGCCAACATAGCTGCCCATATTTGAATTTCAATGGCATTTTCATTGTCCCCCAAAAAGTATTTTAACGGAAAATTCTGCTTTAGTTGTTTAAATAAAAGTTCTATCTGCCAGCGTTTCTTGTATATTATGGCTATTTTCTCTGCCGATAGTTCAAAATTATTCGTAACAAATTCAAATAATCGCTCATTGGCGCTGTCCCAATAAGCAATACGACGTGCTCTGTGTTCTTTCTTTTTGTTTTCACCATAACAAAGGACGATTTCTTCATCTTTTAGCACGCCACTGTCTGCTTCATCTGGAATATCATACTCTTCACTTGCCTTGTATAAAGCATTTTCTTTCAATCTGGTTACATACCAGATACTTTCTTTGGAGAAAACCTCATATTGCTCGTAATCAACGTATCCTTTGTCAAAGGTAATGATCGACCCCTTTGGTAGGTTTTGGGCTTCTTTTATAAACGTATGGTCATGACGCACAGCCTCACTATAACGGATAAGGCAGGGTATATTTTCACTGGCCTTGATGATGGTATGGGCTTTAATTCCACCTTTCTTTTTACCCTCTAGAGGGTTACGACCAACTCCACGCAAAATATCCTTACATAAGCTAATTGTCGTGGAATCCATTATATAGACGTTTCATATCAGCATCTTTCAACCGGCTATCCGCTATAAAATTGGAATATCGACGGTAGACACTCATGTATATATCCTCAAAGACTCAACTAGTACGGCGAGCATTAGCCTCAGATAAGGCGCTTCTTCGTACCAAATAGGATAAGCCCAAATGGGAAAGCTTATGTGCATTAGCCAAAAGCCCAAGTATGGTTTCTCTTATAGAATGATAGCCTTCAATACTGGCATATAGCATAACCACTAAATGATGATAGGTTGTAAATTTTTTAACATACCGCTCTGCCTCATGTTTTTTGGCTATTTGTTTAATTTCGTTCTTGTCAATAAAATTTAACAGCTGATTAAATATCGGCTGTCCGCTAAAATTCATATTTTTACCCATGTCTTTCTTTTTTGTGTAGTAACTCAAAAGTAGACATTACCGGGGGCAATTCAATAATTGTCCCTCGGTTTTTTAAAATGTTTACCGGACAACAGTGAAATAAAATCTAACATTATTAATACGAATTCCATAAATAACTAAAGATTAATTCATACATTTTCATGAAATAGCCCCTAATTATGAACCAGATTCCGTACTTAAAATGGATGTTTTTCTCTTTTACATCCTTTTATTTTTCCTCCACAAGTATATCTCAAAATATAACCTATCCTTCTCAGCAAAAAAGTACTTTGCAAATTTCTGCACATCGCGGAAATGCATCTTCTGCTCCTGAAAATACTTTAGCAGCTTTTAAAAATGCGCTCCAGGCAGGTGCTCACTTTATAGAGGTGGATGTCAGGACGACAAATGATGGTGTCCTGATGATTATGCACGACGCTAATCTGGAACGAACGACCAATGGAAAGGGTGCTTTTAAACTATATAACGCAGTGTTTTTAAAAACGCTCTCCGCTGGAAAGGGATTTACAGGTGTGTTTGAAAATGAAAAAATTCCTACCCTGGAGGAAACTTGTCAGCTTATTTCAGCATGGAACGCATCCCGTCAACAAAAAACCTACCTTTATATAGATGCCAAAGATGTGGAGCCTCAACCGCTTGTTGCCATCTTAAAAAAATATGGTTTGGACGAAAACGCTGTATATTATGGTTCCGATGATTTTTTATGGCGCTTGACATCGGTTTTTCAAGGGGCTAAATTACTTCCTGCCCTTAAAAACAAAACCGATATCATGGCAAAATTCAATAAACTGAAACCTTATGCCTTTGACGCGTCCTGGCTTTCCTTAACGAAAGAGATGGTGGATGAGATCCATCGTTTGGGTGTTAAAGTATTTACGGACTTATTAGGACCTCTCGATACGGAAATCAATTACATCAAAGCGCGCGAAATGGGGGTAGATTTAATTCAAACAGACCGAATGCTGGTTGTTCAAAAAACATTATCCATGCATTGAGTGGATATTCCTAGGTGCCACAAAAGGTTTTATACCCAGTGTCGATAGTATCAGGAACTTTCATAAATGAGGTAGCTGAGGCATTTTGTGCGTATGGATTGACAGAAATGTCAAGTAATTCTTTAAAAAACCGAAGATCGTCATTTAAGCAAGCCTCATCAAGAGCTTTTTCAACCAAATGATTTCTGGGAATGAATAAGGGATTATTTTCATGCATTCTTTTTAATCGGGCTTCCTCATTCCCCCTTTCCATGTCTTGCCAGTTAGTAAACCATGACTGAAAATCCTCCTGCAAATAGATACCTTCCATGGGCATATCTCCCTGTAAAACCAAAAAAGTATTCGTATAATCTGCTTTATTTTTAGTCATCCAATCTAACAAGGTGGACAGGCTATTTTTTCTTTGTTGCAGATCTGTCTCCTTTGCAAAACCTAGTTTTTTAAACATCATATCCTGCCATTTTTCTTGATAAATAGCTGGGAATGAATTTAAAACCTCTTTGGCCATCTCTATAGCCACTTCCTTTTCCTCGTGAATCATTGATAATAACGAACCAGCAAAACAGGCAATATTCCACTGCGCGATAGAAGGTTGATTACCAAAAGCATATCTGCCCTGGGTATCAATAGAACTAAAAACAGTTTCCGGACGATAAGTATTCATGAAGGCACAAGGGCCATAATCAATGGTTTCGCCGGCAATAGACATATTATCGGTATTCATAACACCGTGAATAAAACCAACCCTCATCCATTGCACGATTAAATCAATCTGCTTTAACATAACCGCCTCCATTAGATCTCTGGCCTTTGATTTTGACAAATTCAGATCGGGATAGTGTCTGTCAATGACATAATCCAATAGAATAGATGATTCATTAGGAACGAACCTATTGGCAAATTCAAAAGTACCAACCCTGATATGAGAAGAGGCAATTCTGGTTAAAATAGCTCCCTCATGTACTTCTTCTCTGTACACTTTGGCGCCTGTTTTTACAACAGCCAAACTTCTTGTAGTGGGTATTTTCAGTCCTGCCATAGCCTCACTTATCAGGTATTCTCTAAGCATAGCGCGCAGGGTAGCACGTCCGTCGCCTCCTCTGGAAAATGCAGTATAACCTGATCCTTTTAACTGAATATCAAATCGATTCCCCGCTTTTGTAATATGTTCGCCCAATAAGATGGCTCTTCCGTCACCCAGCATAGTAAAATTTCCAAATTGATGTCCGGCATAAGCCTGGGCTATTGGAAATGAGCCGGGAATCATTTTATTTCCTGAAAACAAGGCAGCCGCTTCTTCCATGTCCATGTTGTCTGGGGATAAATCCAATTCCCTGGCTAAGTTGTCATTGAATAACAAAACAGAAGGATCAGGCACCTGAGTAGGATTTGTAGGAATATAAAAAGATTCAGGTAGCTTACCGTAGCTGTTATCAAAATGAAATATCATGGCATGTTTTTCATAATAATAACAAAAAAGTTCATTTTGTTTCTCGGAATAGGAACTGAAAAGAAAAGTTAAAGGTTGAAACCCTATTCAACAGCAGCTTACCTTAATCATTTAGTAGCATTTTCATATTAACCTCATATCCATTTTATTTGTCGTATATTGAAGGAATAGTTTTAAACATTTGATTTGAAATAAACTTTTCGAATTAATTCAATAAACATCAACCAATTTAATTATGAAAGCTGAACAGATTAAAGAATTATTTGCTCAATTTGAAGCCACAGCTTCTGAATATGAGGGAATTGAGTGCTGGAGTGCCAGGGAGCTCCAACATTTGTTGGGATATTCCAAATGGGAAAATTTCCAGAAGGTTATAGACAAAGCAAAGGAGTCTTGCAAAAATGCAGGTGAGCAGATTTCCGACCATCTTCCCGACGTCAGGAAGATGGTTCCAATTGGCTCTGGAGCTGAAAAAGAGATCGATGATATTCTTCTTTCAAGATATGCCTGTTACCTGATAGCTCAGAATGGCGATAGCCGTAAAGAGGAAATCGCTTTTGCACAGAACTATTTTGCCGTGCAAACCCGTCGAGCTGAATTGGTAGAGCAGCGATTATTAGAATATGAGCGTGTGAAAGCTCGTGAAAAACTAAGCCAAACGGAAAAGCAGTTATCCGGTGTTTTATATGAACGAGGTGTTGATGAAAAAGGATTTGGAATTATTCGCTCTAAAGGTGACCAGGCGTTGTTTCGGTTGACTACACAACAATTAAAGAAAAAAATGCAAGTTCCTGATGGCAGGCCGGTGGCAGACTTTCTGCCTACCATTAGTATTAAAGCTAAAGACCTAGCTGCGGAAATGACCAGTTTGAACGTTCAAAACAAGAATTTGAAAGGTCATAATCCGATTGAAATGGAGCATGTTGATAACAATATAGCTGTCAGAGATGTGCTAACTAAAAGAGGTATTGTGCCAGAAAATCTTCCCCCGGCGGAAGATGTAAAAAAAGTTCAACGTAAATTGGCCAGTGATGGAAAGCAAGTGTTGAAAGACACCAGAAAGAAAAAATAACTCCGGAACTAATAGCAAATAAATATACTGCATGTCATGGTAAATACTCTTTTTACTATGTTTTTAGTACATAATTGACTAAGGTTCAACACAATTTTATTCCCTAAGACCCCATGTTTTCTCCAAAACAAATTTCCTATACCGTGCAGTAGGCTTAGGTGTATTACACAAAATTGTATAGAATATATTCTTTGATGGAATCCATACATAATCGGCAATAAATCCTCCCTGATCTCCTGTGTGATAAACCACTTTTTCTACGTTGAAATTTCCAATAAACCAACTATATCCAATAAATGAAGGGCTAGGACTGTTCCAATTTTCCGGTTGATAAATGGTCCTTGTTTTCTTTATAATATCTTCAGATAAAAAGACTTCTTTTTGTAATGCCTGTTCATATCTGTATAAATCACGAACCGAACTCCAGACGCCACCATTACCCGCAGCAGGAAAAGTTGGTTCTTCCCCATAATCATCTTCCTTAAATTGTCCGTTGTCCAGAACATAAGCATGGGCAACCCCAGTTTGCGGATATGGTCCGTCTGTAATTTTACTATCCTTTAAACCTGATGTTTGAAAAATTCGCTGAATAATAAAATCTTGCCACCTACTTCCCGTAACTTGCTCAATGATGAGTGCCAAAGCATTAAACGCAGGATTTGAATACTCAAAACGGGAACCAGCGTCGAAAGCCGTTGAATCATTAGCCAAAATAGGGGCAAAATTTTCAACATCCTTTGCTGTCAAATAAAATACCGAATCCATTCGCACCTTTCGACTATCAATCAATCCGGAGGAATGGTTCAATAAATGAACAATCTTTACTTTTCGACCTATTTCCGGATTTTTAAAATTTGGAAAATATTTTTCCAGCGGATCCTCCAAAGAAAGTTTTCCCTCTTCTTCCAATATCATAATCCCATTCATAACAAAGGTTTTTGAAATAGACCCTGTGTTGAAAGACGTATTTGCGGTAATTTGCTCTTTTGTATTTAGATCTGCGAGTCCATAACCCTTTTCAAATAAAACCTTCCCATTTTTCATCACCAAAATAGCTCCGCCAGGTTGGTCCGCCGGGAATTCCTTTTGAAAATAGGTATCTAACTGATTGCTTATTTGTTGCCATTCTGATAAAGGTTCACATGATAAAAGGGATATCAGAAGTAAATAAAGCGAAAAAGAACAGGTAGAAAATTTCATATTGGCACTGGTTTGTAACCAATATAAAGAAATTTAAAGTAATTACAAAGCCATTTTGTAACTAAACATAACCTTGTTGTATGAAGCGTCTTATATTTTAAGTTAAATTTACATGAGCTTTTGTTTCCCTCATTTCCCTTTAATCTATCTGTTTGAGCCAAATTAAAACGAATCAGTACAAAATAACGACCTTAACCGGACTAGCCATTGTTCTGGCCAATATGATCGGAACCGGAGCTTTCACCAGTCTTGGTTTTCAAGTAAAAAGCCTCCATCAGACCAGTACCATTCTGACCCTGTGGATGTTAGGGGGTGTCATTGCTTTATCAGGTGCTTTCAGCTACGCAGAGGTAGGTTCCAGCATCAAGAAATCGGGCGGTGAATACGCTTTTCTATCTCAATTATATAACCCCCTGATTGGTTATTTATCTGGTTGGATTTCTTTAACCGTCGGATTTACAGCACCGATAGCCCTTTCGGCGATGGCCCTGATTTCCTATTTTCCTTACTTGTCAGTCAATCCAAGATGGGCAGCCATTGTAGTTATAGGCATCATAACTTTTATTCATACCCGAAATTTAAAAACCAGCGCTGTATTTCAAAACTCAAGCACGGTAATTAAAATGCTCCTGATTTTATTTCTCATTGTTATAGGTGCCTTTTTACCTGGCATAACATCTGGAACAAATGCAACCGAAGCTTCTTATTTAACAGAACTCATCTCTCCCGCCTTCGCCATTGCCCTTATTTATGTCGTTTATTCTTATTCAGGCTGGAATGCAGCTGCCTACATTACCAACGAATTTGAAAATCCATCAAAATCGCTACCTATCGTACTTATTGGAGGTACCATTATAGTCACCATTTTATATACCCTATTACAGTATATATTTTTAAAACATTTGACCTTAGGAGAAATGGAAGGCCAGTTAAATGTAGCTGCTTTGGCTGCACAGAAAATGTTTGGCAAAACCGTCGGCAATCTTTTTGGCTTAGCTCTTTCTATATCTCTTATTTCAAGTGTCAGTGCTATGGTTTGGGTAGGAGCCAGAATAACTGCCAGTATGGCAAATGACCATTCTTTCCTTTCTTTATTTAAAATGCAGTCGAATCATTTGCCTGTAAGAGCTTTATGGCTACAATTTGGTATCAGTAGTTTGTTGATTCTAACAGGTACTTTCGAACAAATATTAGTCTATTGTGGTATTCTTATTTCTCTTTCATCCATGCTGGTGGTCATTGGTATCTATAAAATAAGAAAACAACCCGACCATAAAGAGGATATGGGATTTAAAAGTCCCTGGTACCCATTTTTTCAAATTATTTTTGTGTTATTAACCCTTTGGATGATTACTTTTACGCTCTATGATAAACCCTGGGAATCCCTGGCGGGAATGATTAATCTGCTCATTGGTATGGCCACTTTTTATTGGGGTCACTTTAAATTAAAATATTTTCAAAAATGACACGGGATGTAGAAACTTATTTTTTAGAAGGTTGTGGACGGTGTTCTTTGGGTGGAACCCCGGAATGTAAAGTTCATACGTGGGCTAAAGAGTTAGAACTGTTAAGAAATATTGTATTGGAATGTGGTTTAACTGAAGAATGCAAATGGGGACAACCCTGTTACACCCACCAAAATCATAATGTTATTATGATTAGCGCATTTAAGGATAGTTGTATTATCAGTTTTTTTAAAGGTGCCTTATTAAATGACCCAAAAAAAATATTAATCTCACAAGGTGAAAATGTTCAGGGTGGCCGAATTATTAAATTCACTCATCCCAGTCAAATATTAGCCATCCAAGATACCCTGAAGGAATATATATTTGAAGCCGTGGAAATAGAAAATGCCGGATTGAGGATTGAGCTAAAAAAGACATCTGATTACCCTGTACCTAGTGAGCTCCAACAGAAATTCGAGGAAAATGAAGCGTTTAAAGAAGCTTTTTACGCTTTGACTCCCGGAAGGCAAAGAGGATACCTCCTTCATTTCGCCGCACCAAAACAATCGAAAACCAGAGAATCAAGGATTGAGAAATGTTTACCTGCTATCTTCAATGGCAAAGGTATGCATGACTAGATACCTCGCTAATAATTCCTACGAATGCAGGTTATTGAACAAATAGCAAATATTTTTCCTCAAAATAAGCTTCTTTAAAATAGTTACTTAACGGGTGCTTTTCTGTGATTAAATGTCTGGGCAGATCCTTTATCTCTCCATTTAATTGTCCCCCTTTAAGGGCAAACATACCGTTTGGAACGGCGTGCACACTTTCCTTTTTTATGAGATGCATACACCATTCGGCCAATTGACCCAGGGGTGCAACCGCACGGCTCACCACAAAATCAACCTTTGATTTACTTTCTTCCGCACGTCCGTGAATGGCGGTTACATTGTCCAGTCCCAAGGCATCGGCAACTGCCTGAACCACTTGAATTTTTTTTCCCGTCCCATCCATCAGAATGAATTGGGTCTCTGGAAAAAAAATGGCTAAAGGAATGCCGGGAAAACCACCTCCAGTACCAAGATCCAATACTTTTGCTTCTGGTTTAAATTGGATATATTTCGCAATAGCTAATGAATGTAAAACATGGTGAGTCATAATTTCTGAAATATCCTTTCTGGATATTACGTTGATTTTACTATTCCAATCAGCATATAAATCAGGAAGTTGCGCAAATTGACTCCGCTGATTTTCTGTAAGTCTTGGAAAATATTTATTTATTACCTCCATGTTTATTTCTATCGTTTTCAATAATTAGCGCGAAATTACTATCTTCCATCCATACTTTATCCATATTAACAGAACTATCGGCTATGAATACGATTTCTTCTCTTCCAGAAAATAATCAACTGAATGATTTACTTGTCAACCTGAAAGATTTCCTGAAAAAGGAAATTATTCCTCATGAGCAAAAATGGCTTAAAATACCCTGGTCAGAGGTTGAAAAAGAAATTAGAACCCATAGAGATTTCCTAAAAGAAATAGGCGCCTGGAATCCTTATCTTTCTAAAAATCACGGTGGACCTGGTTATTCTTTAATGGAAGTGGCGCAGATAAGTGAAGTTCTTGGTGGATCATTTTTTGGACATTTTGCATGCAATTGTCAGGCTCCCGATGCTGGAAACATCGAACTGTTACTGCAATATGCCAATGACGAACAGAAGGAAAAATACTTATTTCCTTTGTTAAACGGAGAAATTCGTTCTTGCTTTTCAATGACCGAGCCCGATAACGCTGGTTCAAACCCTGTTCTTTTGAATACCCTGGCAAAGAAAGAAAATGGGTATTATATTATTAACGGCAGAAAATGGTTCACTACTGCCGCTGACGGAGCTTCTTTTGCTATAGTAATGGCAGTAACCAATCCTGACACTGAAAATCCTTATCAAAGAGCCAGTATGTTACTAACTCCAACCAATACTCCTGGCTTTAATCTGGTTCGAAATATTCCCATTATGGGACATGCAGGTACAGGATGGGCAAGTCATAGTGAAATCATTTATGATAACGTGAAAATACCGGAAAGTGACTTAATTGGACCTGAAAATCAAGGCTTTAAACTTGCTCAGGAAAGACTTGGCCCAGGTAGGATTCACCACTGCATGCGGTGGATTGGTATTTGTGAAAGAGCCTTTGATCTCATGTGCCAGCGGGCTGCCACCCGAAAAACGGGCCTAAATTCATTTCTTGGTGAAAAACAAATGGTTCAGGAAATGATTGCCGATAGCAGGGCTGAGATTAATGCCGCCCGATTAATGGTTTTAAATGCAGCTAATAAAATGGATACTTTAGGTCAAAAAGCAGCAGCATTAGAAATATCAACTATCAAATTTTTTGTTGCAGGCATTTTACATAAAGTGCTGGATCGTGCCATTCAGGTTCACGGGGCACTCGGCGTAACCGATGACACCATTCTGGCCCTATATTATCGGGAAGAAAGAGGGGCGCGCATTTACGACGGTCCCGATGAAGTGCACAAGGCTTCGTTGGCTCGAAAAATTTTACAACAATATGGTTTAAAGGTACATAATGATTAATGTTTATGGCTGATATTTTAAATAACCCAAGAAAAGGCGAAGAATTACCCATTCCTAAACTACTCGATTACCTGAAAACAGTCCTCGACGATATTCACACCATACATCATGTAAAACAGTTTCAAGGTGGATATTCCAATTTAACCTACTTGCTGGAAACAAACATAGGCGCATTGGTACTTCGCCGCCCGCCCATTGGTGCAAATATTCAAAGCGCACATGACATGTCGAGGGAATTCAAGGTCCTTTCCTTGCTTTATCCCTTATTTCATAAAATACCCAAACCCATCCATTTTTGCTCTGACACAACCATAATAGGTGCTCCCTTTTACCTGATGGAAAAAGTGGAAGGACTCATTTTAAGGAATGCGCTTCCTACGTCAATCTCTTTAGACGAAAAAACAATGGCTTCGCTATCAGATTCCTTTGTGAAAAATCTGGTCGATTTTCATGCCATCGATTGCACTCAACCTAATATATCCACTTTAGGCAAACCCGAAGGTTATGTGCAAAGGCAAGTTTCTGGATGGATAGACCGATATCGCAATGCAGAAACTTTTCATATTCCCAGCATGCATTTCCTTATGGAATACCTACCATTGTCTATGCCTTCCACCAACGATATTTCCCTGATTCACAATGACTACAAATTTGACAATCTCGTTCTCAATGAATCCAATCCCGCTGAAATATTAGCCGTTTTAGACTGGGAAATGTGTACCATTGGAGATCCATTGATGGATCTGGGCACCTCTTTAGCTTATTGGTTCGAGGCAACTGAAATGAATCCTCTTGTAAAAAGTTTCGCCAATTTAACCTGGCTTCCCGGGAACAAAACGAGACAGGAAATATGGGATTATTATATTCAGTTAAGTGGTAGAAACAACACGGACAGTGCCTTTTATTTTGCCTTCGGCTGTTTCAAAGTAGCTACCATTATACAACAAATATATGCCCGTTACGCAAAAGGTATTACCAATGACCCTCGCTTCGCCCATTTAGATAAATTAGTCCTGGCATTTGGCGATCGTGGAAAATTAGCCGTCCGGTAGAGACGCGATGCTTCGCCTCTCCACACAAAATGCCTGGGCATCAAATATCAAAAATGATATCTTTGCGTTTTTAATGAACTTTTGGATGGAACCGAAAAGGATGAGAACGATTTATAAACACGTGGAATATTATATATTTAAGTTGGCTGAAATCAACTTTATCAGCTCAAACAGAATGGCTGCAGTCACCTTATGCAGGATAGAAAAATATTTTCTCTCTCTTTTATTTACTGTTATTATTTCATCTCCAGGAATGGCTCAAGGAGATATTGACGTAAAAAAGAAATACATAGAACAATTCAGGTGGATAGCCTTAAAAGAAATGGAACTTACAGGCATTCCCGCTGCGATAAAACTTGCACAGGGTTTGTTGGAATCAAATGCAGGCTTTAGTACGCTCGCCACCGAGGCAAACAACCATTTTGGCATGAAATGTCATAATGACTGGACCGGTTTAACCTACTTTAAAGAAGATGATGACCGAGATGATAAAGGCCGGTTAATTCCCTCTTGTTTTCGTAAATATTCTTCCCCTGAAGAAAGTTATCATGCTCATTCTCTTTGGCTTACACAAAGACCAAGATATAGTAACCTGTTTATCTTAGCCCCAGATGACTATAAAGGCTGGGCTCATGGCCTTAAAAAGGCGGGCTACGCTACCGACCCATCTTATGGCGACAAACTTATTTCCATTATTGAAAAATTTGAACTTCATAAAATTCAGCCGGTTCAAAAACCGCCGGTAGAACTCACCTTTGAGGTTCAGGCTGAATCTACAAAAAGTGAAAAAATCTTCCAAAAGGAATCTGTAAAAACAGCCGCTGTCGTTGACAATTCCCAATCGGGCGTTTGGGTGATGAATGAGGTTCGATTTGTTTATGCAAAACCAGGAATAAAACCTACTGACATTGCAAAAATGTATGCTATCCCTCTAAAAAAACTACTTAAGTTAAATCCTCATTTATCAAATAAGACATTGGATCAGCTTTCGGAAAAACAACGCATTTTTCTTGAACCAAAAAGAAAAGAATTTCATGGTGAGCAAAAATGGCATGTCGTTCAGGCCAATGAGACATTACAAGGTATTGCCGATTATTATGCCATTCAAACAGAGCCTCTCCGCAAGAGAAATAAACTTTTCGAAAAGGAAGAACCAACCATAGGTACAAAATTGAAACTAAATGGAAAAAAAATTAAAATCCGTTCCTTGCGTAAATAATAACAATTTGTGCTAATTTATCTCTTCTTTTTATTTTTGTTTACCTTGTACCTGTCATTTACCTAACTACACAAAAGTTACCTATTATGAGAAATATTATCCTTTTGTTCTTGTGCATCTTTTTCTCTGTTAATACTTACGCGCAAAGTTCTGCTTTTGGATTTAAAGGAGGTCCGTTAATGGGTTTACAACGCTGGGATAATAGCTTTCAGACCGAACCTCTTTTTCGTTATCAAGGCAGTGTTTTCATAGAATCGTATGAAGAAGATAGCCCTTTTTCTTTGTTTGCTCAAGCTGGTTATCATATAAAAGGTAGTTCACTGCGAACTTATTCTACGGTTTTTATTCGACCCGATGGATCTCAACAGACCTTACCCAGCCAGTTCACTCCCTTAGAATTTAGAAATGTATCTTTGATTGTCGGTGCAAAACAGAGAGTTGGAAGTGGTTTCATGGGAGGGCAACCTTATTATATGTTTGGTGTTAGAGGGGATTACACGGTTAATACCAAATTTGGATTTGGAGATCCGTCCATAAATCCTTTTTACTCTTATATTTATCCTTTTGAGGGCTTCGTCCGTAAATTTAACTATGGTTTTTCTGTAGGTGGCGGTATGGAGCTACCTTTTTCAAAATTAATTGGTATGATTGTCGAATTATCCGTTAATCCTGATCTTTCTCAGCAATATAACCAACCTGCCATACCAAATATTAGAAATCCAAATCCTTATGGATCTTCCTCATTGATAACTATTCCCGAAAGAAAAATAGCTAATTTAACCGTTGAACTTTCTGTTGGATTCCGTTTTATACACAAAGTCATTCTTGTTGATTAATTAGGTTTCATACGTACACAATTTTAATATCATGCTATTACAATCAACATCGCTGGAAAAATATTACGGTAAAAGACCCGTTGTGAAAAAAGTTTCCATCGAAGTTAATAGAGGGGAAATTGTTGGGCTACTAGGTCCAAACGGCGCGGGAAAAACCACTACTTTTTATATGCTCGTTGGTTTTATTAGACCCGATGCCGGTAATGTATTTTTGGGAGAGGACGAAATTACTTCCTTACCCATGTTTCGGAGAGCTCAAAAAGGAATAAGTTATCTGCCACAGGAGGCATCCATATTTCGTAAATTAAGTGTTGAAGACAATATCAAGGCCATTCTCGAGATGACTTCTCTTTCTTCGCATCAGAGAAATGAAAAATTAGAAAGTTTATTAGATGAATTTGGCTTAACTAAAATAAGAAAAAATCGGGGCGATACTTTATCCGGTGGGGAACGTCGTCGCACAGAAATTGCCCGCGCCCTGGCGGTAGATCCTTACTTTATTTTACTTGATGAACCATTTGCTGGCATTGACCCCATTGCCGTGGAGGATATTCAGGGTATTGTCGCACGACTAAAAACTAAAAATATTGGCATCCTCATTACTGACCATAATGTGCAGGAAACCCTCTCCATAACCGATCGTGCTTATTTAATGTTTGAAGGTAGTATCTTAAAAGCAGGTACCGCTCAGGAACTTGCAGATGACGAAATGGTAAGGAAAGTTTATCTTGGAAAAAATTTCGAGCTGAGGAAAAAACGTAACGTTGATACTATTAATCCATGACAAACCTGTTTTTACGAATATCCGATGTATTGTCATTTTCTAAATATCTATGCTTTCTGTGGATATCTATAACGTTTATTGCCTGTTCCAAACCTCCGCCTTTAAAACTTACTTCCACCCAAAGAACAGAAGTTGATACCTTGTATTTAAGAATAGTCAATCCCTTAGGAAGACAATTAGACTCTACTTGTGAAGCAAACAAAGTAAAAAAAATTCAGGTGCTTCTGGATTCCATGCGAAATGTTCGACTTTCCGAGGAGGAAAATTTAAGGTTAAAGTATTTGCAGAATGAAAACAAATAAAACCTTTCCTTTTTTATTTATGCCTTACCTGCTTTTCTTTACTTGCAGTTGCTTGAATAATGAAGAATATTCTCCTGATGAGATTCAGCAACTTATTCAAAATGAAGTAGATGAAAGGGTAAATGAATATGTCTCCATTCGAAAAGCTCAATGTGAAGAAGGTTTACTTACCGAAGCTACCCGTTTACTCGATTCCATATTAATTGCAGAAGCAAGAGAAATGCGGGATACGCTCTTTCAACCAGCAAAACCAGAAAGACCAGAAACGCCATCCTTTAAAAAACTAGATGAAGATATTCCCCTTAAGCCTCTTTTTGAAAAGAGAGATTCCCTTTCTAAAAAACAACCATTTTAGTTGTTTGCACTCTTGGAAAAAATCTGCATTTTTGTAAACTATTTTTAAAAATAAACGTGTTTTTTATGCAAAATATTGATATTGAAGCGATTAATGCACAAATCCGTATTGATAGCGCTTTTTTAGAAGATTTAAAAAGGGAAACGCAAAAAGTTATTGTCGGTCAGGAACAAATGATTGACCGCTTACTTTTAGGCCTCTTGACAAATGGACATGTTTTATTGGAAGGTTTACCTGGATTAGCTAAAACTATGGCCATTAAATCTTTATCAAAAGCTATTAATTCAAAATTTAGTCGCATCCAATTTACCCCTGACTTACTACCCGCCGATATCATTGGCACCATGATATATAATCCCAGCCTGAATGAATTTACTGTTAGAAAAGGACCCATTTTTGCCAATTTTATCCTTACTGATGAGATAAACAGAGCACCGGCTAAAGTGCAAAGTGCCTTACTGGAAGCTATGCAGGAAAAACAGGTGACCATTGGCAATGAAACCTTTTTCCTCGAAGAGCCTTTTCTGGTATTGGCTACTCAAAACCCTATTGAGCAAGAGGGTACTTATCCTTTGCCAGAAGCTCAGGTAGATCGTTTTATGCTAAAAGTGAAAATTGGTTATCCAACTTTATTGGAAGAAAAAGAAATCATTCGGCGCAGTTTACTGGAGGAAAATCCGGAAAATACCATCCGTGCCGTCGTTCAACCTGCTGATATATTAAAAGCCAGGCAGTCCGTTAAAAGAATATATATGGACGAGAAAATCGAAAGATACATCCTCGATATTGTTTTCGCTACCCGTTTTCCTCAAAATTATGGTCTTGGGGAATTGTCCAATCTTATTCAGTACGGTGCTTCTCCCCGCGCAAGCGTAAATCTGGCCATAGCCGGTAAAGCCAACGCTTTCCTTCACAGGCGTGGTTTTGTAATCCCGGAAGATATCCGCCAGATTTGTCCCGATATTTTAAGGCATCGTATTGGCTTAACCTACGAAGCAGAAGCAGAAAATGTTACCCAGGAGGATATCATTACTAAGATCCTTAATAAAATAGAGGTTCCATAATTTATACCTTCTATGGACACTGCAGAATTACTAAAAAAGGTTCGTCGTATCGAATTGAAAATTAAATCACTGAGCAAAAATATTTTCTCGGGTGAATATCATAGTGCCTTCAAAGGCAGAGGTATGTCTTTTAGTGAAGTTCGCAGTTACCAATATGGAGACGATGTTAGAAATATTGATTGGAATGTTACCGCAAGGGCCAATGAACCTTTCGTAAAAATATTTGAAGAAGAAAGGGAACTTACCATTATGATTTTAGTGGATGTTAGTGGTTCTTCCTCCTTTGGAAGTAAATTACAGCGAAAATCAGAGGTTTTTACGGAAATTTGTGCCATGCTTGCCTTTTCTGCCAGCCAAAATAACGACAAGGTAGGGGTTATTCTCTTTTCTGACAAAATTGAAAAATTTATTCCCCCTAAAAAAGGTAAACAACATACGCTAAGAATTATTCGGGAGTTATTGGATTTTACACCCGATACTTCGGGTACTGATATAGCGCTCGCTCTTCAATATCTGACCAATATTCTCAAGAAAAAGGCTATTTGCTTTATTTTAAGTGATTTTCAAGCAGACAATTATGAAACTGCTTTGAAAATAGCCGCTAAAAAACATGATATTATCGGATTCAGGGTTTCCGACCCTCGTGAAGCTGAACTCCCCGATGTCGGACTATTGCAAATAAGGGATCCTGAAACAGGTGAAACAGGTTGGATTGACACCCATGACCGGGATGCTATGGCTTCCTATACCCTCACCTTCAGAAAAAATAAAGATGCTTTTTACCGACATTTTAAAAAAAGTAAAACGGGCGTCATAGATATGAGTATTCAAGATTCCTACGTTCTTGCTCTCCTCCAGTTTTTCAAAAAAAGAGCCTCTTGATGAATACCAGACTAGTTGCATATTTTATTGGTTTCCTTTTCTCTTTTACGCTGAATGCACAAAAGACGATTTCTATATCCACAGACAAGCAACAATTAATTATTGGCGACCCTCTTTCCGTTAAAATCAGTGTAACTTATGGGTTGGAAGAAAATATTTCCTTTCCTTCGTTTAAACAAATGATAGGTGACAGTCCTTTCGAACTGTTAAAAACGGTCTCCACTGATACCATTTTACTCGATAACGGTGAACAACAATTCATTCGCGAATTACTATTAACTTCATTTGAACCAGGACAATATACTTTAGGTCCTATTAGATTTCCCGTAGCAGGTAACCAAACATCTTTTGACTCCATTTCGTCGAATAGTGTTCAAATTAAGGTCTTGCCTCTCCCAATGAAAAAAGACTCCTCGGAAATAAAACCAATAAGAGATATTTGGAACGAAAATAAAAACTGGCAAGATTGGTTACCGTTAATCTATATTTTGTGCGGACTTTTTATACTATTTTTAATTGTTTTATGGCTTAGAAAAAGAAGGAAAATCAAGATTACTACCCCTGAAATTCCGCTTGAAATAGTTTCCCCGGTAAAAGAGGCGCTTGAAAAAATGGATTGGTTGTCTAAGCAAAATTTCCTTGAACAGAAGGATTTTGTCAATTATCATTATGAATTGGGTGTTATTTTTCGGGCATTCCTGGAGAAACAATTTGAGGTTAATTTATTGGATTTACCCACCGCTGAAGTGTTGGAAAAAATACAGCATTTACCCATATCATCTCTTCTCTCTGAAAAAATGATTGCCTGGATGAAAACCGTAGATTTAGTAAAATTTGCAAAATATGAACCTACTTATTCTTTCCATGAAGAAGCGTTTCAAGAGGTGAAACTATTTTTAACCCAATTTCTGTCAGAGGAAAGTTCAATCACCTCTGAAAATAAATAATTACCCTTATTATTATGATTGAACTAATCAAAGAATTATCGTTTAGAAATCCATACTATCTGCTCTTATGGGCTCTTATTCCACTTATTTATTTTATCCTAAAGAAGTATTACACAAAAAAAATAGACACTATTAATTTACCTGAAAGTAGTAGTCTATTAAAATTTAAAAAAAACTGGCGGGTTACCCTACTGCCTTATCTGATTATATTTCGCTTGCTGGCTTTTCTTTTTTTCATTTTGGCACTGGCAAGACCTCAATTAGCACTGCAAGAAGAAAAAGTCAATGCGGAAGGTATTGATATCATGTTAACAGTGGATCTTTCAAGTAGTATGCTGGCCCAAGATTTTAAACCTGACCGCCTGGAGGTTTGTAAACGGGTAGCTGCCCAATTTATAGACAAGAGAAAGTATGATCGCCTTGGACTGGTAAGTTTTTCAGGCGAAGCTTTTACTCCGTGTCCGCTAACAAGTGATCATGATATTTTAAAAGAATATTTAGCCAATTTGCAATGTGGTCTTTTAGAAGACGGAACAGCTATTGGCATGGGTTTGGGTACGGCAGTAAATAGGATTAAAGACAGTGACGCCAAAAGTAAAGTGGTTATATTACTTACCGACGGCGTCAATAATGCAGGTTATTTGAAACCTATAACGGCCGCTGAAATTGCCCTTAAATACAATGTTAAAGTTTATACTATTGGCGTGGGAACTTCCGGCGCTGCTTTAACGCCTGTTAGCCGAAGAAGTGATGGGGAATATATTTTCGGTTTGGCTCAAGTTGAAATTGATGAACCTTTATTGCGCGAAATGGCTACGCTTACCGGTGGGAAATATTATAGGGCAACCAACGAACGTTCCCTGGAAAATATTTACGCTGAAATTGATAAATTAGAGAAAACTACGTTAGAAGTAACCCGATTTAAAAGATTTAAAGATCTTTATTTTTGGTTTACTGGTTTTGCACTCTTCCTTTTAATAACGGAAAGATTGCTAAGAATAACCGTGTTTCGAAGTACTCCATAAATGTTTTTTATGTTTAGATTCGAACATCCTGCTTTTTTATTTGGCCTCTGTATTTTGCCCATATTAGGTCTTATTCACTTCCTTGTCTTACGGAAAAAGAAAAAGGAGTTAGCTCGTATTGGCAATGCTTCTTTGTTATTAAACGACAGCCCTACGATTAATAAGTTAAACAAACGAAAGATAGTCTTCTATACTTTAGGGATATTTTTCGTCCTCATTTCTTTGGCTAATCCTCAAATGGGTACCAAATCGGAGGTTGTAAAAACCAATGGTTTTGATGTTTTTCTTGCGCTGGATATTTCAAAATCAATGATGGCGGCTGATATGCCTCCCAGTAGACTCGACCGTCTAAAACGTCTTTCCGAGGAACTTATCCGATCTTTGACGGGAAACAGAATCGGTCTCATTGTTTTTGCTGGCAATGCCTATCTTCAAACGCCCTTAACAACAGATTACAGAGCCCTCCTGCTTTTTCTTCAAACGCTTTCTCCTGACATCGTAAGTAATCAAGGTACCAATTTTTCTTCCGCTATTTCCGTCGCACTCCGTTACTTTTCCTATAAAAAGGCCAATGGCAAAGCGTTGATTATTTTGAGTGATGGGGAAAACCACGAACCAGGTTTAGAAGACGCAGCAAGGCAAGCTGCTCAAAAAGGAATTTCTGCGTTTACTATCGGAATTGGTACGCCAGAAGGGGCAAAAATTCCTGATTATTCCAGTGGCTTTAATTCATTTAAAACAGACGAAAATGGTAATCCAGTCATTTCTAAACTGGAAGAAGAAAATTTACAAACCATAGCCAGGATTACCCGGGGAAATTATTATGCCTTAAGTATGGATCAATCGTCAACGTTGAATAGTTTACTGTCAGATCTAAACCGTTTCGAAAAAACAGGCTTAGAAACACGCGTTTATTCAGAATATAGGTCGTTCTATCAACTTTTTCTGGCCATTGCCTGTTTTTTCCTCCTCTTCGAATTTTTACTTTCTTATAGAAAAATGAGCATTACCATGGTCTTAGCTCTTTTGTCAACCTCCCTTTTTTCCCAAAATGACCATAAAGACCTCAGAGAAGGGGATCGTTTATACAGACAAAAAGAAACAGTCGCCGCAGAGGAAGCTTATAGAAAAGCTTTGGAGAAAAAGGCTACGCCAAAAGCCTGGTATAACCTTGGAAATGCGGTGTATAATCAAGGAAGATTTGAAGAATCCGCCAATAATTATCAACAATCTATTGATAAATTAAATCCATCCGGACAAAAAGCAAATGCTTACTATAATTTAGGAAATGCACTCTACCAAAAAGGAAATTTTAAGGGTAGCATTGATGCCTATAAACAAGCGCTTAGAATTAAACCGGGAGATCAGGAAACGCAGCACAATCTATCCGTTGCATTAAAAAAACAGCAGCAGAAAGAACAACAGCAACAGCAGCAGGAAAATAAACAAAAACAAGATCAGCAAAAGCAAGATCAAGATCAAAAAAATAGTAACCCAAATAAAAATCAACAAGAGCAGGGTGAAAATACACAAAGAAAATTATCAAAGGAAGAAGCGGAAGCTCTTCTAAATATTATGGATGAAGAAGAAAAAAAAGTGCAATCAAAACTTCGACAAGCTGGAAAAACAAATAGTCAAGTCAAAAAAGATTGGTAAAATGCGCCCATTTTTATGTAGTCTAATTCTTTTGGTAAGTAGTTTCCTTTACGGTCAAACATCCTTCTTTGCCGTTGCCGATGCTGAGAAAGTACGACCTGGAAATTTAGTGGAAGTCTCCTTTATCTTAAAAAATGGGGAAGGGGAAGATTTTATTTCACCAGACTTTTCAAACGATTTTTATATCCTTTCCGGACCCAACAGAGGGCTTAGTACAGTAATTCAAAATGGTCAAATGCAAAGGGAAATGAGCTTTTCCTATACCTTGCAGCCTAAGAGAAATGGAAAACTAACCATTCGTCCCGCCAGAATTAAAGTGCGGGGAAAAACATTGAAAAGTAATTCCCTGGTCATTTTAGTGACATCTGAAGGAAAACAGGAAAATAATAATGACCAGGATTTTTTTATCCGTGCTGAACTTGCTCAAAATACAATTTATCTGGGCCAACAGGTTCGACTTGATTATAAAATCTACACCAGAAAAGAAATTCAAAATTATAGCATCCTTCAGGAAAGTGATTACGGAGGCTTTTATGCAGCAGATATTCAGAGAATGGATAATATGGTGCAAACCACCAATATAAAGGGTAAAACGTATTATACAAAAGTATTAAGAAGCGTTGCCCTTTTCCCACAACAAACAGGAAAACAAAGTATTTCTCCTCTTGTATTACAAGTAGGACTTTTGGAAGAAGATCCTCAAAGACCCAGTTCCCTTTTTTTTAACGGCGATGTGAAATACGTAAACGTAGAAAGTAATGTCTTAAATGTTACCGTAAAAGATCTACCAAAACCTGTTCCGGCCAATTTTAATGGCGGTATTGGCAACTTTTCAGCGTCGTCTGTCATAGACAAAACGTCGGCCTCAACGAATGAAACTTTTTATTTAACCATTACCATTTTAGGCGACGGCGATGCCAAAAGAATAAAAAGCCCAAATCTTAACTTACCGCCATCCTTTCAATTATATGACACCAAGTCTGAAGAAGAGGAAAGAGGTGAAAATGAGGGTAAAAAGTTTAGTCAGAAGTCATTTACCTACGTTATTCAACCGCAAAAAGAAGGAGAATTCTCCTTTCAACCCTCTTTTACCTATTTTTATCCGTTAACAGGTAAATACGAAACCAAATTATTAGATCCTTTTTTGATAAAAATAACAGCCAGTCAATCTAATAGTATTTCTCTAAAAGAAGAGTCTGGTCAATTTGTTTCATTAACTTCAGAAGACTTCAAATCGCCTTCCATTTTTACCAATATTTTATGGATAGCCGGCTTTACCATCCCTTTCCTGGGTATCGCATTTTTCTATGTATATAAATATCTCAGCCAGCGAAAAAAGGTTAAGTCCCCTTCTGAAGTGACCACAGACCATCTACAGCAGGCAAAGATATTTGGAGATCAAGGTGATTATGAAAATAGTTTTATTGAACTAAGTTTTGCCTTAAGAACTTTTCTTTTTCACCAGTTTGATATTCCAAAAGAAAATTTTTCCAACGAACAAATTATTGATAAACTAGAACAATCAGGTCTTTCAAATCAAGCGTTAACTCAGCAATTAAGACAACTGCTGAACCGTTTTGAAATGGTCTTGTACGCTCCCTCAATGAAAAAAGATCAATGGAAATTAACCTGGGAGGAAGTTTGCCTGTGGATAAAACAATTCGATAAAGCTTAAATTAATTATTTAGCCAATAATTAATTTTTAGCACAATAGCTCTGTTTTTATTATCAAATGATTCCGGATAATAATTATCTGTATACACTAAAAATACATCCGAAACGGGTTTAAACCTCCATTGAAGTCGTGAATTTATATTCAAATTTTCAATTTGAGAGTTATACTGAATAAACGTAGTCCAGAATAAGTTTTTGGTGAAAGTTATATCTAACCTAGGGCCGATTAGAAATAGGTTTGCATCTTTGTAAGGCTCTGGAAAACGCAGTATATTGATGCTGCCCACCATTGATAAAAGCGCATAAGGTTGCATTCTCAAATTTACAGCTCCATCCAGATTCCATCTGTTCCCATTGAAATATTGCCCTGACCTGGAGCTAAAATAATAGTTAATCTTCTTTCTGGTATTGGATGTATAACGTAAAATAAATAAATTGTAGGCATACCCTTTTCCCTCTTCCAGGCTTAGACCACCTCCGCCACTTGGATTAAAAGGGCTAAACAAATACACAAACTCCCTTCTCAACCTGAATTCTAAATTGGCTGTATTCCTAAATAATATACGATACATCAGATTGACATCAAAATCAGTCAGACCATACTTTTCATTTCCAAGTTGATCAAAATCAATACCTGGACCATGCTTATTTAGGATTCCACCAGTAGGATAAAAATTATACCAAAGGGAGGATGCTACCCTTTTATAATTAGTTCTCCTTGCAAAACCTACTTCCGGATTATAATTTTCACCGACCGACTGGCCAGTAAAGGAGAACTCCCAATGATAAGTATTATATGCAATATCACCACCAAAGACGCCGGAATTACCTTTATTTTCCTCATCAAAAGAGTAATGATAAAAAGCCTTTCCCGCCCATTTATTATCTGCTGTGGCAAGATTATAGTCAAACCCAAGCACACGATTAAAATTTTTTCTATTAAACCCTATTACATTTTCATCATAAAAAGGCTCTTTATTAACAAAAATAACACCCACGTTAGATCTGCTAAATATTTTTCTTTGCACTGCAGCCACACTATAATTTACAGAGGGTTGATTAATGGATAAATCTCTTGCTGTTTGCATGCTAAGTAATCCAATCCTCCAGTTATTATCCAGTTTACCGCTCAATCTGGCTCCGAAATAAATAGGATTTTGAATATTTTGTCCCGTTTCTTCGTCTCTGGCAATACCGATTCTTCTGGAAAAGAAGGGTCTTAATCGTTCCTGCCCGAAGGAGGCGAATAAATCGGCATTTTCTAAAAAGAACTGCCTCCTTTCCGGAAAAAATATTTCAAATCTATCCAGATTGGTAACCTGTTCATCTACTTCCACCTGCGAAAAGTCAGGATTTACCGTCAAATCTAAATTTAAAGCGGGGCCCACACTAATTTTAGCATCTCCACCGATATTTACCTTATTAGAAACGGGCGTATTATTAATTTTATTTACTTGTGAATTGGCTAAGGTATATGGAATAATAGCAATATTAGTATTTTTTTTCGATAAGGGTTCGTCCCAGACGCCTCTGCACATACTCACCAGATTTAATATCTGAAACTGTCGGGGCAGTCTAGGATAAACGACCCTTTCTGAAGATTCGCTGTCTATCCTGTAAAACTTAAAATTCCAGTACTTAGATCCCGGTTTAAATCGGAGTGTGCTAAATGGTATGGCACCTTCTGCTACCCAATAACCTTCAAATTGTTTTGCTCCTGCAAACCATTTATTATCCCAGCTCAAACTCAAATCGGTGCCTTCAGAGCCACCATTTGAAACTAAACCCTCTCTTTGTACACCAAAAGGGTTCACTCCAAATTGAAAACCATTCGTTTGATCCTGAAATGGGTCGATGATAACCGTAAATCCATCATTTGCTTCTCCTCGATAATCCCTTCTTAGAGAAGGGGTAATATAACCTCTGTCAATTTTTCTATTTTTCATGACAGCGAGAAAATATATATGCTGGTCATCATACGCTATTTTCACTGAAATGCCTTGCTGTGCAGGTAAAGTATCGGTAGGAAAATATTGCCAAAAATCCTTAATTTCAGGTATGTTTTTCCAGGCTTCGTCGTCGGGAAGACCATCGATTTTGATAGTAGAGGTTACTTTTTGTAGTTTAAACTCACTTACTTCCTGTGCATTTACAAGAAATGGAGAAAACAGAGCCACTAGCCCAATGATAAGTTTTTGGAGCATTTTCAGTAAAATAGATTTCGTTCAGGTGCTATTACCATAAAAATTGGCAGTCCAAAATAGACAATTTTTTAATAAATTTTCGTTACTTTTAAAGTGTGAAATTTTTTCTACTTGTTTTTCATTTTTTCAATATACCTTTTATGAAGCCCTATCTTTTTCTTCTTTCCCTTGTCTTAATTGGATCTTCCTGTGTTACAAAAAAGAAATACTTAGCCTTTCAGGGTGAACAACAGGCATTGGTTAAAGCGGCTGAACAGAATTTGGCAGATTGCCAGTTTCAATTAAGCCAACTGAAAAGTCAACTCCAGATAAAAGAAACAGAATTACAAAGCCGTTTGCGTGAAATGCAAAATAAAGATGGCGAACTAACTGATAAAAGAAACCAGGTTCGTCTGCTAGAAGACCAGATTGCTTTATTAAAAGGTACAAATGCCAGTTTATTGGATCGACTTTCCGATCTTTCCGTAATTAGTAAAAGTGGGGCAGAAAGTATCAATAAATCGCTACAGGCTATAAGCGAACAGAGCAAATATATACAAGACCTTACAGGTCAGATGCAAAGAAAGGACTCTTTAAGTCTTTCTTTGGTAAATACCTTAAAAAGATCTTTATCTGATGTAAATGACCAGGATTTGACCATTGAAGTAAAAAAGGGGGTTGTTTATGTCTCTATTTCTGATAAACTACTCTTCAGAAGTGGAAGTCATGACATCAACGACAGAGCTCAAAGTGTTTTAGCAAAGGTTGCCTCCGTCGTTAATGACCATAAAGATATTGATATTTTAGTTGAAGGTCATACCGATAATTTATCCATTTCTAATTCCTGTACCATAGATAACTGGGACTTAAGTGTTCGCAGAGCTACCTCCGTTGTGCGCTTTCTGCAACAAAAACACCAGGTAGATCCAAAAAGAATGACCGCTGGAGGTAGAGGTGAATTCTCTCCGAAGGTAGAAAATGACTCGGCGGCTGGAAGACAGGCAAATCGAAGAACTGAGATTATTATTACACCTAAATTAGATCAGTTTTTTAATCTGCTATCTTCGCCTGAAAGTAAAAATTAAAATCGTTTGAATAGTCTGATTTATGATTCTCCATTTGGTTTATTGCGTATCATAACCAATGAGAATAAGTTGGTTTCGGTAAAATTAGTTGATGCCAAAAATGAAAATGACCTTATGTCTTCTCATGATGTGGTCGCTTTAGAAACCATTAATCAACTGCAGCAATATTTTAATAAAAAGAGGACGGAGTTTGATTTACCCATTTCTTACGGAAATGCTTCCCCATTTCAAGTAGCTGTTTGGGAATCTTTGCAACGTATTCCTTATGGTGAAACCGTCAGTTATAGTGAGTTAGCTTCTATGGCTGGAAGTGAAAAAGCATTTCGTGCCGCTGGAAATGCCAATCGGAATAATCCCATCGCTATCATTGTTCCCTGTCATAGATGCATTGCAAAAAATGGCAACCTTCACGGATATTTCTATGGCCTGGAAAAAAAGAAATTCCTGTTAGACTTAGAGCAATTAGGGTGAAAAGGAATCTCATTTAACTTGTCGCACTTATCCAAATGGATACGTGGATATCGTTAATTTGGTTCAACCTAAAATGTCAAGTTTTTTACGTAAAAAACTTGACATTTTATTAAAAATCTCTTATTTTTGTCGAATGAAAGTAGCTGAGCAAATACGAAAAACTATTGAAAATATACCTGAAAGTCAACCTTTTGGATATGCTGATTTGAATATTGAACCAGTCAATTTTGTTACTGCTGCCAAAGCTTTGGAGCGTTTGAAAAAAAAAGGAATTATAGAAAAAGTATCAAAAGGCATTTTTTACAAACCTAAAATGACTATAATGGGTTCATTAGGACCAGATTATGATGCATTACTAAAGCGATTTTTATTTAAAGATGGCAAAAGAGTAGGATATATTACAGGAGGTGAATTATATAATCAGTTAAACCTTACCACTCAAAATTATTTTAGAACAAAAATTGCAACCAATATAAGTCGAAAAAAAATAGAAAAGGGATGGCTAAAAACAAGCACAGTAAAAGCATATACGGAAATTACTGAGGACAATTATCAGTTACTCGGAATTTTAGATGCGCTTAAAGATATAAGATACATATCAGATACATCTACCTCCCAAGCCATTAAAATATTAGCAGGCAAACTAGTAAACTTTAGCAAACCAAATATTAATACTTTGATTAAACTTTCAATGGAATATCCGCCAAGAGTAAGAGCATTATTAGGAGCTATTGTTCAAGAAAAATTTACCACTGATTTTGATTTATCTGATTTAAAAGGCAGTTTAAATCCAACAACCATTTTTAAATTAAATATTAAGGAAGCAGATTGGCCCACAATTAAAAATTGGCAAATAAAATGAAATTACACCTCAATAAAGATTTATTTGTTGATATGCTTCAACTTACTTCTGAATCGATGGGTATAAAAGCCCTATATATTGAAAAAGATTATTGGGTTACTTACGCATTGTTCTCTATTTTCAACGATAAAATTGGAAAAGACACCGTATTTAAGGGCGGAACGGCGCTTTCCAAATGTTACAATATGATAGAACGCTTTTCGGAAGATATTGATTTGGTGGTTTTAAGGCGTGATAGTGAAACAGACAGCAAATTAAAATCAAAATTAAAGGCAATTAGTACGGTTGTAGAAACCCTCTTGCCAGAAGTAAACATTGAAGGTATTACCCATAAAATGGGAATGAACCGAAAAACAGCACACTCTTACAACAAAGAATTTAAGGGCGATTATGGGCAAGTAAGAGATGTCATCATTCTGGAATCAAGCTGGTTGGGTTATTACGAACCTTTCACCACCAAAAATATTATTTCGTTAGTTGGTGATATGATGCTAAAAAATGAACAAACTAAAATGGCAACAGAATACGGATTAATTCCTTTCCAATTACAGGTTTTAGAACCAATAAGAACCATTTGTGAAAAAATAATGAGTTTAGTTCGCTTTTCTTACGGAGAAAATCCTGTGGATGATTTAAAAAAAAAGATAAGGCACACTTATGATTTACATCAGCTTCTTAAACAAGATGAATATTTAAAATTCCTTCATTCGGAGGCTTTTAATGAAATGCTTTTAAAAGTTGCAAATGATGATGTAAAAAGTTTTAGAAATAACAATAAGTGGTTAATTCATCATCCTAATGAAGCACTTATTTTTAAGCATCTGGAAAATGTCTGGAGTGAGTTAAAATCAATTTATAATGGAACCTTTAAAAACTTGGTGTATGGAGAATTACCAAAAGAAGAAGCTATTTTAGAAACATTGAAAATGATTAATGAAAGATTAAAAACAATTTTTTGGACGATAAAAATTGAACCCATGAAATGATATTCTCTTAAGTAAATTCAGAAAGGGCATTTACTAAATTATTGTTAAAGTTTCCTTTTCCTCATCAATAAAAAGGAACTAGAAAAGCTTATGTTCAGAATAAATAGTAAATTGTCACATAATGCAACTGCAGACAAAACCAGGTTTTGTTACTTTTATCATCATTGTGAGGTGTTAATCTAATATTTGTATAAGAGAAAAAAAGGCAAAAATTTGCTTTTAACCTCCACTAACAGGAGGAATAATTACTATTTCAGCTTCTTCCGTCAGATTTGTATCATCCGTTGCGTAAGATTGATTCACAGCAATGGCCATTGTTTTTAGATGTAACATCTCCGGATAACGTTCGTATAAATAGTCTTTTAATTGCCTCACGGTGGTTACCGTATTCGGCTCAATATATATGCTTGAATTTCCTAAAATTTCTTTTGCTATACCAAATGCTTTGACCCTCATTTTTCGCTTTTCTTGTTTAACTTCTAAAATTACCTTTTTTTTATATTAACTTTCGCCATTAAAGTTAAAAATCTTGATAGTTCAGACAGATGCAGATTTATTGGGTATGCAGGCAGCCAGTGATGCAGTGGCCCTTACCCTAAAATCAATGATTGGATTTGCCAAACCGGGCATGAATACCTTCGAATTAGATGAATATGGTGCATCCTTATTAAAAAGTTATGGTGCCACTTCTGCACCCATTAAAGATTATAAATTTCCCGGTTATACCTGTATTTCCCTAAATAAAGAGGCAGCTCATGGTATTCCTTCCAAATCTAAAATTTTAAAAGAGGGTGATTTAATTAATATTGATGTGTCAGCGGAACTTAACGGTTATTATGGAGATAATGGGTTTTCATTTATCCTTGGAAATGATTTCGCTGGTTTACAGCCCTTAGTATCCGCCTCCAGAGAAATTTTACTATCTGCAATAAAGGAGATTAAAGCAGGAGTAAGAATAGCTGTGGTTGGGAGATTTATACAGCAAAAAGCCGCCGAAAGAGGTTTTAAAGTGATTAAAAATTTAGTGGGACACGGCATTGGTAGAAAACTACACGAAGATCCAGACGAGATTCCCTGTTTTTACGACCCATATAATAAAGCTGTTTTTAAAAAAAATAGCGTCATAGCTTTAGAAACCTTTATTTCCACTAAAGCGTCTTTCGTTAAGGAAGATACCGACGGTTGGACCATGATTACACGGGATGGAAGTTACGTTGCTCAACATGAACATACCCTTATTGTTACCAATGAAGAGCCTACTATTCTAACCTGGCAAAATGGAATCTGATATGCATTATATCGACTTTACAACCATTGTAAACCATGCCTGGGCCGCTTATGACAGTAGCAGACCCATAAAGTCCATTTCTGACATAAGTGCACGGGTGTCAACAAATCATGTTTATAAAATTATTTTTCCAGAAGGCGATTTTGTTATAGCCAAGCTTTCTTATTTCGGTAAATATGATCATTTTATTGAGGATCACTCCATTATAAATGTCCTTGCCAATAATCTGAATACCCCTTTTAATCACTTTTTAGCCCGTTCCTTAATTAAAGGAAATCAGCTATTTGTGCATAGGTATAAAGATTCTTTGATTGATGCCTGGGTTGTTTTTTATAATCCTGTTACCATTGATCAGAAATTACCTGCACGATTAAATCATACACAAATTGAACGACTGGGAGAAGAATTTGCGGCATTTCATAAAGCTTGTTCCAGAGTTTCAAATACATTACCCCCCTCCTCAAAAACACTTAAATCAGATCTTTACCATTTGCTGGATATCTTATCAACAGATTTCGGTCAATTTGAACACAGATTATATGCTTCCGTCATTCAAGAACAATGTGAACGTTTTTTTACAAACAGCGATTTATTAAGGATTGATAAGTTACAGAAACTACCTGTTTTTGTGGACTGGAATATTGGAAATTTTTCTGTCACAAATCAAACCAGTCTTTTTTCTCGTTGGGATTATGACTGGTTTAGAATGGCTTCCCGGATTTTAGATTTTTATTTTCTTAGTCGCATAGTATCTGATGCTGGTGACAGAACCGTATTCAGCTACAATATTTCTACGTTAATGGAAGACCGTTTTATGTTATTTCTTAAAGCATACCATCGCGTTTATCCGCTCACTGAAACGGAAATCAGATTTATACCAGAGGTATATCGATTTTTTATTCTTAACTATGTCATTAAAGATGGCCGATATTTCTTCCACGAAATATATGCTACCAAATTACAAAAGGAAGCCTACAGCACCTATTTACCCAGCATTGAAAAAGAATTTAATGCCGATAAATTACTTCGGGCACTAGCGCTATAATAAAAACGTATGACTAAAATTTCTTCTTTTGAAAAGGTTATTCAACAATATGATGCTATATTTTTTGATGCCTTTGGTGTTTTAAAAAATTATAATGGCCTGATTGAAGGCGTGGTAGAAACTATTTATAAGCTGCATAATGACCAAAAACAAATTTTTATTCTTACTAACGATTCTTCCCGAAGTCCTTTTGAATTAGCAAAAAGATATCAACAGCAGGGCATTGATTTAATTACCGAGGAAAATATGATTTCTTCCGGCATGCTCGCCCGAGAATACCTTCAATTAAAGATTAAAAAAGGTACCATTGCCTATTTAGGAACTAAAAATTCTGCTCATTATGTTGAAAATTTAGGCCTTCCCACTTTACCCATCAGCGAGGTACAGTCAGAAAACTTTTCTGACATTTCCGCTTTGGTGTTGTTAGATGAAGAAGGTTTTAACTGGGAAAGTGATTTGAGTAAATCAATTAATTTACTCAGACATAAAAATATTCCTGTCGTAGTTGCGAATACCGATAGGACTTATCCTGTTAGTAACAATCAAATTAATATTGCTATAGGTGGTATTGCCAACATGCTGGAAGATATTGTTGGTAAACGATTTATTCGCTTCGGAAAACCAGACGTTCCTTTATTTATCTATGCTTACGAAAAATTATCTGCTATAAAAAGTATTCCAAAAGACAAAATACTCATGGTGGGAGATACGCTGCATACAGATATTTTAGGGGGCAATAAATTCGGCATACATACCGCCCTCGTTTTATCGGGTAATACTCTTCCTGACCAACATCATTTTTTAATTAATTCCAGTGGAATCATACCCGATTATGTATGCCATTCCGTAGCACTTTAACTTTTTAATAAAGCTATTATCTGCTCTGCATGTGCTTTTGTGTCGACTTTATCAATGACATGAGCTACTTTACCTTCCTCATTTATGATGAAAGTACTTCTCAGGACACCAAAATACTTTTTACCATACATAGATTTCTCTCCCCAGGCACCTAAGGCACTTAATAACCTGGCTTCTGTATCAGCGATAAGAGGAAAAGGGAGCTGATATTTATCTTTAAATTTTAAATGTTTCTTTTCATTATCCGGACTAACACCATAAATAATGTATCCCATATCCTTTAATGTGGCATAATGATCTCTTAAACTACAGTTTTCGGCAGTACAGCCAGGCGTATCATCTTTCGGGTAACAGAATAAAATATACTTTTTACCCAATAATAAGGTAGAACTTACTACCGTACCTTGCTCATCTTTTTCTTCAAAGGAAGGAACGTCGTCCCCAATAGTCAAATGGCTCATTTTTTATTATTTTTATAGGAAACAAGTTAGACAAAACTTAGTTCATTAAAATTATTTCCACACAGTGAATGACTTTGTTAAATGATTTATGTTATTCATTTTATCCCAACCCGTTACTTTAATTTCATATTTTCCCTTCTTAAGATCAACGGGTAAATGTCCGGAAATGATACCGCTTTTACTGTCAGACCGCATTCGAATCCATTGTCCGTTCAAGGTAACTTTAAAAAAAGGATAATCCGTGCTCTCCGGCAAATCTACATTATCTGAAAGATGAAACTGTAAGACTCCCTTTTTCCCCTTTCCCGCTAATGATAAATCCTTTATGGTAGGTGGTATGGTATCTATCATTATTGAAAACTCTCCGAACTGATCGACTTGTCCCTCAAGAAAATTTTTCCTCCACTTACCCCCATAATTAACATACTTTCCCTGTTGATTACAACCTGAAATAAATGCCTTTTCCCTTAAATAGTCAGGCATAATTCCCGAACGAATGGACAAAAAAATGTCTTTATGCAAAGGTTCATTATCATTATGAACCGAATGAATTCTTGAAAAAGTTTCCTTGCGAATTTCATTTATCTCCCGATACATAAAAGGAATATTTTGATAAACAGCTCCTTTAGGAATATTAACCTCTATAAAATAGGTCTTTAACTGGTTATCAACATTTCTATACACATACTTATTGTGAGAAGGGAGCGAGGGTAAATAACCTTTAATGCCTCTAATGGCTATTCTTTTCCGACTATAATTCCCTGCATAATCCAAAGCTTCGACTTCTATATTGGTTATTTTGCCATATTTCACATTAAAATATCCATCATTTTGAAGATGTTTAAAAGACTTAAGGTTATTTCCTGGAAGACGGTAACACCTATAAAAAATATCCTTTGATATCTTATTTTCTTTATAATCAATCAAAGCATTGGCATATTTAGACTCCTCCAGAGCTATCTTGCCAGCTAAAAAATGGAAATGAAGATTTCCATTTACGTACATTTTTAACTGATAAACGCCATTTCTATTATTATTTCCCTCCATACCATCAAAAACCTGTGCGGCTAAAGCAGTTTTACCAACTAAGATTTCCAATGTATCTAATTTAAAATATTCATTTTTATTAAGCTTAACAAATCTTTCGCTTCTGGAAACCCTATTTTCGTCAACGTTTATCAGTTTCAATGCGGTCCATTCCGGGGGAGAACAATCTTTTACATTTACATTAAAAAACAAGGGATTAACCTGTTTATTGTGTTTTAAATCTCGAATTTCATAATGAAGATGGGGTCCAAACGAGAAGCCAGAATTTCCAATTTCACCTATTTTATCCCCTTTTTTGACCAGAATTTCATTCTTCTTGAAATAAACTGAAAAATTTGACTTCTTATATTTTTTGGCTTCCTTATAATAATGTTCTTCGAATGGCGTGTTAAAGGTAGATAAGTGGCCGTAAACAGACATATATCCATTTTTATGTTTGATATAAATAACATTGCCATAACCTGTTCCCTTTGACTCCAATTTGTGAAGAAATCCATCTTCCACTGCATAAACCGGCGTTCCTACCACCCCTTTTATATCTATGCCACCATGAAAATGATCTGAACGTAACTCTGCGAATGTCCCTGAAAGAGAAACGGGTATTTTTACCGGTTGACCAAGTTTTGTTATTGAAAACAAAGCCAAAAAACTTAAGGCGTAAAAATTAATTAGTAAAATAGTTCTCCCAGGAACCAATATAAGTTTCCTCAATGTTATTATGGTTTAGAATATCAATAAAGTCCTTTCTTTTTATGGCACTAGCGCCCAAACTTTCTAAGTGCTTAGTCTCCTGTTGACAATCAATAAGCATAAAATCCTTTTTAATCAATTGTTTTACTAAGGAAATAAATCCAAATTTTGAAGCATTGGAAACCTTAGCAAACATAGACTCACCAAAAAATACCTTTCCCAAAGAAATACCATATAAGCCACCAACCAATTCATTGTCCAACCAGACTTCAACAGAATGTGCATAACCTTTTTTATGCAATTGAATATAAGCTGCCAACATTTTAGAGGTAATCCAGGTTCCCGGCTGATCATCTCTTTCTATTTTTTGACAATTTTTAATAACATCTTCAAAATTTTGGTCCCAGGTAACCTGGAATTTATTTTGATTAAAATAAGGTCGCATACTTTTTGAAACAATTAAATTTTCAGGAAGAAGAACAAACCTTGGATCTGGTGACCACCATAAAATAGGACTTTTGTCAGAAGAATACCAAGGAAAAATTCCTTTACTGTATGCCAATATAAGGCGTTCCACTGATAAATCTCCACCCACAGCAACAATGCCCTCTTCTGTACTTTCTTCCACATCAGGAAACCATAAATCTGTTTTTAACATCATTTTTATTAAATTTCGTTTTCCACATTGTTGTTAACATTTATTATAATTCCAAAGAATACAAAACACCTATATTATTCAACCTTTAACAAGAAATTGAAGTAGAAAAAGTGATTATTAAATGCAGTTTAACACATTTTATAAATTTAGATATAAACATTTTGCTGCCATTTTAAAATTTATTAACATCGTTACCAACAAGAAATCATTTTTTAAAACATTTTATTAACTTAAATATTTAAAAAAAAATAATTTATAAAAAATTGATTTA